>JAJZVL010000029.1 GCA_021845725.1 Actinomycetes bacterium | reverse complement strand
GAAGGTGAGCGCTCCGAGCACCGACGCCAAGAGAGAGATGGAGTTGAGCAACGAGATCTGGTTCGTGTTCAAGCGGAAGATGGGGGTCAGGATGACCGTGACGGTGCCGATGATGAACAGGTCGTAGGCGTCGGTGAAGAAGCCCATACCGGCGGTGAGCACCGTGAGCCAGTGCTTGCGGCCCACCTCGGCCTCGTCGAGCGGTCGATACAGATCGGTCATGGATACAAGGCCCTCGGCCACCTGGGCTCCTCCTCGAACCTATCGGATAGATGTCTGTCTATTCCGACAAGATGAACGGGAGGTGACCGACAAGCGACACGACGGTGATTTCTTGGCGAACTCCGGTCTACGTCTGGTCTACGTCGCCAACTCCTCCGCAGCGTTCCCTCGCCGAGGACGAGCAGCGGTCGGGCGGAGGCCAAGGGTCTCCGCGGCTTCTAACGCTGATGAGTCTGCCCGCGGCTGAGCCCCGGAGACAGCTCGCGCTCAGCAAGCCGGATCGACGCCTCAACGGTCAGTCCTCGCCGCGAAACCGCAGGTCGGGCCGTTTCCCATCTGCGTGGTTCCCTGCCGGGGGCGCCGACCAGTCCTCCGTACTTTCGCGTGCGGCGGACTGGGCGGTCTCGCTGCCGAGATCGTAGAGGGTGGCTGCGACATCGAGGGCGCTCTCGGCCGGGCGGTACACGACGTCGAGCTGCAGCGCGTCGAACAGCGCCCGCAGCTCACCCTGTGGCGCCGTGTCGAGCGAGCCGGCGAGGATCGGCAGGCGACCGAGCAACGGGGCGACGTCGGCCAACGTGGGCGCCTCTGTCGCCGAGGCTCGGGCGAGTGCCACGAGCCGTTCGCGCCGCTCGGCGAAGGCGGCCTCCAGCTCGTCGACGCGCTGGCCGATGCATCGGATCGGGAAGCTCGGCGAGCAGTTCGACCGGAACGACTTGAGTGACGTTCGCCGCATCAAGTTCAGCCAGCCCGTCGAGTTTGGGATGCCGTTCTGCGTCGAGCTCGCCGAGGCGGTAGCGGACGCGAGTGAAGATCGTGCCGGTGTGGTCGTCATGGGACTCGAGCGCTCGGATGAGGCGGTCCTGACGGTCGATGATCTCCTCGAGGGAACGGCGCGGTGCGTCGATCTTGGCAGCGTGCTTGGCGGTGGCGCGGTGGTCGAGCTGGCCGAGGAGGCGGGTGGCGCTCTCAGCCGTCCACCGTCGCCTCGCGCAGCTGGCGGGTGAAGCGGGTACACACGTCGATCACCCGTTCCGGCGGCACGGCGATACGAAGGGCATCGCGTGCCATGCGGACGCCATCTGCGCTCCGCGAGCCGAAGAGCTGCTCCATCAACTCGATCGCCTCGCGACAGACTGGGCCTGCGGTCTCATGGTCCATGACTGGTCGTAGCCGGCGCAGAAACTCGCGAAGCGGGACGGCGAGCATGAGCCGATACACGTCGGCGGCATCCTTGTCGGCGATGCGATCAAGCCTGCCTTCGGCCAGCCGGTCTCGGAGCTTGTAGACCTTGGCGACGATCAGCGCCGCCGGTCCTGCCACTCGGACGGTGAACTGGCGGGAGTCGGTGCGATCGAGAGCGACGACTTCCATGAGATCGTGGTCAAGGATCGAGCCTTCCAACCCGATCGCCTTGCGGGCGATCATCTTGTCGTGAGGTGGGAGCCTGGCGCTGCGTCGCCCACCCGTTCGGGCGAAATGCACTGGCACCATGATGTCGACTTCGATGTCCGCCGGCGTGCCATCGATGTCGATGGTCTTCCACCAGATGCCGGGGTCGCTCTTCTGCTCGAAGTTGGCGTCTTTCAGGAGCTTTTCGATGAGAGGCTCGTCGGCGAGCCGGGACGGAGCCAGGGCCAGGTCTGCGTCGGTGGTGTACGGGGCGTAACCCGTGATGCCGCCGTCCTCCGTGTGCATGTAGATCGCCTGAGCACCGACGACGATGACCGCCTCACGCTGCGAGCCGAGTGCTTCAAGGACGTCGAGCAAGACCGTCCGAGCAGCGACGTACTCGGGGGCCGCGTCCGTCACGAGCTCAGGCCTCCGTGAGAGACGCGTTGGCGGGTAGTCCCTGGATCGTCGGGTAGCGCCAGCGATCCTCGTGGTCTTGCATCCAGGCGATGAGCGCGTCTCCCTCAGAGGGCATCCGGCCGGTCCCAGTCAAGCAGTCGATGGCGACCTGGCTCGGAGCTGCCCAGGCGACCCCGCCGTCTCGCTCCGACCTCGCGAAAGCGACCTCATTGTCTGGCCGGATGAGGACCGTGTCGGCTCCGACTTCGGCCGGCAGCAGCTCGAGTTCCGATCCAAGATCCAGCGGATTCGGCGTGTAGAGGACGAGGAGCGTCGGCGCGGCGATCGGCGCGAGCCTGGCGGCGGCGAAGGAACCCGTGACCGTAGGCAGTCTTGTGCCCGACGGAGTCCTGCTGCGCAGTCGGTCGAGCAGTGCGGAGGCGCCCTGGCGTGCGACGTAGCGGTAGGTACCGGCGGGGCGGAACAGGTCGAGCGCCTGGGATCGCCGTCGCAGCAGCGCCGGCCAGTCGACTCGAGTCACCGGTCCTGACCGTTCGCGGTCGATGAGACCCTCGTCAGCCAGGGTGTCGAGGATTCGGGAGAGGTATCCCTCGTTGACGTTGGCGATCCTTGCGATCTCGGCACCCGTGTACGGCGGTGCCGCATCGACGAGGACGCGCACGACCGCCCCCGCCTTCGCTCCCCGAATGGCTGCCCGCGGCTTGGTGGAGCGCGGGTCGTGCGTCGCGCCCCGGACCTCGATGAAGACTCCGGGATGGTCGCTGCTGATTCGAGCGTTGCCGGTGAGGTCGAGGTAGCTAATGCTCTCCTCGATGAGGAGCTCGCGGACTCTCGGGCCGATGTAGGGGGCGACGAGGAGGATCGGTTGGTTTCCCATCCGTCGCCGCCACGACTTCCGCCAAGGGCCGTTCATGAGCGCCTCGACGTCTCGGGGGGAGACGTCCGTCTTGACCTCGACTAGGAACAGTGCCTGGCCCTGATTACTGGGCGTCTTGATGACCAGGTCGGCGATGTCGGAATCCCCCTGGGCAGCCTGTTCAGCGACCCAGTTCGGGGGCAGGCGCCGGCTGAGGATTTTGACGGCGGCGTCGAGGATCTCTCGTTCGCCCTTCTGGGTTGCTGGCACCTTGCCTCCTTGCCTGTCACCGGCAATTGTACCATCTCAAGCAAGGCTTGCTGACATTTCAGCATGCCTTGCTTGAAAGTGCCATGTTGCTGGTCATAGGCAACCCGGCAAGGGAGGCAAGTATTGCGTCCCATCATTCAATCGAGCGCTTGACCAGGGGCGACGTGCGGGATCGCTGTTGGGGTCGCACCACTGCTACGACCACTTGTGGCCGAGGCCTACCTGACCACAGAGGGCGTGGCCATACGACTCGCGGTCTGGATGAAGGTGGCACTGCCGCCTGGCAGATGTAATGTCTCGCCCGGCTTGGAGGCTCGAGGGCACCGTTGGGTCAGGAGCAGCCGCCCTCTTACCCGCACGACCCGTCGGAGGACTGGCCCGGCTCCTGCCGGGGGCGCCGATCCGACTGCCACGGACTTTCGCCGGCGGTCACATCCATGGCGCGAACTGTGGGGACAGCGGTCACGCCATGAGGGCGACCGCGCGAGGGAGATCGTCACATCGCCCTCGTGCTTGCAGCGCGTGATGGTACGCGACGTCATCCGCACCCTGGGACCTGACGGCTGGTGCCTCGACGGGCAGGTCGGCTCTCGGCGTCAGCTCCGTCATCCGGACCGGCCCGGGACCGTCGCCGCCTATGGGCGAGCCGCCGAGGGAGGTCCGGCATCTCGTGATGGAGCCGGGCGCGCGGCACCACCCTCGGGTGATCCCGGTCGTCGCGGGGTCCTTCAGCCAAGGGAAGGGCCGCTCGGCGCTGGTGCGCTGGTCGCGCAGGACGCCAAGCACACCCGCCCCGAGGAGACGCGGACATGGAGCTCCCAGCCCGGAAGGTCGTCGCCTTGGCTGCCCTCAGAGGCGTCCATGCGTGAAGAGCTTCTCACATCACTACTAGCATTCATGATGTGAGCACCAACGAGAGCCGTCGCTGCTTCGGGGCTGCAGCTGGGGCGTTCGTCGACCTGGTCAGTCGGGTTCGACCCGACCAGTGGGCGCTTCCCGGTCTCGGCGTCTGGGACATGCGTGCCCTGGTCGGCCACACCACCCGCGCGCTTTTCACCGTCGAGACCTACCTCGCCCAGCCCGCCGGCAGCCCCGTCCTCACCGGACCCGTCGAGTACTTCCTGTCCGTCCTCGGCGACGGTACCGACGCCGAGGAACGCATGCGGCAGGACGCGGCGATTGCCGAACGTGGCCGCCAGGCGGGTGCTGAGCTGGGCGACGACCCTGCCAATGCGGTGCGCGACTTGGCCCAGCGGGTGCTCGGCCTCGTCGATGCCAGCCCTGATGAGAGTCTCCTTGCCACGCCTGCTGGGACGATGACGCTCGCCACGTACCTGCCGACCCGGACCTTCGAGCTGACCGTCCACAGCCTGGATCTCGCCCGATCCCTCGACATGGTGCCGCCAGCAGCACTCGCACCAGCGATCGCCGCGTGCTGCGAGCTTGCCGGCGCTCTCGCTGGTCGTCGCCCGAACGCCGCCTCGCTACTCCTGACCCTCACCGGTCGAAACAGCGACGCGGAGAGCGTGAGCGTCCTCTGATCCTCTGCCCAGGCGCTTGAAGGTGCTGTCCGTGCCGAGCCCCCCGTCGGGGCTGGTCGGATGTCTCGGTCGCTCGTCGGCGAGAGGTATGGCGGCCGCCATCCTGCGATCTCCGACGCGGTGAGGAGACGCGATGCAGAGCGCGGTTGCGATCCTCGGTGCAGGGGTCTCCCGCGCGGTAAGCGCTCATCTTCCGCTCGAGAACGAGCTGGGCGAGCTCGCGTACGGCAGCTCCGTGCCAGAAGCCGGCTCGACCGGCCGGATATCGTGGGGCCGCTCGGCCGGCTCGGCATCTCGTGGGAGCGGGGCCCCCCGGACATCTTCGAGGACTTCTCTCCGGACGATGGCATTCATCTCGCCGGGCGTCTCGGCGATGCGCAGGTCGAACCTGGGGTCCTCAGGACAGGCGATGGACGACTGAAGAGGTCAGCTCTGACCCTGGGACGGTGGGCCCCTCGGCGTCGGCTTCATGGCCGTCCGCCCAGGGAGCAGCGCTCAAGTCGATCCGCGAGAGTGCCGAAGAGAGGGAACGAGCCAAGATGCGGCCGCCTTGCGCCTCGCCGCCGCGCCTACGGGGGAGCAAGTGACCGAAGTGGCTGGAGCGCACAGCTTCGAGAGCGAGGCCGAAGCGGTGCTCGCGCTCGTCTCCGACACGCCGTTCGTGATCGGGCACCTCGACGAAGGCACTCCCGTCCAACTCGACGAAGGCACTCCCGTCCAACTCGACGAAGGCACTCCCGTCCATCTCGACGAGGCCACGCCCCTCCACGTCGATGAGGAGGCGAGGCCCGGCGCTCCCTGCGCGCCGCAGGGCGAGGCCACGTCGGCGACGCTGCGCGCGCTCCTCACCAATCTCGCGCATCCCCCGCTTCGCGACCGTCGCTTCTGGTACTCGCAGAGTCTCGTGCTCGGCGTGATCGGCGTTCAGGCGCTTGCCGACCTCGCGCAGAACGCCAGGCTCATTCCCGTTCCCGGCTTCGTCTGGTACCTCCTGATCTTCTTGCCGGTGATCTATGCCGGAACCGCGTTCGGACTGGTCGGCGCGCTCGCGACCTCCCTCGAGGCCACGGCAGCAGCCATGCCGAACGAGCTCTTCGTCACCCACGCCCCGCTCGCTCGTTGGGCCGGGCTCGCCACGCTGGTCATGGTCAACGTCTGTGCAGTGCACCTCGGGGACCGCTACGAGCGCAGCCGCCGTGAGATGGAACGCAGGCTGGCAGAGGAGCGCTCGCGCATCGCGGCATACGTGGACGGCCATCCGCTGTCGTGGCGCCGCCTCGTCGGCATGATCCCCGACGGGATTGCTCTCGCCGACCAGGCGGGGGTGATTCGATTCGTCAACGGCCAGCTCGAGATGCTGGCCGACCGCACCCGCAGCGATCTCGTAGGGAAGAGCCTTTGGCCGCTGCTCCCGGGCGTGGCAACGACCGGGGCCGCAGTCACGTCGACGGAGTCCCGGGAACAGGCGTCTTGGAACGGGGCCCTCCTTCGCGGCGACGGCGAGGAGATCCCTGTGGAAGTGCTGCTCCGTCCGATCCAGCTCGACGGGTCTCCATGGCTGTTCGTCGACGTACGCGACGACCGTCCCCGGCGCGCGGCCGAGCAGGCCCTTGCCGCGAGTGAGCAACGCTTCCGGGTCATCTACGAGAGCACGATGTCGGGCATCGTCCTCGCGGATCTCGACGATCGCATCCTCGGGGCGAACCGTGCGTTCTGCGAGCTCATCGGCTACGGCGAGGAAGAGCTCGTGGGTGGAACCGCCGCCGCGTTCACGATCCCCGAAGACCGTCGCAAGGGCGAGGAGGCACATGCCCGGCTGCTCGCTGGCGATCTCCCCCAGGCGATCTACACCAAGCGCTACCGGCACAAGGACGGGCATCTGGTCTGGGTCACCGTCCAGAAGTCCGTCGCGAGGGAGGAGAGCGGGGCGATCGCATACTTCGTCTGCTCGATCCACGATGTGACGAACCAGCACCGGCTGACGTCCGAGCTCAACCACCAGGCTCGCCACGACCCGCTGACCGGCCTCGCGAACCGCCGCCTCTTCGAAGAGGAGCTTGCGGGTCTCCTCGGAGCACCGTGCGAGGGATCCCTCCTTGCTGTCCTGCTCCTCGACCTGGACAACTTCAAACGTGTCAACGACACCCTCGGGCACCGAGCCGGCGACGAGCTGTTGATCGCTGTGGCAGGCCGTCTTCAGGGGGCGGTCCGCTCGACCGACACCCTGTCGCGGTTCGGTGGGGACGAGTTCCTCTGCCTCGCGTCAGGTCTCGACTCGCCGGCGGCTGGAGAGCGGCTCGCGGCCCGGCTCCTCGCTGCCTTCGACGATCCCTTCCGGGTCGCGGGGCACGTGCTCGAGCAGCGCGCCAGCGTCGGCGTTGCCGTCCTCGACCCGGCGTTGGTGCGAGCCGGTACCTCTTCGGAGAGCGCCGAAGCTGTACTGCGCAACGCCGACATCGCGCTGTACGAGGCCAAGCGCCATCGCAAGGGACGTGCCGTCCTCTTCACGGGCACGATGCGAGAGGAGGTCGCCAACCACTTCGAGCTCGACCAGGCTCTTGGCCGCGCGCTCGAGCGCGGCGAGATCTCGATGCACTACCAGCCCATCGTCGAGCTCCGGTCCGGGAGGACCGCAGGCTTCGAGGCGCTGATGCGCTGGGAGCGCAGGTGGAGGGGTGCCGTCCCGCCCAGCACCTTCATCGCCCTTGCCGAGCGCAACGGGCACATCCTGGAGCTCGGCAGGTTCGCGCTGGAAGCAGCGACCAAGGAGGCGTCCGGCTGGCCATCGATCGGCCCGGAGGGCAGTCCGCTCTGCGTCGCGGTCAACGTCTCTCCACGCCAGCTCTTCGCCCCGGGCTTCACCGCCGAGGTCGCCGAGCTCTTGGCCGGAAGCGGGCTGCCACCGGCTCGGCTCGTGATCGAGGTCACCGAGAGCACGCTTCTTCGCAACGCAGAGGTGGCACCGATCGTTCTCGAAGACCTCCGAGCTCGAGGAGTCCGCGTTGCGATGGACGACTTCGGCACCGGCCACTCGTCCCTGTCGCGCCTGGCGCAGTTTCGCCCGTCGATCCTCAAGATCGACCGCTCCTTCGTCAGCCCAGAGCACCCCAGGGCGTCCACGGACATGATGCTCGAGACCATCATGACCCTTGGACGCCGCCTCGACATGGTCGTCATCGCCGAAGGCATCACCACCGCGGCCCAGCGCGAGCACCTGGTCGAGCTCGGGTGCGAGCTCGGCCAGGGCTACCTCTTCTCTCCGGCGCGGCCCGCGGGCGCACTGGCCACTTGGCTCCGTGCCGACCAGACCGCTGGTTGCCTCCGGGCTCCTGCGCCCAATGGTGATACACCCCGTATGGGAGTAAGATAAGAATATCCATCGGGGGATGGAGACCGGTAGGACCGCAGGAAAGAGCCGGAGGGGATGGGGATGGCGATGGCGCACACGGACCAGGCGCGGCATGCTGCCGAGCCGCGACCAGATGACGACGAGCTCGCACGGCTCTGGGACGCCTACAAGCACCGGGGGGACTGGCACGCCCGACAGGAGCTCATCTCCCGGTACTGGCCGCTCGTCAAGTACGAGGCCAAGCAGATCAGGATGCGGCTCTCGTACCAGGCGCCGCCGCTCGGTGACCTCCAGAGCTACGGAGCCGAAGGTCTGATCAAGGCCGTGGATCGTTTCGACGTCGAGCGCGGCGTACGCTTCGCGACCTTCGCGACGCACCTCATCAAGGGCGCCATCATGGACGGGGTGCGCTCCGAGGACTGGGCGTCGCGGAGTGTCCGGCGCAAGGCTCGAGAGATCCACGAGGTGCGCAACCACCTATGGAATGCTCGCGGGCGAGCCCCTAGCGAGGCGGAGGAGGCCGAGGCGCTCGACCTCCCCGTCGACACGTACAGGTCGGTGAAGAAGGCGATCGCCGACGCGGACATCTCACACCTCGAGACATACGATCTCGACGAGGTCGCACGAGGTCGAGGCGAAGACGAGCCGTTCGAGGCCTACGTCGGGCGAGAACGACGCCAGCAGGTCCGTGAGGCGATCGATGCCCTGCCGGAACGAGAGCGCACGGTGGTCGCGCTCAGCTTCGGAGCGGAGATGACGCTGGCACAGATCGGGCAGTACCTGGGCGGGATCACCGAGAGCCGCGTATGCCAGATCCGCATGGTCGCGTTGAAGCGCCTCTGCACGATGGTCCCTGCCACTTTCGGCTGAGGCGGACGTCGCGACACCCTTCGGCGGATCGACCGCCGTCGGCTGCGACCGACATTCAAGGTCGCTCGGCGGAGAGCCGATGTACCCCGTGGACCCGCAAGCACGGACGCTTGCGATGCAGAGGAGACCACGGATGATCGTCTTGAGCACGCTCAAGGGAGAGAGCTTCGCCCTCAACGAGGATCTCATCGAGAAGGTCGAGGTCGGTTCGGAGACGCGGATCATCTTGACGACCGGCACCCGGTACATCGTCGCCGAGTCGGCGACAGAGATCGCACGGCGGGTCCGGCTCGAGCATGCAGAGACCCAGGTCCTCGCCAAGCGGATCGACTCGCGGGCCAGGCAGCTCTCAGTCATGCGACCCGGGGAGGAGGCCAGCGTGACGAGGGGCGACGTGCTGCGGTTCGACAGGAGAACGGACCTGGCCGACGCCCCCGCGCCCGACGATACGGGCCACAGGTAGCCGCCGTGCTGGCCGGCGTTGCCCATCCACACGCGCATTCACGCCATGCGCATCCCTCCGGCTCTCGAGCGAAGCGACGCGACCCGGAGGAACGATGAAGGACAAGCTCACCCCGCTCGCGATCGGCGTGGCTCTCGCATGCATCTTCCTGGCGATGATCATGGACGGGGGCGGGCCGGCGGCGCTCTTCAAACCTGCGCCACTGATCCTGGTGTTCGGTGGGACCATCAGCGTCTCTGTCGCAGGTCTCCTGAAGCGGGACGTCAAGGGTCTCAAGGTGATCTTCAAGCAGGCGATGGGTCGTGACGTCGTCGACCTCGACTCGTCCATCGACACGGTGGTCGAGCTTGCCCAGGTCGCCAAGTCCAAGGAGGGACTGCTCGGGCTGGACAGCTACGTGAAGGACCTGGACGACAGCTTCCTGCAGCTCGGCGTGCAGTTGATCGTCGACGGCGTCAGCACAATGGAGATCCGTGACATCCTCGAGAGCGAGATCGCCGCGATGGAGGAACGCCATCGCAAGGGCATCAAGTTCTTCACGGACATGGGGGGGTTCTCACCGACTCTCGGCATCCTCGGGACCGTCATCGGGCTCATCACCGTCCTCGGGCATCTCTCCAATCCCGGAGCGCTCGGTCCAGGGATCGCCTCGGCGTTCACCGCGACGCTGTGGGGCGTGCTCGCCGCCAACGTCTTCTGGCTCCCCATCGCCAACAAGCTCCAGCGCATCAGCGGCGTCGAGACGCAGGTGAAGACGATGCAGACCGAAGGCCTCCTCGCGATCCAGAACGGCAACACGAGCCGCATGGTGCGGGCGCGGATGGAAACCTTCCTTCCCGCTGGGTCCAGGGAGAGCACGGCGGTCAACGGCCAGGAGGCGGCGTGACCACGCCATCACAGAAGCACCACGCGGGACGTGGAGAGGGCAGGCATCCAGATGCCGCGGCCTACGAAACCGGCCGCCATCGTGCGCGCCGCCGGCGTGCAGCGCAGACTGCAGGAGGGCACGAAGCTGCGGGGATGGGCAGGTGGCTCCTCACCTACAGCGACATGATCACCCTTCTCCTGGCGCTGTTCATCATCCTCTTCGCGATCTCGACGATCAATGCGAAGAAGTTCATGGCGTTCAAGATGGGCATTACCCAGTCGTTCAACAACGTGGTCCAGCAGACCAGCCAGAGTGGCCTCCTTCCACGAGTGAACGCGCTCTCGGCAGCGCCCACGATCACAACGTCGACGAGCAAGATCATCTCGAAGAGCACTCCTACGACGCAGAGTGCGCACTCCGACCTCACAAAGATCCAAGCCGAGCTCTCCCAGCACCTGGCGGAGGCAGGTCTTTCCTCGGTCACGAGCGTGTCGCGTACCGAGCAAGGGGTGGTGGTGGAGATCTTCGCCGACAAGGCGTACTTCGCGACCGACAAGGCGACATTGCAGCCAACCGGTGACAAGGTCATCGACACGATCGGGGCGGTGGTCAGCACGGTGACGAACCACGTAGAGGTGCAGGGGTACACCGACAACGTTCCGATCACCGGAGGGCCCTACGTGTCGAACTGGGAGCTGTCGGGAGCACGGGCGGCCGCTGCCGTGGTGCGCCTCGAGACAGTCGACAGGATCACACCGACGCGGCTTTCGGCGGTCGGGTTCGGCACAACGCATCCGGTGGCGTCGAATGCCACCGCGGCGGGTCGAGCGCAGAATCGCCGTATCGACGTGGTCGTCCTCGCGACAACAATCCCGGCGCCGGGTGCGACATCGACAGAGAAGGTGACCGCTCCATGACCATGCCCGCTCGGCGGCCCGGGGCCGGTGCTTCCGCCGGACCCGCGGGCCCGAAGGCCGCAGACAGGTCTCAGGTGGACCCACCCCAGAAGAGCCGGAAGAAGCTCGTCGTGATCTTCGCCGCAGCGGTCATCCTGCTGGGAGCTGCGTACGTGCTCAAGTCGAAGCTCCTCGTGCCCCACTACCGACCCGGCCAGCCGGTCCCCGCCGGCCAGGCGCTCGCGCTCGGGACGTTCACCGTGAACACCGACAATGGGCAGCTGGTCCAGGCCGGCATCGATCTGCAGCTGACCAAGCCTGCGAGCGAGAAGGTGGTCGAGCAGGACGAGCCAGAGCTCAAGAACGTGGCGATCGACGACCTGTCGAGCTGGAGCTCCCAGCAGCTCCTGAACGTGGTCACACGCGCGAAGCTCCAGCACCAGCTGCTGAGCTCGTTCCAGCACGTGCTTGGGACGGTCGACGGGGCGGCACCTCAGGTGACCGCCGTCTACTTCACGAGCTTCGTGGTGCAGTGATCGAGGAATCGGCTCGGATGGCTTCACCATTCGCTCGTTCGTGCCGATAAGAGCACCGTGGACCCCGTGGATGCCAGGCCTCTCGAGCGCCTGTCCTCGCGTATCGAGAGGCAGCTCGATGCTCTTCGGCACGCCTGCTTCAGGTTCGAGGTGCTGAGAGCGGTCGTCACTGCCGGCAAGCAGGAGTGGCTTCCGGAGTCCAACGCCGACCTCGCGCATGCCCTGGGGGCCCTGCAGCAGACCGACCGGGAATTCCGCTCGTCTCTCGTCGACGCGGCGGTGAGCCTCGGGCTGTCACCGGAGTCGACGCTGCGGGAGGTCGGCGTGGCTGCTCCGGAACCGTGGGACTTCGTCTTCGCCAGGCACCGTGAGGCCATCGAGCAATGGGCAAGGCAGGCCGACGAGCTCGGACGGGCCTGCAACCAGATCCTCCGCAGGCTCGTCTCGACGCTCGACACGGCCCTCACGATGATCGGCGGCGAGGCCCCGGTCGGCTACGACCAGACCGGAGGAGAAGGACCGGTGACCGGCAGTATCGGGCTCGTGAACACGAGGGTCTGACGATGACACAGGGCCTCAGCATCGCCGCGTCGTCGATCGCCGCCGAGACGACTGCGATCGACACGATCGCGCAGAACATCGCCAACGCCCAGACCCCCGGCTATGTCGCGGAGACGCCGGTCCTGAGCACCGTGCCGGGGCCTGGCGGCACCGGGTCCGGCGACGGCGTAGAGGTCAGCACGATCTCCCAGGCGACGAACGTCATCCTGTCCACCAACACATGGCAGGCTCAGGGTGCGCTGTCCGGCCTGAGCGCCCTCCAGCAGACGCTCAGGTCGGCGGAGACTCTCTTCCCGATCAGTGCCCCATCCCAGACGACATCGGTCACAGCGGGCAGCAGCATCTCCGAGGAGCTGTCCGCGTTCTGGAACAGCTGGGACTCGATCGCACAGAGCCCCTCTGCGAGCGCGCCACGGATCCAGACGATCGACAATGCCCAGAGCCTCGTCGTGAGCTTGCATCAGGCCGCTTCCCAGCTCGCGCAGATCACGTCGAACGTCAACGCGCAGCTCTCGGACCAGATCGCCCAGGTGAACACGCTGCTGGGCAAAGCGGCATCGTTGAACCAGGCGATCACCCAGAGCGTGAACCCCGGCAACGCCAACGAGCTCGAAGACCAGCTCCGGCAGGTCATCGGGACACTCGCGCAGCTCTCGGGCGTGAGCACCCGCCTTCAGGCCGACGGGACGGCGACCATCTCGATCGGCGGGGTCACGGTCGTCCAGGAAGCGACCGCCGCGTCCTTGGTGCTCGCCAAGCAGGGCACACCGCCGAGCACTGCGATCGTGCTCGCCACATCGCCGACGGTGACGGTGCCGGCCACGGCTGGGTCGGTCGCCGGGCTGCTCTCTGCGATCAACCGCTACCTTCCCGCCTACCGCTCGGAGCTCGATGCCGTCGCCACAACGCTGAAGAACGTCGTCAACGCACAGCTTGCCAAGGGGTACACGGCGACAGGAGCCTCAGGAGCGACACATCCTCTCTTCGTGGGGACAGGGGCTTCGGGCCTCTCGGTGGCGGCCCCGGTCGTCGCCGACCCCTCGCTCCTGGCCGCCTCGGGAACTCCGACACCATCGGCTGCGGTCAACAACGGCGCCAACGCGCAGGCGATGGCCGAACTTGCGACAACACCGAAAGGGCCGGACGCGACCTACCGCACCCTCGTCCAGAACATCGGCACCGACACGCAGAGTGCGAACAACCAGCTTGCGGCCGCGACAGCGGTCGCCACCCAGGCCAAGATGGCCCTTCAAGCGGTGAGCGGGGTCGACATCACAGAGCAGATGACCCAGCTTCTCACCGACCAGCAGAACTTCGAGGCGTCGGCGAAGCTGGTCAGCATCGTCAGCTCGACGGTCCAATCGCTCGAGCAGGCGATCGCATGAGCGTCGCCGCGACTCCGATCGTCGTCACCCCGAGCGTCCTTGCCGCGTCGCTCCAGCAGGACTTGCGGTCCAACCAGGCGCAGATCGCGACCTCCGAGACACAGATCGCCACCGGCCGGGCCGTCAGCCTGCCCTCGGACAATCCCGCGCAGGCAGCCAACATCTTGCAGCTCGGAGCCGCCGTTGCCCGCGCGCGGCAGTACTCCGCGAACGCCCAGGACGGGGCGAGCCGGCTGTCGCTGGCGAACGCGACGGTGAGCTCGGTGATGCGCGTGCTCCAGCAGGTCGCGACGACACTCGAAGGGCTCACCGGTGATGAGGCGACGGGCAGCCAAGCGACGGTGGCCGGCGTCTCGACGGCGGTCGAGAGTGCCAGGACCCAGCTGATCGACCTCGCCAACACCCAATACGCCGGCCAGGCGATCTTCTCGGGCACGGGCACACCCAGGCACGCCTACAGCACCACAGGCACCTACGTCGGCGCCGGCGCAGCGCCGACTCGGACGGTCGCCCCCGCGACCCAAGTCGCCGTCTCGGTCACGGGCCCCGCGGTCTTCGGCACGACAGGACCGACAGGTCTCCTCGCCAAGACCGGGATCCTCGCGACGATTGCCGCCGACCTGGCAAAGGGTACATCCGCGTCGATCTCGAAGGCTGCGACCACAGGGCTCAGCGCGCTGCAGACCGCCATGAGCACCGTAGAAGCACAGGCCGGCCAGCTCGGTGCCGACCAGCAGGCGATCCAGGGCTTCGCCGAGCAGGCGTCCGCGGCCGTCACATCGTTCGAGCAGGAGCTCTCGGCGGCCCAGGACGTGACAATGGCCCAGGCGATCACGAATCTGCAGGCGCAACAGACTGCCTACAAAGCCGCGCTGTACGTCACCTCGCAGCTGAACGCAGAGTCGCTGCTCACCTACCTGTAGGAGAAGAAGATGGCGCTCGAGACCTCTCCGAAGAGCCTGGCCCACGAGGGCCACGCGGACGTGGAGCCGGCGGAACCGGTGCTCTCGTTCGTGCGCCCGATCATCGCATTCGAACGCTCTCGTCGCTACGCCGTGAGGCCGCTCGGGCTGCATTACGAGCCCTTCGCGTCCTTGGTGTCGCTCGACGTGCCAGGGCTCAATTTCGTCGTCGTGCCCCCAGGGCTCGTCTTCGCCGACTACGTCTACGCCGTGCCCGAGCGTGACGTGGTCGAGCTCCGCCTCGGAGAAGTGGCGGATCCCTCAGAGGTCCAGACCCTCGCGATCGTCCGAAGGCGTGACGTGCCGTCTCCGGTCGTGAACTTGCGAGCGCCGATCGTCATCAACCGAAAGCTCGGCCTCGCGTCCCAGGTGGTGCTCGAGGACGACTGCGGCTTCGGCTTCATGGTGCCGGTGGACGCCGGGAGCGCTCGTTGGACAGCCGAGCGGACAGCAGAACGCCCAACAGCGCGCGCAGCCGGGCACCGCAGCGAGAAGGGACCCTCTTCGTGCTCGTCTTGAACCGCCGCCCCGGGGAGTCGATCTACGTCGAGGGCGATATCGACATCTCGTTCCTCAGGGCGACGCACCAGACGGTGTGGCTGAGGATCGCAGGGGGGAGGATCAGCCCTTCGGTCCTCCTCGGCGCGACGGCGCTGTCTGCCGAGGAGCTCCGCCTCGAGGTCGGCGCACCGCTCAGGGCATGGGTCGACGACCACGAGGTGCGTATCGAGGTCGCCAGCCGCGGCCACCTCTCGGTGGCCAACCACGCGACGTTCTCGTTCCTCTGCCGCCCTGGGCAAGTGGCCAAGGTCGGTGAAGGACTCGAGCTGGGCGTCGGACCGACCGAGCGCGGCCATCCTTGCCTCACCCTCGGAGGGGAGGCGGTCGGCGCGCAGCTGCGCCTCGCCTTGATTCGTTTGGCCAGGAGCTGCGTCCGTCTCGGCATCGACGCACCCGGGCTTCGGGTGTACCGAAAGGAGCTCTGGGAGGCGCTCGTCGCCGCGAACATGGCGGCCGCCGGAGCAGGCACAGAGGTCGACCTCGGCGGCGACCACCCCCGGGTCAATCGCCCTCGTTGCGACGACGAGCCTCTTCGAGCTGCTTTCTGATCGCGGCGTTGCGCGCCTGGCGCGCGTAGGAGTCGTACACCCGCTCGATCACTGCTCCGAGAGCCCAGCACAAGGCGAGCGCGATGGCGAAGCGCACCAAGACGGCCGGGGGGCTGATCGCCCCGCTCGAGAAGGATGGCAGCATCGGGAGCGAGACCGCGATCGCCGCTGCCAGCACGAGCTCGGGTCGCCGGACGCCCATCAGGAGCAGCTCGCTGCGCACACCCCTGCCCAGCAGGGCGGCGTCGCCGGCTCGCCATCGAGGCTGAGCACGGGGATCCCGATTGACAGCACTGCCGCGGGAGTGCAGCTTCGCCGCACGTCGACGAGCGCGAGCGCATCGGCGCCTCCGATCTCGCGCACCCATCTCGCGACATCCTCAGGCTTCGTGGTTGCTGACACGACGGCGACGACTGACGATGGGCGCATGGCCCGCAGGACTTCGCGGGCCCAGTGCTGGTCTTCACCGAGTGCCGGGGCGTAGACCGAGGCGATGCCCACCTTGTCCCTGCGCCACCCGGGCGCGAAGGACGCCACCTCTGCCGGGCTGCGTGCAAGCAAACCCGAAGAGACTGCTCGATCGGGCATCCGCATGCACACGACCGCGATGTCTGCGGTGTCTGAGCCGAGCGTCTCGGCGATCGCCTGCGCGGTCGGGCGCACCGAACTGGCCATCTCGAGAAGCCCGAAGAGCGCGCCGCCGTCTCGCGCGGATGCCCCGACGACTGCCACGAGCCCGCCGCTCGTCCGGGGGAGCGGCGGGGGGGTGGGGAGACGGCAGAACACGCTCTGGAGCTGGGGCAGCTCGCCCTCGGGGACTTCCGAGGGGATGAGGGCGTCGGGAACGCCGCACGAGCGTGCCGTGTCGCAGGCCAGCGCCCACCGGAAGGGAACGTCGTGTCCTGCGAGGGGCTCATGTCGGGGAATGGCGTCCGTCGCAGCTCGAGCAGAGGTCCGTACGTGCGACTGGCCGGGCCGGTACTCCCCGGGTTCCTCACCCAAGGAGCTCACCACCTCTGCGAGGACCTGGCTGAAGGACGTGTCCGCTGCGGCGGCAGGCCGGCCAACGCTCGTGCTCCCGAGCACGACATCGTCTCGGGTCTCCCCCAAGAACGCGTCGACCAGCTCCGAAGGCGCCGACTCGGACGGAGGCCGCGCGGACTCGTCGACCGTGATCACGAGGGCTTCGTGCCGGAAGAACCCGAGGATCCCGCCGACGAGCCCGGGCTCGGCCGAGACGATCTGCCAAGGGTGGTAGCTGCGCATCACCTCGCGCATCGCCTGCTCGCGGTCGCGGCCCGCGCAGACCACTTGGCGGAGCTTCGCCTTCGTCTCGTCACGCTGCAACGACTGCAGCACCGCTCACCACCCCCACGCGCTCGATCCGGATGTTCCTCGACACCTCGTCGACGGAGAGGACGTCCATCTGCCGGAGCGCGGCTGCGAACAGCCGCTGCAGTGCAGGTCTGAGCGGACCCGAGACAAGGAGCACGGGCTCGGTCCCCTCGTGCATCGCCTGCTCGAACAGCGCACGAGCGCGGGCCACGAGGTGCTCGGCGACGGATGGGTCGACGACGAGCTCCGACTCTCCGCTAGCGACCCGGATCCCTGCTGCGAGCTGGCGTTCGAACGCCACGTCGATCGTGACGACCCGGAGCACGCCGTCTCGTGCGTGCTGCGCCGAGATCGCTGGCCCGAGGGCGCGGCGCGCTGCTTCGACCATGGCCTCGTGGACCTTGGCGTCGCGCGCCCTCTCGGTCACGGCCTCGATGATGCGCACCATGTCGGAGATGGGCACCCCCTGGTCGAGCAGGGAGACCAGCACGCGGTGAAGGTCGGACACCGTGACTTGGGCAGCCGCCATCTCGTCGACCGCGACCTTGTCGGATGCCTTGCAGACGTCGAGGAAGGTCTGGACCTGCTGCATCGAGAGCAGCTCTCCGGCGTGGGTAGAGGCGACGTCGCCGAGGTGGGTGACGATCGCCGAGGCCCGGTCGACCACGGTGATCCCTGAAAGGCCCAGGGCGTCGGTCCGCATGTCGCTGGGGATCCACTTGGCCGGAAGGTTGAAGACGGGTTCGGTCGTGGCCTCTCCAGGAAGCGAGTCGATCCCGGTCCCGATCGCGAGCACCCTGCCCGGCGGAGCAACCCCGCGCCCGGCTTCGACGCCGTTGACCCGGATCACGTAGGCGCCTGGGTCGAGCTGGACGTTGTCGCGCGTGCGAACCTTGGGCACTAAGATGCCCTTCTCGTAGGCAAGCTTGCGCCGCATCGCGCGGATACGCGCGAGGAGGTCTCCGCCCCTCGTCTCGTCGACGAGCGGCGCCAGATTGGGCGCGATCTCGAGCTGCAAGGGCTCCACCTTGATCTCGGCGGCGAGCGCGTGGGGACTGTCGAGCTCGACGGGGACCTCGGCCTGCTCGCGCTCCGCCTTCTCCTTTTCCCTATGGGTGCTGGCCACTTTGATGATCCTGCCGGCGAAGAGGAGGAGGAGCGCGCCGACGATCAAGAACGGGACGTGGGGGAGCCCAGGGATGAGCCCCATCAAGAGCACCGCGATGCCCGCGATCTGCACCGCCCTGGGCTGGTTACCGAACTGGGTGGCGACGTCGTAGCCGAAGTCCTCTTCGGTCGACGCCGTGCGCGTGACGATGATGCCGGTGGAGATCGAGAGCAGGAGGGCGGGGATCTGTGAGACGAGCCCGTCGCCGACCGACAGGATGGAGTACGTGTGGATCGCCTGGCTGATCGAATCGTGGTGCTCGATCACCCCGACGGCGAAGCCCCCGATCAGGTTGACGAGCACGATCACGAGCGCGGCGACGGCGTCACCTCGCACGAACTTGGAGGCTCCGTCCATCGATCCGTAGAAGTCCGAGGCGTTGTCGATCTCCTTGCGGCGCCTGATCGCCTCGTCTCGATCGATGAGCCCTGCACTGAGGTCGCTGTCGATCGCCACCAGCTTCGGCGTCATGGCGTCGAGGGAGAACCGGGCAGCCACTTCCGAGACGCGGCCCGCGCCGGCGGTCACGACGACGAACTGGATCACGATCAGGATCAGGAAGATGACGAGGCCGACGACGATCTGCCCGCCGACCACGAAGTTCCCGAATGCGTTCACGACGGAGCCCGCGTAGCCGTGGAGGAGCACCATCCTCGTCACGCTCACGTTCAAGGCCAGCCGGAACAGCGTCGCGACGAGGAGGAGCGTGGGGAAGGTGGAGAAGTCCTTGGGCTTTCGCACGTGCATGGTGGTGAGGAGCACCACCAATGCGAAGCTCAGATTGAGCGTGATCATGATGTCGAGCAAGAGCGTCGGGATCGGCACGACGAGCATCACCACGATGGCGATGACGATGGCCGGGACCCCGAAGAGGCCCATCCGCTGTCGCAAGTTCACGAGACGCTCCGGACGACGAGGGACCTTCCTTCCCGCTCTCTCCTCGCGGGTACACCGCCGCCGTCCTGGCCGCATCCTGGTTATCGGCGCCAGGGCGCGTGACCTGAAGGCCGTCAGACCAGAGGCCTATCGAGTCGCGACGACGGCGTAGTCCAAGCAGGTGAGCAGGTCCTCGACCAGCTCCCCTGATCCCTGGGGGAAGAGCACCGTCGCCTCCTTGAATCCGGCGTGACGGCACAGGAGCACCGCGACCTCGGGAAAGACCTGGCGCTGGTGGGTGAGGTCGATCCAGAAGTTCTTGCGGGCGAAGGCACAGTGGGGGTTCACGGTCTCGGCGACGAGGACCCCCCCGTCCCGGAGCGCTCTGCGGGCCTGCACGAAGAACTCCTCGACGTCAGGTCCGCTGAGGTGCTCGACGACCTGGGCCGAGAACACGGCGCCAAGCGAGCCTTCAGGGAGCTTGGCCAGGTGGATGAGCGCGTCATCGCACGTGACGTCGAGCCCCTTCGCCTTGGCCCGCTCGGCCATCGACGCGTCGGCATCCACGCCATAGGCCTCGATGCCCGATTCCCTCAGCAGCTCGAGCATCTCGCCGCGTCCGCAGCCGAAGTCGAAGACCGGCGCGCTCACCTCGAGCAGCGGGAGGTAGACGCGCTGGAGGCGTCGGATCGTCGCCTCCGGCGCCCGGAAGACGTCCTCGAAGCCCGCGTACCCTTCCTCGAGGCCGCGACCGTCTCTGAACCCGATGACCGGTCTACCCCCTCGCCCTTGGACGACGAGCTGTGGCGGAAGGGCGACAGTGCCGTCTCTCAGGACCGAGGTCTCGAGCCTGAGGGTCGCGAGCTCGCTTCTCAGCTCGGCAATGGCCTCGTCGACCTTCCGAAAGCCGGCACTGGTGAGCTTGGCCAAGGTATCGACGCGGTCCTTCGGGCCGGTATCGCCGCGGCCGTGCCCCAGCGCGAGCGACGCGAGGCGCTCGCCGACGCGGGTCGCGGCTGTCTGGATGTTGTACCCACGTTCGATGCGTCGGCGCCCGGCGGCGCCCTTGGAGCGGCGCAGGTCGCCGTCCTCGACCGCTAGGCGCAGCGTCGCTCCCAGGGCTGCCTTGTCGGGCTCGGCGAGCCAGAACCCAGCGGGAGACGCGGCGATGTCTGGCAGACGCACGCTCCGGGGCGTTGCGGGGACGAGCCAGCTCGTCTCGTCGTCGCAGTAGTCGAGGCACGCCCCGTACCCGGTGACCACGGTGGGGAGCCCGCACGACATCGCCTCTGCGACAGGCAGCGCGAACCCCTCGCCCCTATACGGATGGACGAGCACGTCGCAGGCCCGGTAGAGCGCCGCCATCTGCCCTGTGGTGAGCCGGCCGTCCACGATCTCGATCGCAGGGGCGGCGGGATCGGCCGCTGCGGCCCTGGCGCGCTCGTCCATCGCGATGTGGCGGTAGGGGCCGTCGGCTCCGAAGAGCTTCAGCACCAGGCACACGTCGTCGCCGGGGGAGAAGGTCTCGAGGTAGGCGTCGAGGAGCAGGTCGAAGCCCTTCCTCGCGATCGCCCCGCCTACGAAGAGGAGCCGGACGGTGTTCTCCTTGCCTTTGGCGCCGAGCGCGAGCCTCGGACCGGTCGGCGCGAAGGTCGTGGTGTCGACGCCGTAGGGAACGACGACCACCTTTTGCTCGGGAACCCCGCTCTGCACGTAGCAGTCCCGCACCCAGGTGGTCGGGACCCACACCTCGTCGGCGGCCTCCGCTCCGCGGACCCAGTCCGCGGGTACGCCGCCGAACTCCCAGGGCTGCATGACGACGAGCCGCCCCTGCGCCAGAGGCGCGAAGTTCGGCGGCCAGCCGTCTCGAACCTCGACCCCGAGAGGCGTGCCGACGCGCTCTGTGTGGTGGACGAGGATGCGCTGCACCACCTCGCGATGGTCGTCGGGGTAGGGGGGCAGCTCGGAGGTGACCGGCTCGACGTCGAAGAGGCCGTTGCCTGCGAGTGCCATGCACAGGTCGCGGTTCACCTTGGCGAACCCGCTGTCCGCGTAGAAGTCTCCGCACCAGCGGACCCGGATCCGAGGCGCGCGACTGGCCGGCGGCGCCCCAGCGGTCGCCGGGCGACGGCTCAGCCGCGCGTCCGCGACCTCCGCGGCGTGGTCCCACCCCCATCGCTCGACGGCGTCGGCCCGCGCCCGGGAGCCGAGCCGGGACCGCAGGTCCGGGTCGTTCGCCGAGCGTCGCAGGAGCTCGGCAAGGTGCTCTGCCGACGGTTCCGCCCAGCGCATCCCCCGGAAGTGCGCCACCTCCATGCGCTCGTCGATCTCGACCAGCTGCTCCACGTCGACGAGGAGGCTGTTGTCGTCGGTCATGAACTCGAGGTTCCCGCTCCAGCGGGTCCCGATGGCCGGGAGGCCGCAGGCCATCGCCTCGAGGAGCGGACGACCCCACCCCTCGCCCCTCGAGACGCCCACGAAGACGTCGGCAGCGGCCATCAGCCTCGGCATGTCCGCCTGGGAGAGAGGTGTCCCGAGCACCACGATCGGCGCGAGCGCGCCGCGGTCGAGGCCCAGGCGGCCGAGCTCTCGAGCCAGGAGCGCCTCGGCCTTCTCGGCCTTGCGCCCTGGCGCGGCAGGAAGCGGGTCGCAGCGCAGCACGAGCGAGACCGGGTCGTCCGGTCCGAACGCCCCGGCCCACGCCCGAAGGAGCACGTCGACTGCTTTCCGATAGCTCCACGCGAAGACGCCGAGGAACACGGTGCCCCTCGCTCCGGGCACTCGGAGCGCAGGAAGGCCCGGGCGCCACAGGTCGGAGTCGACGCCTCCGGGGACGACGTGGACCGGCACCCTGACTCCTGCGTCGCAGAAGGTCTCGGCGTTGAACGAGCAGGGCACCCAGACCTCGTCCATGCAGTTGAGCTTCTCCACCCAAGAGCGTGGAAGGCCGTCGGTCTCGAACATCGTGCGGGCGATCGTGCGTGCCGCCCCGGTGACCGGGCCGACCGCGTTGCCGGGGACGTGGAAGACCGCCGTCACAGGCGCGACCGGGTTCTCTTCGAGCGCGCCGCGCAGCCGCGACCCCTCGGGGCGCTCGAGCGACGCGACGGCGGACGCCGAGGCCTCTCCTACGCTTCGTGCCACGACGTGCCACCCGAGCGCGGAGAGCCCTCGGAGAAAGCCCCTCGCCTCCTCGCCGTAGCCGGAGTGGTTCAGGAACGGCGCGCACCACAGGAGCGAGCCGTCTCGCCCGCTCGCCGACGGGGCGGCCGCGGCCGTGCCAGGGACGGGCGAGGTGCTGGACATGCCTCAGGTATCGGGACGAGCGGGCGCGTGCTTGAGCGCCCGCCTGCGGGCGGCTTCGCCTTTCCGCCTCCGGGCGTCCTGGTCGCTCGCCGCCTCGCGCAGCGCAGCGCCGAGCGCCGAGCGCCGTGGCTCGAGCTGCCACATCCGCCCGGCGGCCGCCAGGACACCGGCTTCTCGGGGAGCGACCTCGACCTCCCGCGCCGGCACCACGTAGCCCTCCTCCGGGCTGCACAGCTCGTCGAAGGCGCCGCCACCGAGGAGCACCACCGGCAGGCCGCAGGCCATCGCCTCGAGCAGGGTCGTCGGATCGCCCTGGGCACGCTCGGAGCAGACGAGCACGTCGCAGGCCCGGTAGAGCGCCGCTCGCTCCGACGCGGAGGATCCGGCGTCGACGAGGAGCACCTCGGGGTGGCCGGAGCTCGACGCTGCCTTTCGGACCTCCGAGAGCATCTGGGAGTGCGCCGCATCCGCCGTGACGGCCACGACCAGGCAGACGGGGTCGTGGTCGTCGAATTGGATGAAGAACGATTCCAAGAGCGCGTCGATCCCGCTGCGCGCGGAGCAGTCGCCCACGTAGAGCAGCTTCGTGGGCTTCTGGGTCCGGAGCGCGCGTCGCGGGCCGATCGGGCTGCATTCCTCGGCATCCACCTCCACGCCCACCACGTGCACCTTGTCGGCGGCGACGCCGCTCGAGAGTGCGTGTGCGAGCGCCCAGGTGGTCGGCACCTGCACCTCGTCGACGAGCTCACGGATGGGTCCCAGCCACTCAGTGGGCAGCGCGCCATAGCCCCAGCGCAGGTCTGCCACCGTCAGGCCACGGGTCTCGGACAGGCGGACGCCTGGTGCGCACCACGGTGCACGGGCCGCAGGCGTGCCCTGCGGCGAGGGTAGCTCCAAGAGCGGGTCGGGCAGGGTCCCGGCAGGCTCGCTCGGCGCCTGCGGGGTGAAGCGCGTCCAGAGCTCGTCCATCCGGCGGTCGCAGAGCGCCGTGACAGCCGGGACGAGCGCCTCGATGTCGGCGCCGGGCACCGCGAGCGCCGGCGTACCGCACATCTGGGCGGCCGCAAGCCAGTGCTCGGCTCCGGATCGGCAGCCGACGAGCACGGCACGCGCCGCACGCAGCCACGGGAGCGGGTCTGCGAGCACCCCGAGGTCGAGCGCGCCCGGCAGCTCCCGGGCAACGCCACCGCCTCCGACGACGGCCACCGGAGCCTGGCCGAGGCGGCGAGACAGCGCGGGGAGCACCGTGCCCTCGAGGTGCACCAGCTCCTCTGGCGTGGCCGCCTCGAAGTCGCCGACCACGCACAGCCCGTCTCGCATCTGGAGGGGGAGGGCGGCCGGCGGAGGGAAGAGCTGTGGGGCCGACGCCTGACAGACGACGCGGTCGGGGCCGGGTGCTGCGGCCAGGACGAGGTCTGCGGACGGCGCCGGCACGGCAGCGTCGTCGAGGTCCACGACGATCGAGGCGGCGGGCAGGAGCTGGAAGAGCGCGGTGCGCGGGCCGCGGTGTGTGACGACGACCGTGTCGAAGCGACGGGCCGCGTACTGGCGAGCGACCTGGACCTCGCAGCCTTCGTTCCTGAAGTCGGCCACGTCGACGCCGTGCGAGCCCAGCAGCAGCCTGGCCCCCCGCGCCGCAGGCTGGACCACGGTGACGGCGTGGCCGCAGCGGCGCAGCATGGCCGCGATCGCCATCATCCGGATGGAGACGAATTGCGCGACGACGAGCACCGTCCTCCCACCCCCCCCGCTGCTCCCGCCAGCTTCAGCCGAACGCCTCCCCTCGCCGGTGAACGTGGGACGTTCCGGGGCAGGGGTGCGCGACGAGACGGCGTCGAAGAGGTCGGCGACCGAGGCCGCCCGCCGCTCGAGCGCATGGCGCGCGTCGCGGCGTTCGTCGCTGCCGAGGCATTGGGTGAGCGCGACGAGGATCACGCGTCCCCGGGGATCGCCGTAGCGATGGGCGGCGATCGCTGCCGCGGTCACGGCCTCGACGAGCGTTCCCGACATCGTGACCAGCGGGCAGGCACGCGCGAGGCCCGCCGCACGCAGCCGGTCGGACCACACCTCCCGGCGGGCGAGGGGGAGGCGGGCAGCGACCTTGGCTGCCGTCGCCAGCACCGCCGTCGACGGGACGAGCTCGTGCCAGGGTTCGAGCACCCGGTCGGCGACCTCGGCGTCGAGCTGGGGGAGCTGCCCGAGGAATGCCACCGCCCGGTCGCTGGGGACTGCACGCGCGATCTCGCCCAGCGGGCGCCCCGCGTCCTCGAGGCACTGCACGAGCGTGCCGATGTGCACGTCCAGCCCGCCGTGCTCGGTGATGGTTGCGAGCAGGACGTCCGCCGCCTCGCTGTGCCGGCCCAGCCGGGAGAGCGCCGTCGCTTTCGGGACGGCCACGTCGTGTGCGTCGTACTCGAACCCGTCGTCGTCGACGCCCGTGCGTACCCGAGAGACGGCCTCGAGCGCCTCTTCGTCGCGCCCCAGGGAGATCAGCGCCCGGCCGGTCTCGACCTCGGCCAGGAGCGGGATCTTGGAGATGGACCGGAGCTCGTCTGCCGCGGCGAGCGCGTCCTCACCGCGATCGAGGGCGATCAGCGCGTTGATGATCGTGCGCAGCGCCAGCCGCTGGACCGCCGGGGTCGTCCCCGCGGCGATGGCCGTGCGCGCGAGGTCGACGGCCTCCTCATGGTGGCCGTCGAGGCTGTAGGAACGGGCAAGGTTGACGAGCCTCGAGGACCACGAGAGGCCTGAGCCGGCGACGAGGTCGGCGAACGAGCTCGTCAGGTTGCGCCGTGCCTTGTCCCGGCTCTCGAAGTCCGCCGAGAGGTAGCCCCAGTGCGTGAGGCGGATGCCTTGGGCCGCCGCCATCTCGAGCTTCGGAGTCCCCGCCCGCGCGACGACCTGCTCGTGGAGCTTCCCGGTCCACCTGCCACATGCGCGACGGAACAGCCGGCACGCCGGGTGCGCGAACGTGGTCGAGGCGTGCGCCCCGCGCAGGTTGTCGATCATGACGATGAAGGCTTCGACCTCTGCCCCGGCCGTGGCGAGCGCCGCACGCTGGGCAGGCCCGTCGGCCACGAGGACTTCGTCGGCGTCGATCCACAGCACCCACTCTCCGCTGCAGTGATCCAGTGCGGCGTTGCGCGCCCTGGAGAAGTCGCCGTCCCAGCTGCCTTCGACCACGATCGCGCCGGCAACCCTGGCGATCACTCTCGTGTCGTCGGTGGACCCGGTGTCGTAGACGACCACCTCGTCGCAGAAGTCCTCGAGGGAGGCGAGGCACCGGCCGAGGTTGTCGTGCTCGTCCTTCACGATGAGGCAAGCCGAGACCAACGGGTGTGCGCCCGCGGGCCTCGGTCCGGGCCGAGGGTGAGCGCCGCCGCCGTTGTGCAGGTAGGAGCCGGCTGCGAGGACGACCCGCCCTCCACGAGACGCGACCGCGGCGCCGAGCGCGGCGACGGGGTGGGGGTCGTCGAGCGTTCGGAGCCCGCCTGCGGCGTCGAGGAGCTCCCGTCGCACGGCGATGCAGGGCCCGGAGACGACCGCCGCGTCGATCGCCTGGCGGCCCAGGCGCGCCGCGAGGGTGGAGACGAACGCGTGGCGCACCTCTCGTTCCCTTGGCCGGTAGGGGACCCCGACCAGTAGCTCGTCTCCCTCTGCGATGTTGGTTCGCGGCGCGCATCCGCCGACCGCGGGGTCCTCCAGCGTGGCGGTGAGCGCGTCAAGCCAAGGACCGCATGGCTCGGCGCGCTCGTCGAGCACCACGATCACCCCGTGCACGCCGGGGAGTGCCGAAGGGCGCACGAGCCCCGTGGCCCGGGCGATGCGCCACGTCCTCGGGGAGCGATGGCCCGTGCCGGTGCCGAGAACGACCACGTTGTCTCCGGGCACGAGCGATGGCCCGAGGCGCGCGACGAGCGACCGGGCGCGTCGGCGGTCAGAACCGGCGAGCACCGCCACGGTGACGTTCGTGCTGCGCACACGTCGTCCATCGGCAAAGGGGGTCGTGCCCTCAAGGTTCGGCTGCGCCCCGCCGATAGTGCTCACAGCCCGCTAGTGGGCCAGATGGAGACGGCGTCGCTCGCACAGGGAAGTACGGGCTCGCTGCCGATCAACGACAAGGAGGAATACGGATGTCTTCTCTTGTGGTGGACACCAACCTGGCGGCTCTCAACGCGCTCAACGTGTTGAACCAGACCGACGCCGCCCAGTCCCAGGCGATCAGCGAGCTGTCGTCGGGGTTGAAGATCCAGAGCGCGGCGACAGGCCCTGCCCAGTACGTCATCGCCCAGAGCCTCGAGGCGCAGGCGAACGGCTACACCCAGGCGATCTCCAACGCCCAGAACGGAGTCTCGCTCATCCAGACGGCTTCGGGGGCGCTCACGCAGATCTCGTCCATCCTCCAGACGATGGACCAGCTCGCGCTCACCTCGGCCACAAACGCGACCCAGACATCGACGTCTCGAGCCGCCGACCAGGCCGAGTTCACAGACCTGGCGAAGACGATCACAAAGATCGCCACGACCACCAGCTTCGGGAAGTCCAAGCTGCTCACAGGCTCGTTCTCCGGGACGCTCCAGATCGGGGCGTTCGACACATCGTCGACACAGATCAGCCTGGCAATCAGCGGGATGAAGCTGGCGACACTGAAGCTCACAGCCTCGAAGATCACATCGGCGTCGACAGCTCGGGCCGCCATCTCTGCGGTCCAGAGCGCGATCTCGACCGTCGACTCGACGGCCGCGAAGGTGGGCGCCACCCAGAACGAGCTGAACGCGATCGTGGCGAACCTCACCGTCGGCCAGCAGAACCTCGCCGCGGCGAACAGCCAGCTGGTCGACGTGAACATGGCGCAGGAGATGACCGCGTTCACGACCGACCAGATCCTGATGCAGACCGGTGTGGCGATGCTGTCGCAGGCCCAGCAGACCCCCTCGCTCGTGCTGAAGCTCGTGAGCTGATCCGATGCACTGGACGTGCCGGTCCCCGCTGTGGGAACGGACTTCCGCCGGGATCGTCGGCGGACAGGGCTGACGAGGGCAGGGGCGGGCGGGTCCCTGCTCTCGCTCGAGGCGTGCGCGGCGCGGCAGGGCGGCACGAAAGCGGCCTGATCGGGTCACGGATGCGGCCCGGCCGTGTCGAGTGCCACGGCCTGAGCGCGGGTGCCCCTGCTGCACTGGCGAGAGGAACGTCGGACAGGAGACCAAGGAGATCGGGAGGAGGAGCGCATGACAGCGGTGGGGACACCAGCTCTGGTCGTCAACGGGCTCGTCTCGGGCATCACAACCCAGGCGGTCATCAGCGCGCTCTTGGAGAGCTATCAGAACCCGATCAACAACCTCCTCCAGGAGCAGTCCACCCTGAACCAGCACGCGGGCGACTACCGGCAGATCTCCACGGACCTCCAGGCGATGCTGAACGCGGCGGACGCGCTGAACGAGAAGTCGGCCTGGAACCTCGCGACCGCGACGAGCTCCGACCAGGCTGTCGCCACCGCTGTCGCCGCTCCGGGGGCGAAGACCGGCTCCCTCACCTTCACGGTGAACGAGCTCGCCCAGGCGAACGTCCTTGCGTCGAAGAGCGGGGTGGCGTCGACGACATCGATCGTGACCACAGCCTCTTCCATGCTGCTCGCGACGGGCGCCACCGCCGTTGGCTTCAGCACACTTGCCGCAGGCGCCGGCCTTCCGACGGGCTCCTGGGCAATGACGGTGACCCAGTCGTCCGCCGCAGCCGCGGTCGTCGGCTCCGCGCCGCTCGCAGCGACCACGACCATCACGACAGCCAACGACTCGCTCACATTCACGGTGAACGGATCCCTCACCCACCTCACCCTGAAGCCGGGCACATACACCCCCACAGGGATCGTCGCGGCTGTCGACACCGCCGCCGGTGCCGCCGGCGCACCGGTCGCGGCGTCCCTCACGAGCACCGGTGCGCTCGAGGTCGCGACCGCCGCCCAGGGAGGCAGCGCCACGGTCTCGGTCAGCGGGGGGAGCGCGCTGACATCGCTCAGGCTCGTGTCCGGCCAATCGGGGACCGGGGTGTCGGCGGTGGTCACACTCGGTGGCACGAAGACCACGCTCACACTGCTGACCGCAGGAGGCGCGGTCACCCTGCACGCGCCGGGCACATCCACCATGACCGCGACGGTCTCGAGCACTCGCAGCGCCAACGGGTCGCTCGTTGCCGCGGGGAGCGCGCACGTCGCCCACGTCTCGACCGGCAACGGCAGCCTCGACCAGGTGGTGAGCGAGATCAACGCCTCGGGTCTCGCGGTCACCGCCAGCGCCGTCAAGACCTCGACGGGAGACTACGTCCTGCAGATCGCGGCCAACGACACCGGGACTGCCAACGCGCTGTCCGTGACACCGACGGTGTTCAGCGGCTCGGTGCTGGGCGGGCTCCAGACGATCCAGGCCGCCCAGACAGCGACCGTGACGGTGGGGACGACGGGCGGGTACCAGGAGACCTCCGGGACCGACACCTTCACGAACCTGCTGGCGGGCACGACCGTCACGGTCGGTTCGACCGGGCAGACGACGGTCACCGTGTCCCCCGACGCCACAGCCGAGGCGGCGAAGGTGACAGCCCTGGTCAAGGCCGCCAACGCCGCCCTGGCCGACATCCAGAAGTACGCCGGGTACACAACATCGAAGAAGGCCGGTGGCCCGCTGATGGGCTCGGTCGCGCTGGCCGACATCCGTTCCCAGGTCCTCTCGATCTTCGCCGCCGCGACCGGCAGCTCCAGCTACGGCAACCTCTCGGACATCGGGGTCACCGTGGCCAAGACAGGGACGCTGGCCTTCACAAAGACGAAGTTCGTCGCGGCCTTCGGTGCGAACCCGCAGGCGGTGACGGACCTCTTCGCCCAGGGAGGGACGTTCCAGGCGGCGGCGCCCACATACACGAGCGCAGTGTCCTTCGCCTTCGCGGGGACAGCGACGCCGGCGGGGACCTACTCGGTCGACGTCTCGCATTCGGCGACCCAGGCGACCGACCTCGGTGCCACGCTCTCGACAGGGAAGGTCTCCGCGTCGGAGACGCTGAGCATCACCATGAACGGGACCACGGCCACGTACACGACGGCCGCCGGTGAGTCGCTGACACAGGTCGCGGGCGGTCTCGACGCGGCCTTCGCGCAGGCGGGGATCTCGATCAGCGCCCGAGTGGTGGGGGGAACCCAGCTCGAGCTCGCGAGCGGTGCCTACGGCTCCAGCGCCACGTTCAGCGTGACGTCGACCAACACGGGAACCGGGACCACCGGCCTCGCCGGTGCGAGCGCGACAAGCCCGGTCGCGTTCTCCGGCACCAACGTCATGGGAACGATCGGCGGTCTCGCCGCGACCGGTAGCGGGCAGGTCCTCACCGCCCAGAACGGTCTCGCGGTCCTCGTCAGCACGGCGGGGATCGCAACGACAACCACGCTCGGCACACTCACCTATCGTCCTGGAGCGGCGCAGCTCCTCAGTGAGGTGGCCAACGGGGCGACGGAACCGGGAACCGGTTCGATCAGCGCAGCGATCACGTCGCTCGCGAACCAGGCCACAGGGCTCGACCCCCAGATCTCCATGTACGAGCAGATGAAGGCGACCGAGCATGCGGTGCTCGTCCAGGAGTTCGCGAACATGGAGGCGACGCTCGGCAGGCTCAAGAACGAGAGCAGCCAGCTCTCCAGCGCGATCGCACAGCTGTGACAAACGACGAGATCGAAGAAGCCCAGCGCCGGTACCTTGCCGACCAGATCCTGACGGCGACGCCCGTCCAGCGTCTCCTGATGCTGTTCGAGCAGCTCCTCTCCGACCTGCAGGCGGCCGACGCGGCCTTCGACTCCGGTGCCATCGAGCCGATCCACCTGCACCTGGTCCATGCCCAAGAGATCGTCCTCGCGCTCCACGACGGGGTCGCGACGCAGGATTGGGAAGTCGGCGAACGCCTCCGGGACCTCTACCGCTTCGTCCACCGACGTCTTGTCTGGTGCAACGTGAAGAAGGACCGTTCGCTCCTGCCGGCGTGCTCCGAGATCCTGACCCGCATCTACGAGGCCAACCGCAAGGCTGCCAACGCGCACGAGGCGGTCGTTGTCGCGTAGGACGAACTGCTGGGACGAGCTCCTCGACACGCTCGAAGAGCGGCTCTGGCGATGGCGCGCTGCCGCGTCGGGAGCGCCTGAGCCCGGGCAGCTCTCGTGGCCCGACGTGGGCCCGCTTCCCCGACGGCTCGAGGTCCGCGCGAGGGCGTTGCTCGATGGCTACGCAGAGGTCGAGGCCGCGATGGCGCACCACCACGACGATCTGCGGATCCTCCTCGAGCGCGCACGGGCGGGGTCCCGGCCGACCGGGACCCCGCTCTTCGTCGACCGCCGTGCGTGACGCGGCGTGACCCGCCGAGCCCCCGCCGAGCCCCCGCCGAGCCTCGCCCAGTGTGAGCGCCAGGGGCTGGTCGCGTAGAGCCCCTAAAGCCCCGCGGGTCGGGTGCCGATAAGCCTCGTGATCTCGCCAATGGAAGAGATCAGCGGCACGAGGACTGCCGCCGAGGGCCCATGACGGGCAGGATCGTCGTCACGCCACGAGAGGCCCATGAGCATCGTCCAAGTTCTCCAGTTCGCCATCGACGGGACGAGCGCCGAGCAGTCCGCGATCGCCGGCAACCTCGCCAACGCTGAGACTCCCGGATACAAGGCCGAGGACGTCAGCTTCCAGGCGAGCCTCGCCTCGGCGCTCGAGCACGGCGGCACCGCCACGCTCTCGGAGTCCCCGTCGACCGCACCGCCTGCGACGAACGGCAACAACGTCTCCTTGGTCACAGAGCTCGTGACAGCGGAAGAGGCGACGCTCCAGTACCAGGCGCTCGCCAAGTCGCTCACGGCCCAGTTCCTTCTCGTCCAAGGAGCAGCAGGAGGAAGGTACACATGAGCCTGTTCCCCGCACTCAGCATCTCCGCTTCCGGTGCCGACGCGATGCAGACGTGGATCGACACCGCTGCAGGCAACGTGGCCAACATGAACGACGCCGCGCGGGTCGGCTCGCGCGTGTATGCCCAGCAGACCCCGATCCTCCAGCCTGTCGCCGGCCCGGCTGTCGCCGGCGTCGCCACCGAGGGGGTGAACGTCGCCAGAGTTGCCCTCGGGACATCGGTCGGGATCACGACCTACGAGCCCACAAGCCCGCTCGCCAACGGCGGGGGGGAGATCGCCCTTCCCAACGTGACACTGGCGGAGCAGATGGTGGGGATGATCTCCGCGCAGGAAAGCTACGGCGCGAACACCGCGATGATGGCCAAGGCCCAGATCGCCTACAACGCAGCCCTGGCAATCGGGGCCTGACTCGTGATCCCTGCGATCTCATCGATCCCGGCCCCACCGAAGCCTGCTCCGGCACCTGCCCCGACGCCTGCGGCCTCGGGCTCGACAGGAAACGGCGGGTTCGTTTCCGCGATCGGCAGCGCTTTAGACTCGCTCCAGGGCGCCCAGAGCACGGCCGCTGCCGCGGAGGCCGCGACGGCGGCGGGGCAGGGGAGCCTGACCGACACGATGATCGCCGCCACCGAGGCCTCCTTGGAGACCCAGGTGACGACGTCGGTGATCGACAAGGCGCTCGCCGCGTACAACTCGGTCATCCAGATGACGTTCTGAGAACCGTGGCCATCGTCCCGACCACCGATTGGAACCGCATCCGAGCGGGAGCCCGCCAGTTCGCCGCCGGCTTCACCCCCGGCCAGAAGGCGGTGACGCTGGCTGCACTCCTGGGCGCAGTCGTCGTCGCGGTGCTCTTCATGGCGCTGTCGTCGAAGCCCAGCTACGCGGTCCTCTTCAGCGGGCTCCAGGGTCAGGACGCGCAGAAGATCACCCAGCAGCTCACCACCGATCACATCCCGTACCAGCTGGAGGACGGAGGGGCGACGATCCTGGTACCCGAGAACGAGGTCGCGCAAGCGCGGCTCAACGCTGCAGCGACAGGCCTCCCGAACCAAGGGACCGTCGGGCTCTCCTTGCTCACAAAGGCAGGCCTCACCACCTCTCAGATCACCCAGCAGGCCGATTACCTCCAGGCCATCCAAGGAGAGCTCGAGCAGACCATCGACGGGATCGCAGGCGTCCAGTCGTCCCAGGTGAACGTCGCGGAGCCGGCCAACCAGACCTTCGCGTTGTCCAACACAGCGCCCACCGGTGCGTCGGTCTTGGTCACCATGTCCCAGGGGAAGGTGCTCTCGCAGAACCAGGTTCAGGCGATCGTCCACCTGGTCGCGTCGTCGGTCCCCGGGCTCGACTCCACGAACGTCACCGTCGCCGATGCCAACGGCAACCTCCTTGCAGGTCCGGGGGTCTCGGCGAGTGCCTCCTCGTCGTCCGCGACCGCCGCGTACGACACAGCGGTCCAAGCGAAGGTCGCGGGCTACCTCACGTCGGTGTTTGGCCCGAACAATGCGGACGTCCAGGTCGACGCGACCTTGACATTCAACAAGAAGAAGACGACGGTCCGTCAGATCGCTCCTCCCGCCAAGGGGGCCAGGACAAGCTTCTGCACCACCACAACGCAGACAAAGACCACCTACACATCGAAGGGTGCACAGGCAGTCGGCGGGCCGGCGGGCACCATCGCCAATGCCACGACGACGACCACAGGGGGCAAGTACACACAGACCAAGACGTCCAAGATCTGTGAGACCGGGAC
>JAJZVL010000105.1 GCA_021845725.1 Actinomycetes bacterium | reverse complement strand
TCCTCATGGGCACCGAGGCCCGTGAGGAGCTGAAGGCCAAGCAGCTCGAGAAGGTCATCTACTTCGCCGCGAACCTGGTCACCTGGGTCGACGAGGAGAAGCGCCACGAGGACCTCCCGAACCTCGAGGCCGAGCTCGCCGAGGAGGTGTCCGAGATCGAGCGCCGTCGCGACCTCGAGATCGACCGGCGTTTCAAGGCCCTCGAAGAGGAGCTGAAGGAGCTCGAGGCTCAGGGGGCACGCGACGCCGAGGTGAAGGCTCGCCAACGATCCGCCGAGAAGGAGATCGGTGCGCTGCGAGAGCGCGCCGACGACGAGATCGAGCTCGCCAAGCGGTCCCTTGACGAACTGCGTAGTTTGCACGCCCGAAAGATCATCGAGGACGAGCTCCTCTGGCGCGAGCTCCAGCTGCGCTACTCCGACTACTTCGAGGGCGGGATGGGCGCCGAGGCCATCCAACGCCTCATCGACCGCATCGACTTCGACGCCGAGGAGGTGAAGCTGCGCGAGATGATCGACGCGACGGACGGTCGCCGTCCGCTCTCGGCACAGCGGCGCCAGAAGGTCATCAAGCGCCTGAAGATCGTGACCGCCTTCAATCGGCGCGACGAGCAGGGCCGCCGGGTGAACGACCCGCGCGCGATGATCCTCGAAGCCGTGCCGGTCATCCCGCCGGACCTCCGTCCGATGGTCCAGCTGGACGGCGGCCGCTTCGCGACCTCCGACCTGAACGACCTCTACCGCAGGGTCATCAACCGCAACAACCGCCTGAAGCGGCTTCTCGACCTCGGCGCGCCCGAGATCATCATCAACAACGAGAAGCGCATGCTCCAAGAGGCGGTCGACGCGCTGTTCGACAACGGCCGCCGTGGCCGTCCCGTGACCGGGCCGGGCAATCGACCGCTCAAGTCGCTCTCGGACATGCTGAAGGGCAAGCAGGGGAGGTTTCGCCAGAACCTCCTCGGCAAGCGGGTGGACTACTCGGGCCGTTCGGTCATCGTCATCGGCCCGACCTTGCAGCTCCACCAGTGCGGCCTTCCGAAGCTCATGGCGCTCGAGCTCTTCAAGCCCTTCGTCATGAAGCGTCTCGTGGACGCGGAGCTCGCGCAGAACATCAAGTCGGCCAAGCGGATGGTCGAACGGCGCCGACCGCAGGTCTGGGACGTGCTCGAGGGCGTGATCCGTGAGCACCCGGTCCTGCTGAACCGTGCACCGACCCTCCACCGCCTGGGCATCCAGGCGTTCGAGCCGGTGCTCGTCGAAGGCAAGGCCATCCAGATCCACCCCCTCGTCTGCACCGCCTTCAACGCGGACTTCGACGGCGACCAGATGGCCGTCCATCTGCCGCTCTCGGCGGAGGCCCAGGCCGAAGCGCGGGTCCTCATGCTGTCGGCGAACAACATCCTCTCGCCGGCCACGGGGCGCCCGATCACCGTGCCGACCCAGGACATGGTCTTCGGCGCGTACTACCTCACCCTGGCCGTCGACGGTGCGTTGGGCGAGGGCCGGGCGTTCCGACACAGCTACGAGGTGCAGGCCGCCCTCGAGGAGGGCAGCGTCGCGCTGCACGCCAAGATCCAGATACGCCCTCGCCCGGGCGAGCCGCTCGCCGCTCGGCTGGTCGGAGCCGGCGCGACGCGCGGGAACGGCTCTGCCCCTGCTCCGATCGAGTCGGAGACCGGTGACGGCGAGACCGGTGATGGCCACGCGCCCGGTGTCGAGTCGGAGCGTCTGTCCATCGAGACGACCCCTGGTCGCGTCCTTTTCAACGAGGCCCTCCCCGAAGGCTTCCCGTACCTGAACGACGTCGTCGGCAAGCGCAACACGCCGATCGGAGTGATCGTCGAGGAGCTCTCCGCCGGCTACCCGAAGCACGTCGTGGCCGAGAGCCTCGACCGGATCAAGTCGCTCGGGTTCCGCTACGCCGCGCGCTCCGGCCTCACGATCTCGATCGACGACGTGCGGACGCCACCGGACAAGCAGGCGATCCTCGACCGCTACGAGACGGAGGCGGAGAAGGCCGAGACCCAGTTCAAACGGGGCATCATCACCGACGACGAACGGCGCCAGAAGGAGATCGAGATCTGGACGTCGGCGAACTCGGAGGTCGGCCGTGCGATGGAGAAGACGCTCTCGGGTCTCGCCTTCAACCCGCTCGACATGATGGTCGACTCCGGGGCCCGGGGGAACGCCCAGCAGATCCGCCAGATCGCGGGCATGAAGGGGCTCGTCTCCAACCCGCGTGGCGAGATGATCCCCAGGCCGATCAAGTCGTCCTTCCGTGAGGGCCTGTCCGTGCTCGAGTACTTCATCTCGACGCATGGCGCCCGAAAAGGGCTCGCAGACACGGCCCTTCGGACCGCGGACTCCGGCTACCTCACGCGCCGCCTCGTGGACGTCGCCCAGGAGCTGATCGTCCGCGAGGAGGACTGCGGCACGACGAGGGGCGTGTGGATCGAGAACGTCGAGCCGGACAGCCCGGGCAGGCGGACCTATCTCGAGACCCGCGCCTACGGCCGGCTGCTCGTCGAGGACGTGCACCTGTCCGACGGCTCGACGATCACGACGGGGACCGTCCTCACCGACGACGTCGTGGCCATGCTCCGTGACGACCCGAGCGTGACCCGCGTGCGCACCCGCTCGGTGCTCACGTGCGAGGCCGCGCACGGGGTGTGCGCGGCCTGCTACGGCCAGTCGCTCGCCACCGGCAGGATGATCGAGCTCGGTGAAGCGGTCGGCGTCATCGCGGCGCAGTCCATCGGCGAGCCGGGGACCCAGCTGACCATGCGGACCTTCCACACCGGCGGGATCGTCGGCGAGGACATCACCCACGGCCTTCCTCGCGTGGTCGAGCTCTTCGAGGCCCGCACGCCCAAGGGCGCTGCGGTCCTCGCCCGCCACTCCGGCGTCGTCCGCATCGAGGACGAGGAGTCCGGCCGGAGGGTCACCGTGGTCGCTGACGACGGGACCGAGGAGTCGACCGTGGTGCCAGCCCGGGCCCACCTCGAGGTTGCCGAGGGTCAGGAGGTCGCTGCAGGCGACGCGCTCGTCGAAGGGCCGAAGGACCCGAAGGAGCTCCTCGAGGTGCGCGGGATCCGCGAGACCCAGCAGTACCTCGTCGAGGAGGTGCAGAAGGTCTACCGGGACCAGGGCGTGTCGATCCACGACAAGCACATCGAGCTGATCGTCCGCCAGATGCTCCGGCGTGTGCTCGTCGCCGAGCCCGGTGACGCGCCGTTCTTGCCCGGAGAGCGCGTCGACAATCAGATCTACGCCGAGGTCAACCGCGGCCTCGTGGCGGAGGGAAAGCGTCCCGCAGAGGGCCGGCCCGAGCTCATGGGCATCACGAAGGCCTCGCTCGCCACGGACAGCTGGCTCTCGGCCGCCTCCTTCCAGGAGACGACGAGGGTGCTCACCGAGGCAGCGATCGAGGGTCGCAGCGACCAGCTGTTCGGTCTGAAGGAGAACATCATCATCGGCAAGTTGATCCCAGCAGGCACGGGCATGGACCACTACCGGCACATCCGCCTGGAGCTTCCCGGTGCGGAGGCCCTGCCGTTCTGGGCCGTCGGCGCCGGCGGTGACTCCGGCACCGAGGACTTGGCCGCGTGGTTGCGGGACATGGGCACCGACAGCGCCGCCGATGCTGGCGGTGCCGACCCCGGTGACGGTCCCGGGGCGCAGCCCGACTGGCTCGCCGGCAGCGCAGAAGCGGAGACTGACGCAGGTGGGGCCACCGGCAGCGCCGGTGCCTGATGCCGGTACACTGAGCAGCGCCACCCGCCGGGTCCGCCTTGCCGGGACCGGGGCGCTGCCATAGCATTGTCAAGCTGTACGGCGGAAGGAGCCCCGAGGCGCCAGCCCGTGCGGACACCGCCCATATTCGGACCAGAGGACACGCGTGCCGACCATTGCCCAGCTCGTCCGCAAAGGACGTGAGGCCAAGCAGTCGAAGACCAAGACGCCCGCCCTGCGGGGCGCGCCCCAGCGACGTGGGGTCTGCACGCGCGTCTACACGACGACCCCGAAGAAGCCGAACTCGGCTCTCCGCAAGGTGGCCCGCGTCCGGCTGACCAGCGGCGTCGAGGTCACCGCCTACATTCCTGGCGTCGGGCACAACCTGCAGGAGCACTCGATCGTGCTGGTGCGCGGCGGGCGTGTGAAGGACCTGCCCGGCGTCCGCTACAAGGTCATCCGGGGCGCGCTCGACACCTCGGGCGTGCGCGAGCGCAGCCAGGCGCGGAGCCGCTACGGCACGAAGAAGGAGTCCTGAGATGCCGCGGAACGGACCGGCCCCCCGCCGGGACCTCCAGCCCGACCCCGTCTACCGGTCGGTGCTCGTGACCCAGGTCGTCAACAAGGTGCTCTCTCGCGGCAAGCGAACGCTTGCCGAGCGGATCGTCTACGGAGCGCTCGCGCTCGTGAAGGAGCGATCTGGCGCCGAGCCCGTGACCGTGCTCAAGCGCGCGGTCGAGAACACCCGGCCCGAGCTCGAGGTCCGCAGCCGCCGGGTTGGTGGAGCGACCTACCAGGTCCCCGTCGAGGTGCGGCCGCGGCGTGCGACGACGCTTGCGATCCGTTGGCTCGTGGGCTTCTCGCGCCAGCGCCGCGAGAAGACCATGGCCGAGCGCCTGGCGAACGAGATCCTCGATGCGTCGAACGGCGTCGGTGCGGCAGTGAAGCGCCGTGAAGACCTGCACAAGATGGCCGAGTCGAACAAGGCCTTCGCCCACTACCGCTGGTAGTGGGCTCACCCCAGCGTGGAATGTTGAGTATTCATGGCTGAACCTGCGCCCCAGCGCGAATTCCCGCTCGCCAAGACCCGCAACATCGGGATCATGGCGCACATCGACGCGGGCAAGACCACGACCACCGAGCGCATCCTGTACTACACCGGCCGCAGCTACAAGATGGGCGAGGTGCACGAAGGCGCCGCGACCATGGACTGGATGGTCCAGGAGCAAGAGCGCGGCATCACCATCACCTCTGCGGCGACGACCTGCCGGTGGCGCGACACCTGGATCAATATCATCGACACCCCGGGCCACGTCGATTTCACCGTGGAGGTGGAGCGCTCGCTGCGCGTGCTCGACGGCGCGGTGGCGATCTTCGACGCAGTCGCGGGGGTGGAGCCCCAGACCGAGACCGTATGGCGCCAGGCCAACAAGTACCACGTCCCGCGGATCTGCTTCGTGAACAAGATGGACCGCGTGGGCGCGGATTTCCTCCGCACCGTCCAGATGATCCGGGACCGCCTCGATGCCGTCCCAGCGGTCGTGCAGCTCCCGATCGGGAGCGAAGGGGGGTTCCGCGGCGTCGTGGACCTTCTCGCCGGCCGCGCGCTTCTCTGGGAAGAGGGGACGGGCGAGAAGTGGGAGGAGGCCGACATTCCCGCCGGGCTCGTCGAGCAGGCCGAGGACGCGCGCCACCAGCTCGTGGACGTGCTCTCCAACTACTCCGACACTGTCATGGAGAAGTTCCTTGGCGACGAGGAGATCACGGCGGCCGATCTGCGCTCTGCCCTGCGCACGGCCACCCTGGCCAACGAGGTCGTCCCGGTGCTGTGCGGATCGGCGTTCAAGAACAAGGGCGTTCAGCCCATGCTCGACGCCGTCGTCGATTACTTGCCCAGCCCGCTCGACCTGCCTCCGACCGTGGGCACGAAGCCGGGAGCGCAGGAGGAGACCGAGGAGCGTCCCGCGGACGACAGCGCGCCGTTCGCCGCGCTCGCGTTCAAGATCATGACCGACCCCTACGTCGGCAAGCTCACGTACCTGCGCGTCTACTCGGGGTCGCTGCGCAAGGGTGCGACGGTCATGAACACGACCAAGGGTCGCAAGGAGCGCATCGGGCGCCTGCTGCAGATGCACGCCAACCACCGTGAGGACAAGGAGGCGATCTTCACGGGCGACATCGTGGCCGCGGTCGGCCTGAAGCAGACGACGACTGGCGACACCCTGTCGGACCCGGACCACCCGATCGTCCTCGAGGCGTTGGAGTTCCCCGAGCCGGTGATCCACGTCGCAGTGGAGCCGAAGACCAAGGCGGACCAGGACAAGCTCTCGAAGGCGCTCTTCGCTCTGAGCGAGGAGGACCCGACCTTCCGCGTCCGCACCGACGAGGAGACCGCTCAGACCGTGATCTCGGGGATGGGCGAGCTCCACCTCGAGGTCCTCGTCGATCGGATGCTGCGGGAATTCAACGTGGATGCCAACGTCGGCAAGCCCCAGGTCGCCTACCGCGAGACCATCCGCAAGGCGGTGGACAAGGTCGAGGAGCGCTACGTCCGCCAGACCGGTGGGCGCGGCCAGTACGGTCACGTCGTCATCAACGTCGAGCCGACGGGACCCGGCGGTGGCTACGAATTCATCGACAAGATCACCGGCGGTGTGATCCCGAAGGAGTACATCCCTGCTGTCGACGCCGGCATCCAAGAGGCGCTCACCTCCGGGGTCCTTGCCGGCTACCCGACCGTGGACGTGCGGGTGACCCTCGTCTTCGGGTCGTACCACGAGGTCGACTCCTCGGAGATGGCCTTCAAGATCGCCGGGTCGATGGCCGTGAAGAAGGCGCTCCGGATCGCCAACCCGGTCCTCCTCGAGCCGGTGATGGCCGTCGAGGTGGTCACTCCCGAGGAGTACATGGGCGACGTGATCGGCGACCTGTCCTCCCGGCGTGGCCGGGTGGAGGGGATGGAGCAGCGAGGCAGCAGCCACGTCGTGAAGGCGCAGGTACCGCTGGCCGACATGTTCGGCTACGCTACCGATCTGCGTTCGCGTACCCAGGGCCGAGCCACGTACACGATGCAGTTCCACGCCTACAACGAAGTGCCCGACTCGATTGCCAAGGAGATCATCGCCCGGGCACGCGGGGAGTAGG
>JAJZVL010000104.1 GCA_021845725.1 Actinomycetes bacterium | reverse complement strand
TGCCGGTCCGTCGGTACCGAGGTCCCCACCTTGTGCTACCTCGAGACCTTGGCTCCGGTGAACGTGTGCCGGGTGTGCGTGGTCGAGGTGGAGGGTTCTCGAACCCTCGTGCCGGCGTGCTCCCGGCCGGTCGCCGGCGGCATGGAGGTGCGGACCGACTCCGAACGAGTCCGGACCAGCCGGAGGATGGTGCTCGAGCTCCTCGCGTCCTCGGTCGACCTGTCGACCGCGGGCGGCGACGTCCATCGCTGGATCGAGACGTACGGCGCGCGCCCGGAGCGCCATGGCCCGCCGGCCCCCCCCACCGAGCGCGATCAGGCCCGTGCGGGTGAGCACGAGCCGGTCGGCGCCGGCACCGCCGGCACCGTCGCACAGGCACTGAAGCGGGACAACGACCAGTACGTGCGTGACTATTCGAAGTGCATCCTCTGCTACAAGTGTGTCGAGGCGTGCGGCGAGGAGGCCCAGGACACGTTCGCCATCGCTGTGGCCGGACGCGGGTTCGACGCCCGTATCTCGACCGAGATGGACGTCCCTCTTCCGGACTCGGCGTGCGTGTACTGCGGCAACTGCATCGCCGTCTGCCCGACTGGCGCCCTCATGTTCGTCACCGAGCACGACCTTCGTGCTCGCGGGGAATGGGACGAGGCGCGCCAGGAGGTCACGCGCACCGTCTGCCCGTACTGCGGGGTCGGCTGCAACCTCGAGCTGCACGTGCAGGACGACCGGATCGTCAAGGTGACCTCGCCCCTCGACCACGACGTCACCCGGGGCAACCTCTGCGTGAAGGGGCGGTTCGGGTTCGAGTTCGCTGAGGCCCTCGACGGCAGGGGCAGCTAGGGCGGGGCTCCGTCCGCTCAGGGCCGCTCAGGGCCGCTCATGGCCGCTCAGGGCCAGAGCACGAGCGGGCCAGGCGCGCGCCTCGGTGAAGTCCTCGACGGTGTCCATGGTGGACAGGTGGCAAAGGAGGAAGCATGTCATTACTGGCTGCAGTGACGTTGCATCCATCGACATTCCCGCCCCTCGCAGTCGGGTTCATGGGGCTGGGCACCGGGTACCTCATCTACGGCCCTCAGGAGCTGTTCGGCTATCCCAAGCGGAGCAAGGAGGTCGACTGGCCCACCGGGCTGTGGGGGATCGCCCTGCCGGGGTTCCTGCAGTTCTTCACGGGCGCGTACATCTTCCTCGGACTGGTGCTCGGGACCTTCACCGCCAAGCCCCTCTACATGGCCGGGCTGGCGTTCACCGCGTACGGTGTCCACTGGTTCGTGATCGGGTGGAACCGGCTCCACGGGGCGGATGGTCGGGCCAGCCTGGGCATGACGGTGGGCTTCCTGCTGATCTCGATCCTCGGGATCATCGTGTTCTTCGGCGCCCACGACGATCCGGTCGGCGGGCTGTTCATCGGCCTCACCGGTGTCTACGTGAGCGACGTCTTCGCCACCGTGAAGGCCGACCTCCCCGAGAGGCTGGGGAGCTTCGCGGAGCGCTCGCTCGGCTTCTTCCACCTCGGTACGGGCCTATGGCTCATCTACCTGATGTTCGCCGTGGCACTGAACTTCGTGCTCGCGTACAACCTCCCGCTCTGAGGGGCCGGGCGCTCTCGGGCGCGCAAGGGGCACGGTATACCTAATAGATGGAGTTAGGGTACCCTTCGGTCGGTGCGCTCAGGGGTCAGGATCGACGGTGCCGGCGGCGTGTCGTGGCAGGTCCAGGCGGCACTCGCCGGCATCGGGATCCTGGTCGGCAGCTACGACCTGGGTGCCATCTCGGTCGCGTTCGCGCCACTGCGCGACCAGTGGCACCTCTCGAGCGCGGTCGTGACGACCCTCGGCACGGCCACCCTCGCCGGAATGCTGATCGGCTCTCTCGTGACCGGCGTCCTCGCCGACCGATTCGGGCGCAGGCAGCTCCTCCTGGCGGACTTCGTCCTCTTCGGGTTGACGAGCGCGGCGTCGGCGCTCGCCCCCGACTTCGGCGTCCTGGCTGCCAGCCGCCTCCTGACCGGCGTGGCCATCGGCATGGACTTCTCGGTCGTGTTCCCCTACGTGGCGGAGCAGGTTCCCACCGAGCGGCGCGGGAGGACCATGGCCTGGATCATGTGGGCGGCGAACTTCGGGACGCTCGGCGCCTATGGTCTCGGGGCCGTCTTCCTCCACGCGGACGCCGTCGACGGCTGGCGAATCTCGCTCGGGCTCGGTGTCGTGCTCGCCTTTCCGGTGCTCCTGCTCCGCAGGAAGCTCGACGAGTCCTCGGAGTGGGACGTCGCCCGGTTGGCGGACGTCCGAGCGATCATCCGGATGACCCGTCGCCAGCTGCGCCCGAACCGCCTGGCGGCGAGGGCTGCGGCAACGTTCCTCTACCAAGTGGGGGATCAAGGCCTGGGGCTCGTCCTGCCTCTGCTCATCACGACGGTGCTCACCACCAGCGCCGCGACCGGTGCCGCCAGCGCGACCGCCGTGAAGGCGGTCACGATCCCGGCCGCCACCCTGACGGTGATCGGGATCGACTCGATCGGGCGCCGCCGGCTCCAGGTGATCGGCTTCGCGGCCCGAGCGGTTGCGTTCGGCGTGCTCGGCGTGCTTCTCCTGGTCGTCGGCAAGAGCACAGCGGTGCTCGTCGGCGGTCTCCTCGCCGCAGGCTGCTTCTTCGGTGCTGCCGGGCCCGACAAGACCACGGTGATCGTCCCAGCCGAGTCCGCGCCGACCGAGGTGCGCAGCACGAGCCAGGGGGTCAGCCAGGCCTCGGGTCGCCTGGGGGGCATCGTGGGCGTCACGCTGTACGGCGTGCTGGCCGCCCTGGCTGGTCCCGGCGCCGGCGTGCTGCTCTTCGCGGGTGCGGCGGTCCTGGGTGTCGTCGTCTCCGCGGCGCCTTTCGGGGGTGGCGCAGCGCTCAGGCGCTCGGCGTGATCCACGCGCCCGGCCGACGACCCGAGGAGCAGCCGGCAGCGACCGGCACCCAGCGTACGGTCCCGGTACGCTCGCTGCAGGTCCGCTGGCGGCGAACCGTTCTGGCGGTCGGCGCCGCGCCCTGCGTGGACTCGATGTGTACCTGAAACGTGCCAAGCAGACCTTTCTGGGAGAGCAGATGACTTCTGAGTACGAGACCCACACCGTGGAATTCCAAGGCGACGGCTGGGGCGACCAGCTGAGCGAGCGCGCACGGCGGCACCTGTGGATGCACTTCACGCAGATGGGGTCCTACAGCGACCAGCACGAGGTGCCCGTGATGGTGCGCGGCGAGGGCCCCTACGTCTGGGACCAGCACGGCAAGCGCTACCTCGACGGGCTCGCCGGGCTCTTCGTGAGCCAGATCGGCCACGGGCGCTACGAGCTGGGCGAGGCCGCGGCCAAGCAGGCGGGCGAGCTCGCCTACTTCCCGCTGTGGACCTACGCGCACCCGAGGGCCATCGAGCTCGCGGACCGGCTCGCAGAGCTGGCGCCCGGGCACCTCGAGCACGTCTTTTTCACCTCGGGTGGCTCGGAGTCGGTCGAGTCCGCGCTGAAGCTCGCCCGCCAGTACTTCCGGTTGAAGGGGGAGCCGTGGCGCTACAAGGTGCTGAGCCGCGACATCGCCTACCACGGGACGAGCATGGGAGCGCTCGCGATCACCTCGATCCCGAGCATCCGCACGCCCTTCGAGCCGCTCATGCCCGGGGCGGTCAAGGTGCCGAACACGAACTTCTACCGGGCCCCCGAGCACGGCGACGACATCGAGGCCTTCGGCCGCTGGGCCGCAGACGAGATCGAGCGCACGATCGAGCGTGAGGGTCCCGAGACGGTGGCGGCCGTCTACCTGGAGCCGGTGCAGAACGCCGGGGGGTGCTTCCCGCCCCCTCCGGGGTACTTCGCACGGGTCCGGGAGATCTGCGACCGCTACGGGGTGCTCTTCGTCTCCGACGAGGTGATCTGCGCCTTCGGACGGCTCGGCGAGTACTTCGGCTCGCAGCGCTACGGCTACGAGCCCGACATCATCACCGTCGCCAAGGGGCTCACGAGCGGCTACGCGCCCTTGGGCGCCATGATCGCGAGCGACAAGCTCGTCGAGCCGTTCATGGGGGGCAACGAGAGCTTCGCCCACGGCTTCACCTTCGCCGGGCACCCCGTCAGCTGTGCCGTGGCGCTGGCGAACCTCGACGTCTTCGAGCGCGAGCACATCCTCGACCACGTGCGCGAGAACCGCGACTACTTCCGATCCTCGCTCGAGTCGCTCTACGACCTGCCCATCGTCGGGGACGTGCGAGGCGAGGGCTTCTTCTACGGGATCGAGCTCGTGAAGGACAAGGCGACGCGAGAGTCCTTCGACGACGACGAGTGCGAGCGCCTGCTCAGGGGCTACCTCTCCCCGGCGCTCTTCGACGCCGGCCTCATCTGCCGAGCCGACGACCGTGGCGACCCGGTGATCCAGCTGTCGCCGCCGCTCATCATCGGCCACGAGGAGATCGACCTCATCGTCCAGATCCTGCGCGGCGTGCTCTCTGAAGCACAGCGGCGGATCTGAGCGAGCAGGCGGAGCTGCAGATGGACGAGCGTGCTCGTGGGCGTCGCGATCAGCGCGGCACGTCGCTGTGGTGGGACACCCTGCCCGAACCGGTGCGGGCCCGTGCGGGCTTGCCGGGCGACATGGACGTCGACGTCGCCGTCGTCGGTGCCGGCTACACGGGACTGTGGACCGCCCGCTACCTCGCGATGGCGGACCCGAGCCTGCGCGTCGCGGTGCTCGAAGCGGAGGTCGCCGGCTACGGCGCCTCGGGGCGCAACGGCGGATGGTGCTCGGCCCTGTTCTCCGCCTCCGACGCCAAGCTCGCAGCGGAGCACGGAGCCGACGCGGCGCGCCGCATGCGGGCGGCCATGCAGGAGACCGTCGACGAGGTGGGTCGGGCCGCCGCGGAGGACGGGATCGACTGTCACTTCGCCAAGGGCGGCACGGTCGCCGCGGCACGGGGGCCGGCGCAGGTCGTACGAGGCAAGCGGGAAGTTGCGGAGGCACGTGACCTCGGCGTGGCGGAGGCGGACCTGGCGTGGCTCGACGCGGGCGCAGCCCACGCACGCATCGGCGCCACGCGGGTGCTCGGTGCCACGTACACCCCGCATTGCGCGGCGCTCCACCCTGCCCGCCTGGCACGTGGGCTCGCGGACGCGGTCGAACGGCGGGGGGTGCACCTCTACGAGGGCACCCCGGTCCTCGCAGTCCGGCCCGGGGGCGGAGGACGCCGTCCCGAAGCCGTCACCGCGCGCGGCACCGTCCGCGCCGACGTGGTCGTTCGCGCGATCGAGGGGTGGACGCCGACGCTGCCCGGCGAGCGCAGGACGCTCGCTCCCGTCTACTCGCTCATGATCGCCACGGAGCCACTCGACGATACGTTCTGGAAGGAGGCGGGCCTCGCGGCTCGCGAGACGTTCTCGGACCTCCGTCACCTCGTGATCTACGGGCAGCGGACCGCGGACGGGCGCCTCGCATTCGGCGGGCGCGGGGCGCCGTACCACTTCGGATCGACCGTTCGCCCGGCGTTCGACCGGAGCTCGACCGTCCACGACGCGCTGCGGCGGACCCTTGTCGACCTCTTCCCTGCAGCACGCGATGCGGTGATCACCCACCAGTGGGGCGGCCCGATCGGCATCCCCAGGGACTGGTACTCCTCGGTTGGCCTGGATCGGGTGACCGGGGTGGCTTGGGCGGGCGGCTACGTGGGGGATGGGGTCTCCACGACCAACCTCGCAGGTCGCACGCTCGCAGATCTCGTCACCGGCAAGGATGACTCGGACCTGGTGACCCTGCCGTGGGTGGGGCACCGCTGGCCGCAGTGGGAGCCGGAGCCGCTCCGGTGGCTCGGCATCAACGCCGCGCTGCTCGGGATGCAGCTGGCGGACCGGACCGAGGAGCGGCGCGGGCGGCCGTCGCGGATCGCGTCGTGGATGAGCGGCATGCTCGGAGGCGACTGAGCCCTTCGGGACCGGGCGGATAGGAGGACGCGATGGCCGCGAAGCTCGTCCTCGACCTGCACGACATCTACAACAAGGGCGATGAGATCGAACGCGCCCTGGATCGGGTGATGGACGAGGCGCAGGCCAAGAGGGCGACGCTGGTCGAGATCATCCCTGGCAAGGGCTCGGGCCAGCTGAAGAAGCGGGTGCTCAGGTACCTGGACCGCAAGGACGTCAGGGCCCGTTATCACCGCCTGGAGAAGGACTCGAGGAACTTCGGACGCATCTTCGTCCACTTCCGCTGGAAGTGAGCGCGCAGGCGAGCCTCGGGCTCGTGGACGGTTGACGGCCTCCCGGAGGCCTGCTACACTGAGCTTCCCGCCGAGACGGCCCCGTTGGGAACGCACGGCGAGACGAACTGAGATCCTGGTGGCGTGTTCACCGCGGTCAGGTTCGGGAACCGGCATCGACGCTCCTCTGGGGCGAGTGCCTGGTCGTTCCTTGAAAACGGAAGAGCGAGAGCCAAAAGCCAGTGCGGGCGGCTCCGGGCGAATGTCCCGGTGCCGTACGTCAAAGCAATGCAGCAGTGGCAGGTCGCGAGAAGCGCTTTCGGGCGCCACCTCTCGGCCTGCTGTCGGCCGGTGACGTCGAGTCGGTCCCGGCCGGCTCTCTGATTCTGTGCACGAGCCCTTCGGGGCTGGTGCAGGAGTCTCGATGGAGAGTTTGATCCTGGCTCAGGACGAACGCTGGCGGCGTGCTTAATACATGCAAGTCGAACGAGGTCCATCCGGTGGCAACACCGGTGAAGACCTAGTGGCGAACGGGTGAGTAGCACGTGAGCAACCTGCCCCGAAGACTGGGATAACACCGGGAAACCGGTGCTAATACCGGATATCCCCATCGGATCGCATGATCTGATGAGGAAAGGGTTTCTGCTTCGGGAGGGGCTCGCGGCCTATCAGCTTGATGGTGAGGTAACGGCTCACCATGGCGACGACGGGTAGCTGGTCTGAGAGGACGAT
>JAJZVL010000028.1 GCA_021845725.1 Actinomycetes bacterium | reverse complement strand
CATCGCCAAGGGCGGGCGTAGGGAAGAGCGGGTACGGGGAATTGAACCCCGATCTACAGCTTGGAAGGCTGTCGTTCTACCATTGAACTACACCCGCATGTTGCGTGCGTACTGCACCATACCGGCGGCGCCGGATCGCCGTAGAAGTGTAGGCGAACCTGCCTGGGCTCACCGCCCATGCGCCTGGGCTCGTCCTTCGGGCGTCTACCGTTGCACCCGTGGCCTCCACGATGTACGAGAGGGTAGGTGGCGACGCGTTCTTCAGGGTCCTCGTCGACCGTTTCTACACCGGTGTCGAAGCCGACCCGGTGCTTCGTCCGCTCTATCCCGACGACCTGGAGGGGCCCAAGGAGCACCTTCGGCTGTTCCTGGTCCAGTACTGGGGCGGCCCACGCGCCTACCAGGAGCAGCGGGGCCATCCGCGGTTGCGGATGCGTCACGCGCCGTTCGCCATCGGTCTCGGCGAACGCGACGCCTGGCTACGCCTCATGCTCTCTGCGCTCTCCGAAGCGGGCTTGGACGAAGAAGACGAGGCCGAGATGGCTGAGTACTTCCGCTCGGCGGCGACGCAGCTCATCAACCGGGTGGAGAGGTCTCGGGCCCCGAGATCCTGACCGGTGGTGACGAGGGGTCCACCTCGGTCTTGTCGAGCTCGTTCACTCCGGGCTGCTGCCTCGGAGGCTCTTGACGTCGAACTGGCGCAACCGCTCGTCGAGCGGCACCACCATCTCCGGTGCAATCGACCGGTGCGAGGCTGTGCGAAGGCGCACCCCCGTTCCGATCGCGACGAACTGGATCACCCGCACGCTCGAGCTGGCCCTGCCCTCACGGAGCTTGACGGCGACGATGCCGTCGGCCTTCATCGTCGTGCCGGAGCGCTGCATGCGCTCCATCGCGCGCTCGCGTGCGAGGTAGAGCGCCTGGGTGAGGTTGGGAAGCTCGGCGTTCTGGCCCTGCTGGGAGGCCCATTCGCGTGCGGTCCGGCGTGGGGCGATCACGAAGCTCGCGCCCGCAGCGATCCCGAGCGGCCACCATCCTGCACGGTCGAGCAGCACGAAGTCGCGAGCCGAGAGGTCCGAGACGAACTCGAAGCGGTGCTGGTCCGCACGTACGCGGCGTACCGCCGTTCCCGAGAGCTCGATCGCGACGTGGTGCGAGGACACCCTGACGCCCACCTCGACGCCGAGGACGCCGGTGCCGCCCGCCCGTTCGCACGACTCCCGGAGCTGCTTGGCGGCCTGGGTGGCGGCACCGGCGAATGCGCTGGACGCCTCCTGCACCTCGCCGGTGGTCCATTGCCACGCGCCCCAGGGAACCGACCACCACGAGATTCCGTAGACGAAGTCGACGGGTTCCCACCCGGCGGAGTGCAGCAGGAGCATCTCGTCGATCGTGAGGTCGGAGGTCGTGCCCCGGATCGCGCCCCCCGACGTGGGCGGCGGGGGAGCAGCGAGCGCCGTCACAGCTTGGCGAACCTCGTCTCGGATCGTCACGGGCGGGGCTCCACCGTCACGTCAGGCGGACGACGGGGGCTGCGTCGGGCAGAGGGTCGAAGTCCTTGAACCGCCGCACCCGCGTGCCCTTGAGCGTGCACTGGATCGACAGGTCGCCTTCGCCGATCTCGCGCTCGGACCGTTCGAGCGTCGCACCGTGGAGGATGTCCGAACCGAGCTGCTCGCGAACGCGTTCACGTGCGAGCCGGCGGGCCGCGGCCTCGGCTCGGTTCACCTGATCGATGGGGCCGACGCCGGACACCCCGCCCGCCGCCGGGCCATACCAGTTGCCCACATTGGTGCCGGCGAGCTGGTAATGGGTGATGCAGTAGCCGAGCATGCGGACGGCGCTGAGCGTCGCGACGACGGACACCGGTGCGTACCCGGCCTCGACGAGCTTCGCCAGTCGCTGTCCGGAGAGATAGGTGCTGAAAGGCGTGGAGGGCCGGGGGGCGTCGGCAACCGCGACGGCGGTGCCGCTCGAGCGGAACTCGACCGCAGACCCGCTGACGAGCGGGGCCATCATGTCGACCACCCCTACAACGCCAGATGCACCGAGCTCCTTGGCCTCGTCGATCATGCGCCCGGTTGCCAGGCTCCAGCCGGTCGTCCAACTGTCCTCGAGCCATGTGAGCTCGTAGTTCGCGCCGTACATGCGATGCTCCGCGCTCACGAAGCCGTGCGGGCATTGCCACTGCTCGACGTACTGCCCCTGGCGCTGCTGGGGAGATCCCCATCCGCCCCCGAAGCCGCCGAGGCCGCCCGACCCCATGCTGAAGCCGCCTGTGGTCATGAACCAGCTCCATTGCATGACGGCGAACCCCTGCACGTAGCCCACCGGCTGCATCCCCATCTCGAGGCACGAGGCGAAGTCGGCGACCGAGAGCCCAGACGACCATGCACCTTCTGCGAAACGCCGGGACGCTGCCTCCGGGAGCTGCTCTTCGGCGGACGGGGACATCAGCCGTCGAGAGAGATGATCGTCTTGGGCTGCGGGATCGTGAAGTCGCCTGTCGACCGGGCGACGGCGGTTCCGAGCGAGAGGAACTCGATCGTATGGGCGCCCCACATATGGCTCTTCTCCTCGAGCCGAACTCCGACGATGCCGCTGGCCTCCAGCTCGTTCGCCTCGTCCTGCATGCGCGTCATGGCGAGCTCACGAGCTTCGTACAGCGCCTGGGTGAAGTTCGGAAGCTCCACGTTGCGCCCCGCCGCTCGCACCGTCTGCCCGAGCCCCCGGTGTGCGATGTGGTAAACGCAGGTCCCCATCACGAGCCCGAGCGGTACGTGGCCGGTTTGCATTAGCACCCAGAAGTCCTGTCCTGAAAGGTCCGAGGTGAAGGGCTTCCCCTGGCGGTTCCGGTAGGAGCGTCCGTCCTCTGCTTTGACCGCGGTGCCGACCGCGATGAACTCCGCGGTGTCTGCGCCCCACTCGTAGTAGTTCACGTCGAGTCGCACCCCGACGACACCGTCGGCGCCGAGCTCCGTGGCCTCTGCGTCCATGCGGTCCATCGCCAGCTGGCGCGCCTCGTACATCGCCTCGGTGAGCTTGGAGAGCTCCTGGCTCTGCGACCACCGACGCGTCTGGATCCCGAGGTGATAGATCGAGCTGCCCATGACGAAGCCGAGGGGGTGGAAACCGACTTCCTTGATCAGCAGGAACTCGTTCACCGACAGATCCGAGGTGAACATCCCCTTGTGGCCGGGGCGGTCCTCCAGCTCTGCCAACCGCCGGCTGGCGTCGGGAGGGAGACCCTTCGGAAGCGGTGCAGTGGTCGAGGAAGCGTCCGGCCCCTTGGAACGTCCTGTGCCTGCCTGGTCGGCGGTGTCGGTCACGTGTTGTTTCCTATCACGAGCGACTCGAGCGCAACCCTCGTCGCCTCAGTCGTTGCGGCTTCGTCGCGTAGTGCGCCGAGCAGTTGACGCAGCCACTCGTCGATCCCTACACGGTTCGATCGGATGCGGATGCCGCCGCTGCTCCGGCTGATCGTGCACACTACGACGCCGCGTTCGACCGTGGCGTCGAACTGGTCGTCGCCCAGACGGATCGAGACCTGCCGGACCTCGTCGGACTTCCGGAAGCGGCCTGGGCGCTCGACGGCGAGCCGGTCCCCGAGCGCGTCCGACAGCCGGCTCACGAGTGCGCGCAGCAGCACGCGCACGTCTCCGCTGTCCGCGCGCAACGACGAGGCGAGAAGGTCCAGGTCGAGCTCCTGGTCTCCGTTCCCAACGTCTGGTACCACGCTACGAGGCTACAGGCAGCGCTGCGGGGCCGCTATCGCTCGTGGCTCCAGACATCGCCGGGCAGCCCGGCTCACGCGACGGCGCAGCTCTCGAGGAGGCCGTTCGACACGCCTTACGTGCGCCTGGGGGCTCGAGTCGCGACCCCGAGGTCAGCTGTCACGCTGACTGCGACGTCCTCCTCGCCGCCCCATGTGCCAGCCTCCGCAGAAGGCGCACTCGTAGACGCCGAGCTTGGAACCCCACTCCCTCGACCGCTCTTCGGCGGCGACGAGCGCGTCCTGGCGCGTGGGATATCGCACTTTCGGCCGGCCGTCGCCGCGCCAGTGCGACGCATCGAGCGCGAGCGGACGATGTGGCTTGTGCTGGGACATGCTCTGCACAGTCTGCCCGCCTCCGCCGTCAACGGATCGCGAGCCGGCCGAGGCGATTCAGTCTCGAGCACGCACCCGTGATCCACGTGCACGCGCCGTGCACGTGGTTCATCCACGTGGGATATGCAGACAGGCTGTAAAGATGCATGGGTGGCACGCGGGGATGGCGGCGTGGGGCACATGCACGCATGCAGACAGAGAGAACGGGTGGCCATCGTCGCGTCGTAGATCGCGGAACTGCGCACTCGTCGTTGCGATCGCGTGAAGATGTCGCGTGCGTCATGCTCGTAGTTGTCATGCACGTAGTTGTGATCGGCACGCAAGTGTGCGGGGAGCCCAGGGTGGAGGGGAACGAGTGTGACGGGAAAGCGAGGGTGAAAGGGGGAGGGAGAGGGACGAGAAGAGCGAGAAGCTGCCTTCCGAGATCGCGAAATCAACCGATCCGATTGGGAAAAACCCCAGCAGAGCGACCGAATTCGTTGTGTCGCTTGACGGTGGGGCGCTCTCTCGCTAGAACGAGGGGCCCGTGACCGTCCTATGGCGTGCCATTGCGGCTGGTTCCGAGTCGATGAGCGAGGCCGTGGCGCGCGCGGTGAGAGCCGCCGCGCCCGTGCTCGGCGTTCTCGGCGCGGCAGCGGTGTTGGGCGCGGGGCTGTGGGTGCAAGCGGCGCCCGCAGCCGCGAGCTCGATCGGCACGTTGCAACAGCAGGCTGCAACGCTCTCCCAGCAGATGCTGCTGGAGCAACTGCAGATCGACGGCTTCCAGCAGCAGCGTGCGGCAGACATGGCAAGCGTCACTGCAGATGATATGCAGCTCCAGCAGCTACAGGCGGAGCTCGACGTGACCCGTCACCGGATCGCAGCGGACCTCTCCCAGCTGCGCGACGCCGCGGTGACGGCGTACGTGGAGGGCGGGACCCAGGCGAGCGGGACCAGCCCCTCCTTCGCAGCAAGCCCTTCGAATGGTGCATCATCGGTGTACGCAGAGGTCTTGACCGGGGACCTCAGCTCGGCCGTCTCCAAGCTCCAGTTGGACCGCCACCTGCTGGACGGCGAGGAGGCGACGCAGGCGCAGATCGCCGCACAGGCGCAGCGCGCAGTCGGGAGCGCGGATGTCGCTCTTGCGTCGGCGCAGGCTGTGGAGCAGCAGCTTGCACGCCAACGCGCCAGCATCACCGGAGAGCTTGCTGTCGCCGTGGCTCAGCAGCAGGCACAGGAAGCCGCTGCAGCTCGCGCGGCGGCGAGCGCCGCGGCGAGCGCCGCGGCGAGCGCAGCCGCGCAGGGGTCGGTGCCACCTACGGGGACCCAGCCGCAGGCGGGCTCTCCTGCGGTACCAGCTCCCCCCTCTTCTTCGAGTGCGCCGCCGCAGCTGAACGCATTCCTTCGCTGCGTGGTTCAAGCGGAGTCGAGCGGGAACTACCAGGCGATCTCTCCGACAGGCCAGTACATGGGCGCGTTCCAGTTCTCCCAGTCCACCTGGAACGAGGCCGCGCAGCTCGCGGGCATGCCGACACTCGTCGGCGTGCCGCCCTATGACGCCTCGCCGACGGATCAGGACCTGCTGGCGATCGCGTTGTACAACGCCGACGGTGAGCAGCCCTGGTACGACCCCTGCCGGAACTGACAAGAGGATGCACCCATCGCGTAGGGTGCGGGTCGATGACGACGGGTGTGGCAGTGGTGACGGGAGCGACGAGCGGGATCGGGGAGGCCACGGCGAGACGCCTTGCCGGCCTCGGGTTCGACGTGGTCGTGGGGGCGCGTCGTGAGGATCGACTTCGAACGGTCGCGCAGGACATCGGCGCGCGCTGGGAGCTCTTGGACGTCTCGGACTCGGCGTCCGTCGACCGGTTCTGCTCGGAGATCGACGAGTGTCGCGTGCTGGTGAACAATGCCGGCGGTGCGCTGGGGCTCGATCGCATCGAGGACGCCAACGTCGACGAGTGGCGTGCAATGTACGAGGTGAACGTCCTCGGCACGCTACGGATGACCAAGAGGCTGCTGCCTCTCCTCGAGGCGAGCGGAGACGGCCACGTGGTGACCGTGGGCTCGGTCGCGGGCTACGAACCCTACGTCGGAGGTGCGGGCTACAACGCCGCGAAGTTCGCCGAACGCGCATTTGCACGGGTCCTGCGAATGGAGCTGTTGGGTCGCCCGGTGCGGGTGTCGGAGATCGATCCGGGCATGGTCGAGACGGAATTCAGCACGGTGCGCTTCCACGGAGACGCAGAACGTGCCAGAGCCGTCTACCGCGGGATGACTCCGCTCAGCGCCGACGATGTCGCCGAGTGCATCGCCTTCGTCGTCACGAGGCCGTCCCATGTGAACATCGACACCCTCGTGGTGCTCGCCCGTGACCAGTCGGGGGCGACCACCGTCTACCGGAGAGAGGATGGCAGGTGAGCGTCTTCGCGGACCTCTTCGCGCAGGCCGACGCTCGAGCGGCGGAGCGCCTTCACAGCGTCCGTGACGCGCGTCGCGTGGCGCGCAGGCGCCTGCCGGCCGTGGTTTTCGACTACATCGACGGCGCGGCGGATGACGAGTTGACGATGAGGCGGAACGAAGCAGCGTTCGCCGGTGTCACCTTCCGGCAGAAGGCGGCGGTCGGCAGGATCGTGCCGAGCCTTCGGACGTCGGTGGTCGGAAGGGAAATCGACCTTCCGATCCTGCTCGCGCCCTGCGGCCTGGTCCGGCTGATGCACGCCGACGGCGCAGCCGGCGTGGCGCGCGCCGCCGCCTCGCGTGGGACGGTCTCGGTGCTCAGCACCGTGGCCGGAAGCCCCGTCGAGGTCGTCGCGCCTGCGTCGAGCACCCCCCTGTGGTTCCAGGTCTATGCCGCCGGAGGACTGCCCGAGGCCGACGCGCTGTGCGATCGGGCCGCCGCCGTAGGAGTGGAGGCGCTGGTCGTCACCGTCGACACGCCAGCGCTGGGCAATCGCGAACGCGACGTTCGGCACGGCGTATCACCGCCGCTCAGAGTCGACGCACGCAATGCGGCCCCGCTCGGCGCCCAGGTGCTGATGAGGCCGCGTTGGGCTGCCCAGCTGGCCGCAACCGGCGTGCGCCTCTCGCGGCGGGGCGCGGGTCCTCCTGGGCACGGCAACGGGCTTCTGAGCTCGGTCGCATCACCCTTCTCCTGGGAGGACGTGGCTCACCTTCGCAAGCGGTGGGCCGGCCCGCTCCTCGTAAAAGGCCTTCTGTCCGGAGAGGACGCGCGCAGGGCGGTCGACGCCGGTGCGAGTGGCGTGGTCGTGTCGAACCACGGAGGCCGCCAGCTCGACGGCGCCCCTGCGACCCTGGACGCACTGCCGGACGTGGTCGCTGCTGTCGGGAGCTACGCGGACGTGCTCGTTGACGGAGGCATCCGCAGGGGCGCGCATGTTGTCGCAGCCCTGGCGATGGGTGCCCGTGCCGTCCTTGTGGGTCGCCCGTACCTCTTCGGTCTTGCTGCCGCGGGCGAGCGGGGAGTGGAGCGGATCCTCGACATCCTCGACGCCGAGATGCGACGGACGATGACCCTCATGGGTTGCCCCGCGGTGACGGATCTCGGCCCGGAGTGGCTCGCGGCACCGGTGCACTGAGCCTGGGTAACCCATGTTCTGACCGGGTGGAGCGGTCGGTGGGGCGTCCCGCATGCAGAGGCAGGAGCCTCATGTGTACGCGAATGTCAGCGCATTGGATCGCCCCTGCGAGGTGACGATCGTGAGCGGGACCGTAGAGGGGCTGGTGCCGAGATCCGGGACCGTTATGGTGCAGGAGGTCTGCGAGGTACAGCTCGTCGGGGCGCTGGCGCTTCCGAAGTACGCCACCACTTCGCCGGTGCTGCTATAGAGCGCTGATCCGTCGACGACCACGGTCTGGCCGGCAGCGCCGGAAGAAGGGGACGCCGACGAGAGCTTCGGCACGCCTGTCGTGGTCGCCGGGGTGGTGGTCGCCGGGGTCGTGGTCACCGGGGTCGTGGTCACCGGGGTGGTGGTCGCCGGGGTGGTGGTCGCCGGGGTCGTCGTCGCCGGGGTCGTCGTCGCCGGGGTCGTCGTCGCCGGGGCAACCACGGTCGCTCCCCCTGTGGAGTGCGGGCTCTTCTTCGAGGATCCGGACGTGGCTGTCCGCGCAGCGGTGTCGTGGTGTGGGGACGACGACGAGTGCCGGCCGGCAGCGGCACGGCTCGCCGCAGTTCTCGTGGGTGAGCGACGGGTCATGCCGAGCGCGATACCTGCGCCCGCGGCGACCACGGCGGCGACCACGGCGGCGACGAGCATCTTGCGCATTCGCGGCGAGCTGCGGCGCAACGGTCGTGTCATCCAGGCCGCAGGAGCGGCGCGGTCGACGTCCGGCACGATCGAACCACCTGCGCCGCGGCCGGACCGGGAAGGTCGCTCCGGGGGAGCAGCGCTCATGGGCGCGCTCGGATCACGTCGGCCGAGCGTCGAGCGAGCCACCAGGCGCCGCTCGCCAGTCTCCTCGTTGCCCGGGTCGACGCGCTCGCCCGGGTCGACGCGCTCGCCGGGGTCGACGCGCTTGTCCGGGTCCACGAGCGAGCCGTTGGTCAAGAGCTGCGCGCGCCGCGCAGCGTTCGCCATGGCTTCGAGGGCTCGACGGTCCGGCTGCCCCGCCTGGCCGTCGCGCGGCGCAGAAGATGTCCTCCGTGCGCGATCCATGTTCCTACCGTTCCCCGGCCGGTCCGGTGCCTCACTCGGAGAGTGCCTCGCCGTCCCGGCAATTCGCGAGCGCCTGCAGCAGCGACCGCTGAGCCAGGCTACCCGCACCGTCGCGGGCGTGGGGCGCGTCGCGGCTACTCGAGAACGGCGCGTATGCGGCGCACGCCGGCGCCTGACGACTCCTCCTTGACGATGCGGAAACGGCCGAGCTCGCCGGTGTGGGCAACGTGCGGGCCTCCGCAGATCTCCTTGCTGTACCACTCGCCTGTCGGATCACCGGCCGTATAGACGGTGACGGTAGTGCCGTACCGGTCGCCGAACGCCCCGAGCGCCCCCTGGGCGAAGGCCTCGTCGGGGGTCATCTCGCTCACGCGCATCGGCCAGTCGCGTGCGATGGCGTCGTTGACGATCTGTTCGACCCTGGCGATCTCTTCGGGGGTCATCTTCTTCGGGTGAGAGAAGTCGAAACGCAGCCGCTCCGAGGTGATGTTGCTCCCGCGCTGGACGACGTGGTCGCCGAGCACGAGACGAAGGGCCTTGTAGAGGAGGTGCGTGGCGGTGTGCAGCTGCGTCGTGGCCACCGAGCGATCTGCGAGGCCGCCTTTGAACATGCCCGTTGCCGCCGTTCGCGAGCGCGCACGCTGCTCGGCCATGAGCTTCTTGAAGGTGTCGCTCCAGTTCGGATCGACCGGCACGCCCTGCGCGCGCGCCTCTTCGACGCTCAGCTCGGGAGGGAAGCCGTAGGTGTCGAAGAGCTTGAACACCGCGTCGCCGGTGAGCTCTCGTCCTGCCAGACGCGGGAGCTCGCGCACCCCCCTCGCGAGGGTCTTCCGAAAGAGCGACTCCTCACGCTCGAGCACACCGCGGATGTGCTCCTCGTCTTGGACGAGCTCGGGAAAGGCATCGCGGTACGTCGAGACGACCGTGGTGCACAGCGTCGGGAGAAGTGTGTCGCCGATGCCGAGGTGCAGCCCTTGACGGATCGCGCGGCGGGCGAAACGGCGCATCACGTACCCCTGGGTGTTGTTGGACGGTTCGACGCCGTCCAGCGCGAGGAAGACCACCGCGCGGGTGTGGTCCGCGATGATGCGCGCTGCCCGCCGGTCAGCCTCCGAGTCGGCGGAGCCCTGTGCTGAGCGCATGGATCGGATCTCGTCGAGGAGCGGAGCGAGCAGGTCGATCGCGAATGCGTCGGCGACGTCGGCCGAGGCCATCGCGATGCGCTCCAGACCGCCGCCGAAGTCGACGTTGCGCTGCGGGAGCAGGTCGAACCCGTCCTGCGTCCTGCGGTACTGCATGAAGACCGAATTGCCGATCTCGACGTAGCGACCGCAGTCGCAGTGGGGATGGCAGTGCTCGCCGAAGCTGGGATCGTGGGGAACCTGGGGGAAGAGGTAGAAGACCTCGGAATCCGGACCGCCGGGTTCACCGGGCGGCATCGTGTCGGGGGGGCCGGACCTGCTCCACCAGCACTGGGACTCGTCGTAGGCGACGATCCGCGCATTGCCGATGCCCCTGGCCGCCGCCTGCGCTGCGGACCCGGCTTCCGTCACGACGGGGTCCAGGCCGGCCCCGGTGAAGAGGTCCTTCCAGAGCTGCTCGGACTCTTCGTCACGAGGAATGCTCCAGCGCGGCGAGCCCGAGAACACGCTTGCGAACAGCCGTGAGGGGTCGAGCCCGACGACACCGGTCAGGAATTCGAAGAGCCAGGGCAGCTGCTCCTGCTTGAAGTAGCTGCCGAGGGACCAGTTCCCCAGCATCTCGAAGAGGGTGGTGTGGCGAGTGTCCCCGACCTCGTCGATGTCCTCTGCCCTGAAGCAGACCTGCGAGTCGACCAGGCGAGCGCCTGTCGGGTGGGGTGCACCGAGGAGGTACGGGAGGAGCGGCTGCATCCCCGAGCCGGTGAACAAGGTGGTGGGATCCTCTCGCGGGACGAGGTTTGCCCGTGCGATCCGCGCGTGGCCTCGTTCGACGAAGAAGTCGATGTAGGCCTGTCTGATCTGCGTTGCGTGCACGATTGGACGCTAGACGTCTCGCCGGGCGCCGGGCGACCTGGTGCTGTCTCCCGGCTACCAGCGGTCCCAGTGCACCACGTCGTCGAAGGGACGCCGGTCGGGATGCTCGATCGGGCGGAGGGGGCGATCGGCGGGGTACCCGAGAGCGACCAGGTAGGGGCAGAAATGGTCCTCTGGGAGGCCGAGCACACGCCGCGCCTCAGCCTGGTCGCTGACGTAGGCGTGGCCGGAGCCGATCCCGAGATCGGCGGCCGCGAGCATGAGGTAGGCGGTTGCCTGGCCGAAGTCGTACTGCAGCCAGGAGGCGTGAAGATCGTCCTGAGGCTCTGCGCCCACCAGTGCGATCGACGCCGCGGACAGCGCCACGTGCCCTGCGCCGCGCCACACGCCTGCGAGCTCTCGGAGCCGCTCGCGATCGGTCACCACCACGAAGTGCCAGGGCTGCCAGTTGGTGGACGACGGGGCGCGTCGGCCGGCCTCGAGGATCCGCTCGAGATCGGCGCGCGCGAGCGGTCGGCCGTCGTACTGGCGGACGTTGCGCCGCGCCCTGATGGCATCCCAGGTCTCCATGCTGCCGGTCTACCAGCCCCCCGGTCTCGAAGCCATGGTTCGCCACGCACTTGGAAGGTCCGGGGGCTCTCGCTCTGGGTCCTTCGGCCCTGGACGAGCGCTCGTGCGACGCGCATTGTGGTCAGATGGTGCCTGTGGCTGGACCGTCAACGTCAGGAGTCCGTCAGCTTCGGTTCGACACGTCCGCACGGCCCTTCCTCGTGCTCTTCGAGCTGACCCGGGCGTGCGCCCTCGCGTGCCGGCATTGCAGGGCCGAGTCCATCCCCGAGCGCGATCCGTGCGAGCTCACGACCGAGGAGGTGGAGGCCGTTCTCGACGACCTCGCCGCGATCGGCGCCCCCCGGCCGCGAGTGATCTTCACCGGCGGGGACCCACTGCAGCGGCCGGACCTCCAGACCCTTGTCGGGCACGGGGCCAGGTTGGGACTGTCAATGGCCGTGTCACCAGCCGGCACTCCTCGAGCGTCTCTGTCCGCCTTGGCTGCGCTTCGTCTCAGCGGGGCGACGGCGGTCTCCCTCTCGATCGACGGTGCGACGGCCGATGGGCACGACGCCTTCCGCAGGGTCGAGGGCTCTTTCGGCTGGACGATCGGTGCATGCCGCGCGGCCGTCCAGGTGGGCCTGAGATTGCAGGTCAACACGACGGTCACCGCGTCAACCGTGCTCGAGCTCCCAGGCATCGCCAGGCTCGCCGACGAGCTGCATGCGGCGATGTGGAGCGTGTTCTTCGTCGTGCCGACCGGCAGGGCGGACGCGACGCAGGCGCTCTCGGCTGAAGACACCGAAGACGTCCTGGCGTTCCTCTACGACCTCGCGCCGCGCATTCCGCTCAAGACGACCGAGGCACCGTCCTTCCGCAGGCTGCTCGTGCACGGGGAAGAAGGCAGGGAGAAGCGCAGGCCGGGCCCGCTCTACTGGCGGCTTCACGATCGGCTCGTCGACGTGTGGCCGACGGCAGAGCGCTCGAGCTCCGACCATCTCGCCCTCGCCGGCGATCGTCGGCGAGCGCCGCTCGCAGTGGGTGACGGGCGAGGGGTGGTGTTCGTGTCACACACGGGCGAGGTGCAGCCGAGCGGATTCCTGCCTCTCGTGGTCGGGAACGTGCGAGAGACCCCGCTGCCGGTCCTGTACGCCGACGCCCCGCTGCTCAGGGCGCTGCGAGACCCGGCAGCGCACCACGGGCGGTGCGCGCGGTGCGAGCTGCAGGAGATCTGCGGCGGCTCGCGCGCCCAGGCGTACGCCCGTTCGGGTGACCCGCTCGCCGAAGATCCGACCTGCGACTACGTTCCCGCCGCGGTTGGCTGAGCCTTCGCTGCACCGCGCGTGCGTTCGGGGACGGACGATGGCGCCAGTAACACTTGCGAATCGAGAAGTGCTACTTGCGGGCACCAGATGGGCTGACTACCGTCTCGGCCATGACCGCTTCGGTGCTTGCTCGATCGCCTGGACGGGTTCTCCGAGGGCCTCACCACCGCCGACGCCATAGCGCCCGTGGCGTTCGTGGCGCGATGGCAGCAGCTTGCCTCGCAGCCGGCTTGTCGCTGGTCGTCTGCTCCTCCGTGGCGTCGGCGAGCACGACGACCAGCAGGGGTCGAGCCACCGCACATCGGGCCGGGACCGCCGACGTGGCATTCGCCGGCTCCCTTCTCGCCGTTGACAACGAGGATGTCGGCCCTGGCTTCGAGCGGGCCACCGGGTACGGTTACACGGGTCGGGGTGGCGGCTCGATCGGGCTTGCCCACGACATCAGCGCCGGGGAGATCGCACCCGGCGTCTTCGAGAGCGTCGGTGCAGCGCCGATTGCTTCGCTGGAGCCCCATTTCACCCGCTGGTACGTCCGGTTCGCGGCCAGTCCTCTGGTCCTGGCGTACAACCCGCATGGCCCCTACGCAGCGGTGTTCCGAGCCGCCGCCCGAGCGCCCGAGCGGAGCTCGCTGGCAGCCGTGTTCGAGGCCATGGCACGACCCGGCTTCCTGCTCGGGAGGACGAACCCCGCCACGGACCCCCAGGGCCAGGCCTTCGTCATGATGGTGGAGCTGGCCCAGCGCTACCTGCACCTGCCGAACGCGATCGTCGACCAGATCCTCGGAGCCGGGGCCACCACGGGGAGCGGGGGCAACCCGTCGCAGATCTTTGCCGAGACGGCGCTCGACTCCCACCTGGAGGCGGGCCAGCTGGATGCCGCCAGCGCCTTCTTGTCGCAAGCCGTGCAGCTCCATCTCGCATACGTCAGGTTGCCGGCCGCGATCGACTTCGGCGACCCGGCCGACGCAAGGCACTACGCGTCGGCGAGCGTGATCGTGCCCTCTTCCACTGGAGCCAAGACCGTCGTGCACGGCACCCCCCTGGTCATCGACGTCACCACTCTGCGTCAAGCCTCGGCGACGAAGGCCGACGTGGCCGCTTCGCAGGCCTTCGTGGCGTACCAGCTGTCCGCCTCCGGCCGCCGTGCCTACGCGAAGGAGGGCTTCACGTTGCTGCCGAACACGTTGTTCGGTCCTCGCAGCGCCGTGCCTCTCCGGATCCGGCGCGAGCTGAGGCGCGCCAGGTAGATCACATGACCACCACCCCGCCTCTGCACCGGTGGGCCGGCCCCGTGCCCGCCGGCGGGCGACGCGTGGTCGGAGTGCTCGGAGTGCTCGGCGTGCTCGGCGCCGCCGTGGTGTGGCTGGCACTGCTCGGGCCGTTGGGCGCGCTCGTGGCGCACCTGTCCCCGTCGGCCATCCGGAGCTCGCTGTCGGCTCCGCAGGCGCTCGCACCGCTCGTGACCTCGCTGGAGGCGAGCGCGATCGCGCTGGGCGTCTTGGTCGTCGCCGGCACCCCGCTGGCCTGGGCGATGGCGCGGAACCGCCTGCCGGCGCCGCGGCTGTGGGAGAGCGGCGTGCTGGTGGCGCTCCTCATGCCGCCGCTCGTCATCGGGCTGCTGCTGGTCTTCCTCGTCGGGCCACTCACCCCGATCGGTCATGGTCTTGCCCAGCTGCACCTTTCCGCGTCGAACACGTTCTTCGCCCTCGTGGTCGCCGAGATCTACGAGGCTGCGCCGTACTACGTGCTCGGGGCGGTCGCTGCGTTCAGCTCGATCGAGCCGGAGCTCGAGGAGCACGCGCGGCTTCTCGGGGACACGTGGTGGCGGAGCTTCCGGCGCGTGACGCTACCGCTGGCAGCCCCCGGGCTGTCGAGCGCGCTGACCATGGCCTGGGCCCGAGCGATGGGTGCGTTCGGGGCTGTCCTGGTCATTGCGTACCACCCATACGGCCTCCCGATGCAGATCTGGGTGACCCTGCAACAGACCGGGCTGGCTGCCGCACTGCCCTTCGTGCTCGTGCTGCTCGTCGTGGCGCTCCCCCTGCCCGTGCTGGCCTACGTGTGGACGGCTCGGGCGCGGATAGCCTCAGGACCAGGGGACGCGATCGCCGATCCCGTCGCGTGATGCAGGAGAGATCCGGGATGCAGGAGAGATCCGGTGCTGTGCGTCAGCGGCAGACGGGCGTCGGAGAGATCGCCGCTTTTTCGACACCCGGGTTCAACCAGGGTGGCCTGCGGTTCGACGTCGCCGTGGACCGCCGGACCGTCGTGGTCCATATGGCGCTCGACGTCGCCGCCGGGGAGTGCGTCGCCCTGGTCGGTCCGTCGGGCGCCGGGAAGTCCACCGTGCTGGCAGCTATTGCGGGCTTGGTCCCGCTGCGCAGTGGGAGTGTGTGGCTCGACGGCAGAATTCTCAGCTCGCCGGAGCGACGCCCGGTCCCACTGCGCGTCCGACGGGTTGGCCTGCTCACGCAGCGACCCGGCCTCTTCCCCCACCTCGACGGTGCTGCCAACATCGGCTACAGCCTTCCTGGAGGCGCGGGTCATCCCCGCGTTCGGGAGCTTGCCGACATCCTGGAGCTCGGTGACGTCCTCGCGGTCCGGCCGGCTCGCATGTCGGCGGGCCAGCGCCAGCGGGTTGGTCTTGCCCGGGTGCTGGCGGCGGAACCACGGGCGCTCCTCTTGGACGAGCCCTTCTCGGCGCTCGATCGGGAGCTTCGCGACAGGACCAGCGCGTGGGTCGCGAGCGAGGTCCGTCGTCGGCAGGTGCCGTGCCTGATGGTCACCCATGATCTGCCAGAGGCGCAACGAGTTGCCGCCCGCGTGGCCGTCCTCGCCGGGGGGGCGTGCCTGCAGGTCGCAGCCCCCGACACCGTGGTTCGGGCACCGGCCACTCGCGTCGTGGCCCAGCTGGTCGGCTACCACGCGTTCGTCCGGGTCGAGCTGACGCGTCCGGTCTCCTCGGCCGGTCCGAGCCCTCTTCCTCCAGGGGCAGCGACCATCGGCGTGCATGGCGACCTCGTGAGCCTGGTGCCGGAGGCCTCGTCAGAGCCTGTGCGTGGTGTGGAGCTCGTCGGAAGGCTTCGAAGCCTGACGGCGAGCGGCGCGGCAGTCGAGGCGACCGTGGAGCTCGACGACGGCTCCGATGTCCCCGTTCGGCTGCCGCTGGGGCACCCGACGCCTGCGATCGGGACCGTGCTGCGGTTGCTGGTGCACAACCCACCCTGCTTCGACGACTCGGGCACTCTGGTCCACGAGGCTGAGACTGCAGCTGAGGTTGTCGCAGCACAGCCGGCTCCTGGCGCGCCGTCCCCTCATCGCCGGGCCCCTGCGTCGAACTGGGCGACGACCCGATGAGCGGCGCCGGCCAGGCACCCTCCCGCGAAGGCCAGCCTGACCAACCGGTGCGCCGGATGCGCCTCGCGCGCCTCGCGCGCCAGCTGTCCCAGGACCAGCTTGCCGAGATGGCCGGCGTCACTCGCCAAGCAGTCGCGGGGTTCGAAGCAGGCCGCTTCGATCCCTCGCTCAAGGTGGCGCTTCGCCTGGCCGACGTGCTCGGGGCGTCGGTCGAGGAACTGTTCGGAGGCGATCATCAGCGCGACGCAGAGGTGGACGCCCAGCTGGTCGGGCCGATCGAACCGGGGATCATCGAGCGCCGCCAGGCCGACGACGCCTGGCAAGGGCGCCAGCGGGTGCGAGTGGCCGAGGTGGCCGGCCGTCAGTGGGCGTATGCCCTTGGCGCCGACACTGCGGCCGGCTGGGGGTTCGGCCCTGCGACCGGGTACCTCGTCACGGGCAGCTCGTCCGCTGAGACTCCGGCTGGGACGCCGGCTGGGACCCCGGCACCTCGGGACGACTCCGTCGTCGTCGCCGTCCTGGCTCCGGCCGCACCTACGGTGGTCGTCGCGGGCTGCGACCCAGCGCTTGCGCTCCTGGCGGGCCCGCTGGCACGTCAGGAGCCGCCGATGGGGCTGCTGTGGTGGCCGTGCTCGAGCAGTCGGGCGCTGGAGCTCGTCGAGGCGGGAGCCGCACACGCTGCCGGGGCGCACCTGCGCGATCGCAACGGCCGCGGCTACAACACCCAGCAGACCCGGGAGGTGCTCGGTGCTGTCGGCGCCGCAGTCGTGGGGTTTGCCTCGTGGTCCGAAGGCCTGGCAGTGGGTTCCCGGTCGATCCGCGATCTGACCGACGTCGCCCGTCTCGGCCTTCGCGTGGTCAACCGCGAGCCAGGTGCGGAGGCGCGAGAGGTGCTCGACCGCGAGCGCAGCCGTCTTGGCCTTGCCGTCGAAGATCTGCCCGGGTGGGACGCCGTGGTCGGGGGGCACCTGCAGGTCGCAGCGGCAGTCGCGAGCGGCCTGGCGGACGCGGGCGTGACCTGTGAGCCCGCTGCCCGCGCCTACGGGCTCGGCTTCCAGCTCCTCGCCGAAGAGCGCTTCGACCTCGTTGTCCCACGCTCCTTGCTGGCGACGCCCGAGGTGCGTGGCCTGCTCGGGGCGCTGGGCAGCGACGAGCTGCGCCGCCAGCTCTCGGCGATCGACGGCTACGACCCTTCGGCGTGTGGCACCGTGGTCGACACCTTCTGAACCCGACCTGGGCGGCATCGGCAAGGGGCTTGCCATCCGCTGGGCGAGCCGGCGGCTCGGCACGCCCGACCATCTCATCGAAACGGGCGGCGACTGCTGCTGCGCCCGGCGCGCCCCCGGCGCGCGCCCAGCGGCAAGCGGCGGCGGTGAGCGCAGGGCTCGCGGTCGCGGTCCGGATCGAGGAGGGCGACCCGCGCCGCCTCATCTCGGACGTGTCCCACCAGTTGCAGGCGCCGATGACCGTGGCGCGGGACCACCTCGAGTTGGTGGCCCGCACGGGGTACGCGGACCAGAAGGGGATGTCCGAGGCCGTCGACATCGTCCTCGACGATCTTGGGCTTCCCGACGGCTCGGGCGAGGAGGTGCTCACGCACCTGCGACGCCGCGGCTCCGACGCGCCGGCGATCGTGCTGACCGGCGCGCGGGGAGGTGTCCGACGAGGTCTCCCAGCTCGAGCTCGGGGCCAACGACTACATCACGAAGCCATTGGCGTTCGAAGAACTGCTGGCACGCGTGCGCGTCCCCCTCCGCCCTGCAGGGCAGCCGACCGTGCACGCGCTGGGGGCCGGGGGTCGGCGGCTCGACCTGTTGACCAAGGTGGCGTGGCGCGCAGGGCGGCGCATCGACCTCTCCCCCCGAGAGTGGGCGATCCTCAACAGCGTGCCTGCGACTCAACCTCGAAGGCCACGAGCGGCAGCGGGCCGAGGTCTGAGAGCACTGCGTGTCGGAGTGCCACTGCCAGACGACGTCAAGGCGGCCGCCCGGGACGGGGAACTCCCGGACCACTTCGAGCGCGAACTCATGTCCGGCGGAGAGGGGGTGGCGCTCTACGTCTGCGCCTACGTACCGGCCGGGATCTCCGAGGACCGCTGGGCGCAGGTCCGCGAGCTCGTGGTCGACCAGGTCCTTCGGCTCAACGTCGGCCTCCAGACGATGCGCCGTTGCGTGCGGGCGCTCGCCTACCTCGCCTCGTGGTGCCTCGACCAGCACGTCCCGGTCGACGTCGAGCACGTGCTCGACCCCGACACGGTCGAGCGCTACTGCGCAGAGGGGCTGAGCGGCACCGAGGCGGCGGTGAGCCGGGTACGGGGCGACCTTCGCCGGTTGGGACGCACCCTCACGGCGACGGCGCCCTGGGAGCCGCTGCCGGTCCCGCTTGCCCGCACGAAGCTGTCTCCCCCCTACAGCCGTGCCGAGCTCTTGGTCATCGAGCGCGACATCGTCCGCCAGGCGACGCCGCTTCGCCGCACGACCGCCCAAGCGATGTGGCTTCTCGGTCTCGGTGCCGGTCTCGACGGGCGGTGGAACACGAAGGTCAAGGGCACCGCCGTCTCGAGGGTTGGCGACGTCGTGGTGGTGGCGGTGCCCGACCCTGTCGCGCGGCTCGTCGTCGTACGTGCCGCCTACGCGACAGCGCTCCTCGAGCTCGCCGCAGAAGTGGGGGAGGGGCTCCTCGTCGGTGCGCGCAAGGTGTCCAAGAACTCGCCCTCGGAGCTCGCTGCCGGCATCACCATCGACGGGGTAAGGCTCGAGTTCTCCCCGGCGCGGCTTCGGTCCACCTGGCTCGTCGCACACCTCGAAGCAGGGACCCAGCTCCCCGTCCTCCTCCGAGCAGCAGGCATGCGCACGTACGGGTCCCTGGGCGACCTGCTCGGATCCGTCCGTCCGCTCGCCGACGACAAGGCGCGGGCCCAGCTGGCGGGCGCGTGATGGCGGCGTCGTCCAACCACGAGGTGACCGGGCACAAGCGCGGGCGCTACCGCTCCAAGCAGGAGCGTCTCATCCTCACTTCCACCTGGTCCCACGACGAGCGCGAGCTCACGGCCGCGATGCAGCTCGTGCGCAAAAGCGGCGTGCTCGGGCCCCTCGAGGCGGCCATGAAGATGCCGCCAGCCCCAGACTCGCGGCTCTCGGTCTTCGGCTACCTGGTCGCGCTCACCTTGAACGGGAGCACGCTGCACCACAAGGCGACGATCGTCGAGGTGGTGCGGCTCCTGAACGGCTTCGACGCGGGGGCGCTCGACCGGCTCGGAATGCGTCGCTGGCGCAGGGTCGGTGCCTACGACCATGTCCACCGATTCCACAAGCGACTCGCCGCTCTGCTGGACGAGTCGCCGGAGGTGGTCGATCCGAATACCGGCGAGCTCGTCACCTGTAACTGGGCGTGTTTCCAGCGACGACTGCTCCTCGCGGCGATACCCGACGAGGTGATGGCCCCGATGGTCGGCAACACCGACCTCGCGCTCGACGGCACCGAAATGGAGAGCTGCGGCCGCCTCTGTGGCGAGCCTTCCGACATCGACTACGACGGCGAGGCGAGCCCGCCCGACGACGCCGAGCAGAAGAAGACCAAGAACGCGAGGAGAAGGGCGAAGGTCCTTTCCGTCGGACCCGACGGACGCAACGTGTACACGAAGGACAAAGACGCCCGAGGTGGCTACCGGACGGGCAACGCGAACCACCCCGGCGGCACCTACGTAGGCCGTGAGCTGCATCTCGGCATCGCGGTTCCCACGGTCAAGAAGACCGACGGCGTGAGCTACGTGAAGTTCGGCTCCGACGTGCCGCCGGTGATCGTGAGCGCCCGCCTCGTCCCTGCCGGGAGCCATCGCGGCGACCCTGCGGTCGAGATGGTGGCAGAAGCCAAGGCCCAAGGCCTGTGCAACGGCGTGATCGTGGACAGCGGGTACACCCAGTCCGCCCCCGAGCGCTTCCACCTGCCGCTCCAGCGGCTCGGGGTCTCCATGTTCACGAGGCTGAAGGAGCACCAGCGCGGGGAGAGGCCCGGGATCGGCCCGGCACGCCTCATCGACGGGCACCTCTTCTGCGACTCGCTCCCCGACGAGCTCGTCGCGCCCCTGATGCCGCCGGTGGGGGCGACGTGGGAGGAGAAGCTCCCCTGCATGGCGAGGTTCGACCAGCGCGCCGCCTACCGCTAAGGCCGCTTGAAGGTCCCGGGCACAGACGGGGTCACCCGCTGGAAGCACCCGGTCAAGAACGGCACCCTGCGCAGCCGGCGGGTACTGGCCTCCATGCGCAAGCAGCGGACTGCCCCCCTCGTCGACCTGGCAGCGGACGCGGACCTCTCGACGGTGACCGCGGGTGCAGACCAGCTGCCCTTGTACCAGCCGTGCCTCTACGGGACGACGGCCTGGACCATCGCTGAGGGCAGGCGCCAGCTCGCCGAGACCGCCAACTCGTTCCTCCACGGCGCCGCCGGCGCGATCACCGACATCGGCCGGGGATACACCCGCGTGCTCGACAGCGGCCGCCTCGAGCTGTTCGTCACCTTCACCCTCGTCGGCTACAACCGCAGCCGCGTCCACCAGTGGCTGCGCGAGCAGCGACTCCTTGACCCGTCGCATCCCGACGCCCTGGCGCCGATCGAGAAGCATCGGGCGCCTCGGCGTGGCCGGGCCAAGCGCTACGAGGACCTGCCCGCCCCGCCCGCCGCCTCCGCGGCATAGCAGCTCGCATCTCGCCCTCCGGGGAGGGCGTCAGCGCGCCCGAAGAACGGCCCGCGACGTCGGTGAGCCTGCCGTCTCTGGCCGTCCGCCACCCGCGCAGCGTCGCGAAGGCTGGGCACTCCCCGGGTTGACCCCTCTCGGGGCCCATCCACGCCGTGCTGATGCCAATTGCGAACACTGCGTGCCCGCCGATGCGAACACGCCCGAGTGGAGGTGGCGGGAATCGAACCCGCGTCCTCCGGCTTCTCATCGGGCCTTCTCCGAGCGCAGCCGACCAGAGGTTGTCGAGGACGTCGCTGCTGTCGGCGGCGGCGACGTCCCGTATCCGACGAAGAGTCCCCGCAGGCCAGCCGGAACAGCCTACGAGCGAGCTCCATTCGATGACGCCCGATCACCAGCCCATGGAGCAGAGGCTGGGCGGACGACGCTACTGATTAAGCAGCGTACGCGAGCTGAGGCTCGGCGTTTGTTTTGTGTTCCGGCTCTTTAACGTGGCTCCGGAGACCACGGCTCGCTTCTCCCAACTCGACTACCGGAGTCGAGACCTTTCACCCCCTTGTGCCGGCCTACCGCCAGGCCGAACGACCTGGCCCTGCATCCGAACGCATGCTCAGTCTACCGTGCCGCCGTCGTGCGCCGGTCGACGGCCAGCTTCGAAGCGCGCCAGACGGTGTCCTCAGCTACGCACGCTCCAGCGCTGCGCGTTGCGGAGCGCCCTCGCAGTCTCTCGCTCGGCATCACGAGTGAGGATGGCCTGACGCTTGTCGTAGAGCCTGCGGCCACGTGCGAGCGCCAGCTGGACCTTCGCCCTGCCGTCCTTGAAGTACAAGGACAGAGGCACGAGGGTGAGCGACTGCTGCTGCGTGCGCCCCATGAGCTCGTCGATCTGGTCGCGGTGGGCAAGCAGTTTACGCTTGCGGTCCGGGTCGTGGCTGCCGAAGCCGGCCGCGAACTGCCAGGGTGGGATGTGGACGCCGTAGAGCCACAGCTCACCGTCGTCGACTCGAGCGTAGGCGTCGGCGAGCTGGGCTTTGCCGTCGCGCAGCGACTTCACCTCGCTGCCGCTCAGCACGATGCCTGCCTCGATCGTCTCGAGAACCTCGTAGTCGTGCCGGGCGCGCCGGTTCGTGGCGACCGTCCGGTCTCCGCGCCGCGCTTCGTGCTTGGCAGCACGCTTGGCTGCCACCTTCTTCGCTCGTGCCATGGCAGGACGAGGCTACGGCGATCCAGCCGGCTGGTGCGCACCCCCTGCCCGGCTCCTGTGCATCCATCCGCGTCTTCCTCGGGTGCAGCCGGTACGATCGGACGCCAATGCTCCGGCTGCCTCGGGATCTCCACCTGCAGATGGTCGCTCACTGCATCTCCGGGCTCCCCGACGAAGCCTGCGGACTGCTCGCCGGCGACGCTTCCGGGGGCACCGTGGCCCGTCTGTACCCGACGCGTAACGCCGCGGCATCCGCGCGCGTCTACTCGGTCGACTCGCGCGACCTCCTCCACGCTGACCGTGACGCCGAGCGCAACAACGCGCAGCTCATCGGTGTCTTCCACTCCCATACCCATACCGACGCCTATCCGTCGCCGACCGACGTGGAGCAGGCACCCGACCCCGACTGGCACTACGTCGTCGTGTCGCTGCGCGACACCCACCCGGTTGTGCGCAGCTACCGGATCGCCGGTGGCCGGATCGAGGAGGAATCCTTGGTGGTGCTCGGTCAGCCGGCTCGCGCAGACGTCGCGGTCACCGTCTGAGCCGTCTGAGGGGGCCCGTGCGGTCTGCCGTCTGACTCCTCCCGCGCGCCGATTACAATTCAGACTCAACAGGTCAACTATTTGGGCGGCTCCGTGGAGAGACGTCCTGAACCGGGAGGTGCTGTGGCTGTCGCAGTCGATGTCCGCTTGCCGACCGTGCTCCGTCCGGAGGCTGGGGGTCAGTCCACCGTGACCGTGAAGGGGTCCACGATCGGCGACGTCCTGCGTGAGCTCGTCTCCGAGTTCCCCGGGATGTCCGGCCAGCTGCTCAACGAAGATGGGTCGCTGCATCGGTTCGTCAACGTCTACGTCAACGACGACGACGTTCGTTACCTCGAGTCGTTGGACACCCCGGTGAAGGAGGGCGACGAAGTGTCCCTCCTCCCGGCGGTGGCAGGCGGCTGACGGACCGGCCGACGACACGGTGGCCTTGCATCGCAGCTCCCTCGACCTGATCGGTGACACGCCGCTCGTCGAGGTGAGCGAGCTCAGCTCGAATCCTGGCGCGCGCCTCTTCGTCAAGCTCGAAGGGCAGAATCCCGGCGGCTCGGTCAAGGACCGGGTCGCCCTCGCGATGGTGGAGGATGCCGAGAAGGCAGGTGTGCTGCGGCCGGGGGAGCCGGACCAGGTTCTCCTCGAACCGTCGTCGGGCAATACCGGCATCGGGCTCGCGCTCGTATGCCGGGTGAAGGGCTACCACCTGAAGGTCGTGCTGCCTGAGAGCGTGTCGCCGGAGCGGCGCCAGCTCCTCGGTGTGTGGGGGGCAGAGATCATCGAGTCACCCGGACCCGAGGGTTCGAACGGCGCGGTTCGCGTGGCGAAGGCCCTGGCGGCGGCGCATCCCGAGTGGGTCTTCCTCTACCAGTACGCAAATCCGGCGAACCCGCGTGCCCACTACTCACAGACTGGGCCGGAGATCTGGCGCGACTGTCCCGAGGTCACTCATCTCATTGCCGGCCTTGGCACGTCGGGCACGCTCCTCGGCGCGGGCCGCTATCTGAAGGAGCGCAACCCCGCGGTACAGGTCTGGGCCGTCGAACCGCCAGCTGGCGAGGTCGTCGACGGGCTACGCAGCCTTGACGAGGGCTACATCCCCCCAATCTTCGAAGAGCTCGGTGGGAGCGAACTGCTCGACCGCAAGACGGTCGTGCGCCCGCGCGAATCGATCGAGTGGGTCCGGCGTCTGGCGGACGTCGGCATCTTCGCCGGGCTGTCGACGGGCGCGGCTATGGCTGGCGCGGCCCGGTGCGCTGCCCAGCTCGGCGACGGTGTGCAAGCTGCGATCGTCGTCATCTCGGCAGACGGAGGCTGGAAGTACCTGTCGAGCGGGGCGTGGACCGGCGACATCGACGAGGTCGCCGAGCGAGCGCGCTCGACCATCTACTTCTGAGGACTCCAGGTTGACGGCTCGAAGCCTGTACGCTCACGGGCCGCACAGCCACGGGCCGCACGGCCGAGGACGACAGCGGCATCGAGGGCAGCCGTGCAGAGCTCACGAGACGAGGGGACGAGGACGTGACCACCGACAACGGCAGCGTCGTACCGGATCCTCGTGTGCTGCGCTTGGACGGGCGCGCGCTCGACGAGCTGCGGCCGGTCACGTTCCAGCGCGATTTCACGGAGCTCGCGCCTGGCTCGGTGCTCGTCTCGATGGGGCGCACGAAGGTCCTCTGCACTGCGTCGGTCGAGGACCGGGTACCCCCGTGGATGCGGGGGAGCGGCAAGGGCTGGGTGACCGCGGAGTACTCGATGCTCCCCGGATCGACGGCTGAGCGCGCGACGCGGGAGGCCTCGAAGGGCAAGCAGTCCGGACGAACCCAGGAGATCCAGCGCCTCATCGGACGGTCCCTGCGCGCCGTGTGCGACCTCGTGGCGCTCGGGGAGCTGCAGGTCACTGTCGACTGCGACGTCCTCCAGGCCGACGGCGGGACCCGGACCGCGTCCATCTGCGGCGCGTACGTCGCCCTGCACGACGCGTTCAGCCGGTTCGTCGCAGCGGGAAGGCTGAGGGTGCATCCGCTGAGCGACGCCGTGGCGGCGGTGTCGGTCGGCATCGTCGACGGGGTGCCGATGCTCGACCTTCCCTATGCCGAAGACTCGCGTGCCGAGGTCGATATGAACGTCGTGATGACCGGAACGGGCCGCTTCGTCGAGGTCCAGGGGACGGCCGAGGGCCTGCCCTTCAGCCGCTCTGAGCTCGACGAGCTGCTCGTGCTCGCCGAGGCGGGGATCGGCCGGCTGCTCGTGATGCAAGACGCGGTCCTCGCCGAGCCCCCGGCACCGCGGTGAGCGGCCCGGCGCAGCCGGGCGCACCCCTCGTCCTCGTCATGGCGACCGCCAACCCCGACAAGGCCTCCGAGATACGCGAGATCCTCGGTGGGGAAGGCGGCGTACGTCTCGTCCCGCGGCCTGCCGATGTCCCCGATGTCGAGGAGACCGGCGACACGCTCGAAGTGAACGCGCGGCTGAAAGCGGCTGCGCTCTCGGCGGCCACGGGGATGCCCGCGGTCGCGGACGACACGGGGCTCGAGGTCGACGCCCTCGGCGGAGGGCCGGGAGTGCGGTCCTCCCGGTACGCGGGGGAGGACGTGACGTACGCAGACAACGTCGCGAAGCTCCTGGCGGAGCTCGCCGCGTTGCCCGGACGCGGCGGCGTGCGTCGCGCACGCTTTCGCACCGTCGCGCTGGTGCGGTTCCCTGATGGTCGGGAGATCTGGCGCGAGGGCATGGTCGCGGGCACCATCACCGAGACGCCACGAGGGGAGGGCGGCTTCGGGTACGACCCCGTGTTCGTGCCCGACGAAGGTGACGGGCGCACGTTCGCGGAGCTTCGACGCGAGGAGAAGCACGCCATCTCGCACCGGGCGCGCGCGCTGCGCGCGCTGGCCGACGCGCTGCGCTCGGAGGGTGTCGGGACGTAGGGCGACGTCGGTCCACGCCCGGAGCTCTCGCGAAGTCCCAGGTCAAAGCTCTTGGCTGATCCCGTCTTTCGGAGGAGAATGGGGTCGAGGGCAACGTCGTCTGACGGCCCGAGACTGGAAGGGAGCTTGCGATGGCATCGACGAGCTCGACCGAGGAGAGCGGTCCGCCGCGCTGAGCACGCGCCGTCGTGCTGTGCGGCGCTCCCCAGCCGGGGTCACGGCGTGCGGCGACCGCTAGGGGTCGCGGAGGCCCGGTCTCATGACCGGCGAACGGACAACGGCCCTCCACCATCGTGATGCCGACACGACGCGGAGCCCGGTGATCAGGAACAGCAAGACCGAGGGGCCGGCCCGAAAGCCGGCCCCTCGAGTCCGTCAGGCCTTCCGGCAGATGTAGGCGAGCAAGTAGCACGATCCGGGTAGCGAGAAGACGCCGACGTTCTCGGCGACCTCTGCCTGGTCGAACCGCCCGGTCTCCACCGTCCTCAGCCCGAGGTTCAACCCCTTGCGCTCGACGATGTCGAAGCCGGCGCGGGCGAGCTTGTCCTCGAGCTCCTCGGGCGTGTACTCGTGCTTGTGGTCGGGATCGATGAACTGGGCCTGCTGGAGCCGGGTGACGCGCGCGTTCGGCGTGTCGATGGCCAGCTTCCCGCCCGGGCGCAGCACGCGGAACGCACCCGCGAGCACCTTGTCCGCGACGCCGAGGGGGACGTGCTCGATGCTCTGACCGCTGTAGACGAGGTCGAACGACTCGTCGGGGTAGGCGGACAGGTCCTCCATCGAGTGGTAGGCGTAGGTGACCCTCCCCAGCCTGCTCGTGGTGTCGGAGCGCACACCACCGCGGTTGTAGAGCGGGTGGCGTTCATCGGGGGGCAAGTCGACGATCACCAGCTCCTCGAAGGAGTACGGATAGCCCATCGTGACCATCGCGCCGTCTTCGTGCTCCAGGTTCGTCCCGCCCAGATCGAGAATGCGCCGGGCGGGCGGGAGGCTCCGTACGAAGGCGCAGCGGCTGTGGTGCAACGAGCGCACAAGGTCACGCGTGGCGCGCACCCGCTCGAATTCGGGGGATTCGAGCAGCTCACGCCCGAACTGCTCGACGGAGAAGTTCCCGGAGCGAAACCTCGCGAGGAAGTCCCGCCGCCCCCAGGGGTCCGGCGGTCGCTGGAGCACTGCGCGGTAGCCGATCTCCACGATCATCGGATCGCGCCAGTGCTTGGCCTGCGAGAGCAACCGGCGCCCCCTCTGCGCGCCGCGGCGTGCCAGTCCTGCGCCTCCATACGTGGAAAGACAAGTTGAAAGGCGTGTGGAGAGGCTGGACCCCGGAGGCGAGGGAGGGCCGCCGGCCGCTTCGTCGACCGGTTCGACGTTCATCGGGTTGACGCTAGCCCCACGCCGCCACGACCCCGGTGCTGGCACGCGCCGGCGACCACCTCGGACACGGCATCGGTGACGTTCTGGCGTGCACCTTGCATGCCGGCCCGCACCACGAGGCTCACGGTGTCCACGCGGCCTGGGCGATGTGACCAGTGCCGCTCGACACCGGGCTCGAACTGGCCCGCCACGCACAGCGCCGGGACGAGCCCGCCAGCTGCGGTCAGGACGCCACCGACCACCTTGCCATCGAAGGAAGTCGCGTCGACGCGTCCTTCGCCGGTCATGACGAGGTCTGCCCCGCCGATTCGGCGGTCGAGGTCGAAGAGGGCGGCGACGATGGCGAAGCCCGGCACCAGGTGCGCACCGAGCACGGCCAGCCCGCCTGCGAGACCCCCGGCCGCACCGGCCCCCGCGAGAAGATCGACGTCGACGCCGAGCTCGTCGCGGTAGTAGGTCGCGAGCGCCTCGAGGCGGGCGGACAGCGCCGCGACCTGCGTGGGCGTTGCACCCTTCTGGCGGGAGAAGGTGATGGCTGCACTGCGGAACGGGGTCGAGACGTCGCACGCGACCACGAGGGACGCACCGGCGAGGCGTGTCCTCGAGCCCACTGCCGAGAGCGCACCACGGCCACCGTCGGTGGTCGCCGTGCCGCCGGCGCCGATCACGACGAGCCGGGCGCCCGCTTCGACGGCCGCGAGGATCAGGTCCCCCACGCCGTCGGTCCGTGCTCGGACGGGGTCGTCCCCCTTCGGCTCCACCAGCAGGGCCCTGCCGGCAGCCAGAGCGGACTCGATCACGGCGACCGGGCCGTCCAGCGCCACCGGCATGGTGCGTCGAACCTCTGCCGGGAGCGGTATGTCCCGAGGCAGCCCACACGGGACGAAGAGCCACGCTGCCTCGACCGGCTCTCCGAGCGGGCCGCGCACGGTGGCGTGCCGGCGCTCGCCGCCAAGCGCGCGGGCGAGCACGTCGAGGGTGCCCTCGCCGCCGTCCGCGAGCGGGAGCTCCTCGGCGCTCCACCCGACTGCCCGGGCACCGCGCGAGGCAGCCGCCGCGACCTCGGCGGCGGTGGCGGTGCCACGGAATTTGTCGGGCGCAGCAACGAGGTGAGGCACGAGCGTGCGGACGAGAGGACTCGAACCTCCACCCCCGAAGGGACCGGGACCTAAACCCGGCGCGTCTACCGGTTCCGCCACGTCCGCGTGTGATCCCCGACGGCGTGACGCCGGGTAGCCTCGCGCCCATGCACGCTAGTCCCTCTGTCGGACCCCTCGGCGCTTCCGGCCAAGACCAGGCGGTCACCGTCGACGTCTACCAGCGCCTCTTGAAAGAGCGCATCATCTTCATCGGGTCGGCGATCGACCAGAACACGGCGAACATCGTGTGCGCCCAGCTCATCCTGCTCGAGGCGGAGGACTCCGAGCGGGACATCTCCCTCTACATCAACTCGCCGGGCGGATCGGTGACCGATGGCCTCGCCATCTACGACACCATGCAGTACGTCCGGCCGGACGTGAGCACGATCTGCGTGGGACTTGCCGCATCGATGGGTCAATTCCTCCTGTGCGCCGGCGCGCCGGGCAAACGGTTCGCCCTCCCGCACTCGCGCATCCTCATGCACCAGCCGTCGGGGGCGATGCAGGGGCAGGCTGCGGACATCGCGATCCAAGCGGAGCAGATCGTCTACCTGAAACGGATGATGGCCGAGCGGATCTCCTTCCATACGGGTCAACCGGTGGAGCGCATCGAGGCAGACTCCGATCGGGACCGCTGGTTCACCGCCGAGGAAGCCCGGGAGTACGGCTTCATCGACCAGGTGATCGACCGCTCTGCGGCCCAGGTGGGCGGAAGCTGACAGTGGCACTCGAAGCGCCCGCGCAGCCGCCGGACGCGGGAACAGCTGGTGTGACGAGCGTGCTCACGGGAGAAGGCTCGATCGCCACGCGTCCGAAGACGACCCGCGTCGTCTCCGCGCACACGAGCGTCCTGGCCCGCTTGAAAGAGATCTGGCGTGCGCGGGAGCTGCTCGTGTACCTGGTCCGCACCGAGATCAAGGTCAAGTACAAGAACTCGGTGCTCGGGCTCCTCTGGTCGATGGTCTCGCCTGCGCTGACCCTTGCGGTCTACACGATGGTCTTCGGCGTCTTCCTGAAGAACGGCATGCCGAATTTCGTCATCTACCTCTTCTCGGGGCTGCTCCTTTGGAATTTCTTCTCCACGGGCATCCTCACGGCGACCGGCGTGGTCGTGAACAACGCGGGGCTGGTGAAGAAGGTGTCGTTCCCCCGGGAGATCCTCGCGCTCGCGGCCATCGGGTCGGCAGGGGTCTTCTTCTTCTTCCAGGCCTGCGTGATGGTCATCTTCATGGTGGCCCTCCAGTGGGCCCCCGCTTGGCCGCTCCTGTACCTCGTGCTCGTCGCGCTCGTCCCGACCCTGGTGCTCTCCTGCGCGCTCGGGATCCTGCTGGCCGCGGTCAACGTCTACATGCGCGACACGCAGCACCTCGTCACAGTGCTCGTCGGGTCAGCCTGGTTCTGGGCGTGCCCGATCGTGTACTCGTTCCAGGAGACGCTGGCCCCGCGCCTGGCCGCTCACGGCCTTGGATGGCTGTACTTCCTGAACCCGCTCACCATCCTCGTGATGACCTACCAACGGGTCCTCTACGGCCGCCTGACAGTCCACAGCACCGAGCCGACACACGCGGTCCTCCACATCCTGCCGCACTGGCCGGTCACGACGTACCTGTGGGGGGACGGCGTCGTGCTGGTGTTCGCAGCGGCCCTGTTCTACGTGGCGATGGGTGTGTTCGGGCGCCTCGCGGGCAACTTCGCCGAGGAGCTCTAGATGGGTTCTCAGGCTGTCGAGGTCCAGGGCGTCTCGAAGAGGTTCCGGCTCTACCACGAGAAGTACACGTCGTTGAAAGAGCGGGTGATCCACGCGGGACGGATCCCCTACCAGGACCTCTGGGCGCTCAGAGACGTCGGCTTCGACGTCCGAGAGGGAGAGACGCTTGGGATCCTCGGGCGCAACGGCTCGGGCAAGTCCACGTTGCTCAAGTGCATCTGCGGCGTGCTGCAGCCGACGTCCGGCCAGGTCGTCGTGCGCGGGAAGCTGGCAGGGCTCTTGGAGCTCGGCGCCGGCTTCCAGCAGGAGCTGAGCGGTCGGGAGAACATCTACCTGAACGGCTCGATGCTCGGGCTCTCCAAGCGCGAGGTCGACCGGATGTTCGACGACATCGTCGAGTTTGCCGAGCTCGGGCAGTTCATCGACAACCAGGTCAAATTCTACTCCTCGGGCATGTACGTGCGGCTCGGCTTCGCCGTGGCGGTCAACGTCGACCCCGACGTCCTCGTGATCGACGAGGTCCTGGCAGTGGGCGACGAGCGGTTCCAGCGCAAGTGCATGGAGCGTGTGAAGCAGTTCCAGCGTGAGGGCCGCACGATCCTGTTCGTGTCGCACGCGCCGGACCTCGTGCGGAACCTCTGCGACCGGGCCGTCGTGCTCGCCGACGGTGAGATGGTCGGCATGGGTGCACCCGGTGAGGCGGTGCGGCTCTTCCGCGAGCGCCTGCTCGAGGCCGGAGACGTCCTCGGCGCACGCGAGGCGGAAGGCGCCCTGGACGTCGCATCGGAAGAGGCCCCCGCCCTCGCCGAGGGGAGCGACCCGATCGCGCCCGCAGGCGTCGGGCTCGCTCCTGCGCCCATGGCGGCCGTGGCGAGCTCGGCCGCCTCGGCGACCTCGGATCCTGCGGGTGCGGCGATCGTGCCTGGCACCGAGCCGGGCCTGGCCCAGGGCGCCGAGGCGCGGACGCACAACGGGCCGGGCGACAGCAGACCCGTTCGCCTCGTCGAGGTGTCGTCCGTCCTGCCGACAACGTCCACACGCCGTTACCTCCTGCCGGGGGAGCCGCTCACGATCCGGGTCGCCTTCGAGTCGACCCGAGCAGTCGAGGGGGTCGTGTTCCAGCTCGACATCCGCAACGACGAGGGGCTCGGCCTCTTCAGCACCGACACCGAGGCGCTCGGTGTTCGCTGCGACGTCCAGCCCGGACCGGGCACCTTCGAGTTCCGGCTGGAGTCGGTGCCGCTCCTCGACGGCGCCTACGACGTGAACCTCGGGGTGCAGACCAGCAGCGGCCTGAGCGACTGGCGCGAGCCGGCCTGCCGGTTCGAGGTGATGAACCCGGGTCGCTCCACCGGAGCCGTGGCGATCCCGGTGCAGGCCGCCCTGGTCGGCGGTGGGGCACTCTCAGTCGCGCGAGACGGCCTCGCGGTCCCTGCCGACGGAACGGTGGTGCGGTGAGCGCGCAAGGGCCGGGGGATCCGCCCTCCCCGGCGCGCGGGGAGCCTGCTCCGGCGGGGGAGGAGCCGCGGCTCCTCGACGACTACCTCCGTCAGGTGATCGCCGAGATCGACGACGAGGTGCAGCGTCACCGAGGCGAGATCCCCGCCCAGCTCGAGCGTGAGCTCGACGAGATGTTCCTCGAGCACGCTCCGGTGGCTGTTCGCGGCGGCGACCTGAAGGACGCTCTTGGGATGGTCGACCGGGCTGCGTTCGTCGACCCGGTGGTCCCGATCACATCGCAGCGACCGGCGGGGGCTGCCGTGAAGAAGACCCTGCGCGCACTGAGCCTGTGGTACATGGGGTGGGTCACCCACCAGGTGAGCACGCTCGGGCTGGCGGTGAGCCGCGCGCTCCATGCGGTCGACGCCCAGCTCGGCGAGCTCCGAGACCGGGTCCCTCCTCCGGCCTCGACGCGCGTGGTCGACGAGGGCTCGCCCGGCTCGTGGTGGGTGCCGCTGGCCGTCGACGCGCTCGGCGCCGCGCGAGGTCGGGTCTTGCACACCGCATGCGGAGACGGCTGGCTCGTCGGCCTCCTTTCTGCCGCGGGGGTCGACGCGTACGGCGTCGACGCTCGTCCCGGGAAGGTGGACGAGGCCGAGCTTCGAGGCGCGGACCTCCGCCAGGAGGACCCGCTCGGCCACCTGCGGGCCGTCAGCAGCTCGTCGCTCGGCGGAGTCGTGATCTCCGGGATCGTCGAGGCGATGGAGCCCGTACGCCGCGACGAGCTCGTCCGGTCGCTCCTCGACCGGGTCGCCGGGCGCGGGGTGCTCGTGGTTCACTCGGTCACGCTCGACGCTTGGCTCGGCGAGGATGCGCCGGTCGAGGCAGACCTCGCCGCAGGGAGGCCGCTGCGTCCGCGCACCTGGGCGCACCTTCTCGCCACATGGGCGGTGGAGACCGTCGAGGGGCCAGACGGGGGGGACTACCTCGTCGTCGCAACGCGCTGAGCCCCAGCCGTGCGAGTGGCCTTCGTCACGCCCCGCTACGGGCGCCAGGTCGTCGGCGGGGCCGAGTCCGCGGCCCGCCAACTGGCAGAGCACCTGGTCGCCACCACCGGTTGGCAGGTCGAGGTGTTCACCTCGACCGCGCTCGACCACATCACCTGGCGAGGGGAGCTCGAGCCTGGCGACGAGGAGCTTGGCGGCGTCCTCGTCCACCGCTTCGCCTCGGAGACGGAGCGAGGCAAGGCCTTCTACGACCTCGACGGCCGCCTTCGCCGTGCGCCGACGCTCGCGAGCCGCGAGGATGCGGAGCGGTGGGTGGACCTGAACGGGCCGCTGACCCCTCGGCTCGTGGACGCGCTGCGCGCGAGCGCAGTGGACGTCGCGATCTTCTACCCGTACCTGTACTACCCGACCGTCCGGGCGATCGGCGAGGTGCCGATGCCGGCTGTGCTCCATCCGGCCGCGCACGACGAGCCCGCGCTGTACCTGCCGGTCTTCGCGGATACCTTCGCGTGCGCCGACGCTCTCGTCTTCCAGACGGTGGCCGAGCGCCAGCTCGTCCAGCGTCATTTCCCGGTGGCCAGCCGGCCGCAGATCCTCCTCGGCCTCGGGACCGAGACGCCGCCGCTGCCGAGGCGCACGGGTGGCGAGCTCCTCGGCCTCGGCGACCGCCCGTACGTGGTGAGCGTGGGACGCGTCGACGAGCACAAGGGCTCGAAGATGCTCGCGGCGTACTTCTCCGAGTACAAGGCTCGTCGTTCGGGACCGCTCGCGCTCGCGCTCGTCGGCCCCGTCGCCTACCGCCCTCCGGACCACCCTGACATCGTGCGGACCGGCATGCTGAGCGACGAGGACAAAGTGGACGTCATGCGCCACGCGCTCGCGCTCGTCTCGCCGTCCGCGCTCGAGGCGTTCTCACTGGTGGTCACCGAGGCCTGGTCGCTCGAGCTCCCGGTGGTGGTCAACGCACGCTGTGGCGCGACCCGAGAGCATTGCGAACGATCTGGCGGGGGGCTGTGGTTCGGCTCCTACCTCGAATTCGAGGCGGTGCTCGATCGGTTGGTCGCCGACGCCGAGCTGCGTCGCCGCCTCGGAAGGCAAGGGCACCGTTACGTGGAGCGTCACTACCGCTGGCCGGTGCTGATCGAGCGCTACGCGCGGTTTCTCGAAGAAGTGGTGCGACGCGGGAAGGTCCCCCTCAGCAGCGACGCAGTGTAAGGACCCAAGGACCGCCGCGGCGGTGTGTGGCGGGCCGTGGTGTGTGGCGGGCCGTGGTGTGTGTGTGTGTGTGGGTGCGGTCATGCGAGGGCTGCCGGCGCCGCAGGTGGCCCGG
>JAJZVL010000027.1 GCA_021845725.1 Actinomycetes bacterium | reverse complement strand
GCTTGCTCACTGGTGCCGGGTTCACGGTCACCGGCACCTGCTCCACCCTCACCCAGGCTCCAAGCCGCGACCCGGTCGAAGAGGACGCACGAGACGGTGTGGTGCCCGGCGCTGGGTTCGTCGTCTTCCAGGCGAGGCCACGGTCACCGGCCTGAGGGGGCTGGGCCCCGCGACCAGGATGGAAGATGGATGGACGTGGGCGACATCGGGGCAAGCGAGGTGCTGTCGCCGTCGATGGTGGCGCTGCCGCGGTACGCCTACTGCGTCGAGGTCCGCTCGTCGCACCAGATCGTGCGTGCCACCCTCGAACGCGGGGTGACCACCCCGGGGGACACAGCCGAGATCCTCGGGGTGAGCACGGAAGAGATCTGCAACCTCCGCGCCCATCCCGGTGCGGCCGACGACGAGCGACGAGTCCAACAGGACCCCGAAGACGGGGCATTCGCCAATCGCGAGCGGTGAGCGAGTGGCGGTCGTGTGCCGATCGGGACCGGGCCGCTGCCACCTGCACCGCGCTGTCGCAATTCCGCCAGCTGGGCACCGTGGTGGATGGCACGCTGTCTGGGTGCACGAGGACTTCGAGCGCTGCTACCGGGCCGTGCAGTCCAAAGACGCCCGCTTCGACGGCTGGTTCGTCACCGCCGTCGCGACCACGGGGATCTACTGCCGGCCGAGCTGCCCGGCCCGGTCACCCCTGGCCCGCAATGTCGCGTTCTACCCGACTGCCGCGGCAGCCCAGCACGCCGGGTTCCGAGCCTGTAAGCGGTGCCGCCCCGACGCGTCGCCCGGCTCTCCGGAGTGGGATATGCGCCAGGATGTGGTTGCCCGGGCCATGCGGCTCATCGCAGACGGCACCGTGGACCGCGAGGGTGTCTCTGGTCTCGCATCCCGCCTCGGCTACAGCGCCCGCCAGGTGGAACGTCACCTCGTGGCCGAGTTGGGTACGGGACCGCTCGCGCTCGCCCGGGCGAATCGGGCCCAGACGGCACGGCTGCTCATCGAGACTTCCGCCATGACCTACAGCGAGGTCGCCTTCGCGGCGGGGTTCTCGAGCATCCGGCAGTTCAATGACACGGTGCGGTCGGTGTTCGCCGGCACCCCGACCGAGCTTCGTGCCCGAGCCATGGGCAACGGTGCTCCGGGCGTGGCGGTCGCAGCAGGAACCCCCGGCGGCCTCGACTTCCGCCTCCCGTTCCGCGCGCCGTTCGTCCCTGGCAGTCTCTTCGGCCATCTGGCAGCAACCGGCGTGCCGGGATGCGAGGAGGTCCGTGGCGGCGCCTACCGCCGGACGCTTCGGCTGCCCAACGGCAACGGCATCGTCGCGCTCATGCCACGGGCGGACCACGTGGCCTGCCGACTGGTCCTCGACGACTTGCGAGACATCCCCACCGCGATCGCCAGGTGCCGCCGGCTCCTCGACTTGGACGCCGATCCCGAGGCGATCACCGACGTACTGTCCGGTGACCCGGCGCTTGCCACGCTCGTCGCAAGAACTCCCGGCCGGCGCATCCCGCGTACCGTCGACGGGGCCGAGATGGCGGTGCGGGTCGTGCTCGGCCAGCAGGTCTCGACCAGCGCCGCACGCACGCACGCAGGCCGCCTCGCCGAGTGCCATGGCGCCCCGATCGACGATCCGACCGGCGGGCTGAACCGGGTCTTCCCCTCATTCGAGGCGCTTCGGGAGCTCGATCCGGATGTGCTCGCCATGCCGAAGGCCCGCCGGGCAACGATCCTCGGACTCATCGAGGCATTGGCGGGTGGGGTCATCGAGCTCGGCGTCGGCGCCGACCGGGAGCGAGCCCGCCACCAGCTGGCCGGGCTCTCCGGCATCGGTCCATGGACGCTCGAGGTGATCGCCATGCGGGCGCTCGGCGACCCCGACGCCTTCCCCGCGACCGACATGGGCGTCGTCAAGGGAGCCGCGGCGCTCGGCCTGCCCACCACGCCAGCCACCCTCGTCGCCCACAGCCGGTCCTGGCAGCCGTGGCGGTCGTATGCAGTCCAGTACCTGTGGGCCACCCAGGACCATCCGATCAACCGCTGGCCGATCAACCGCTGGCCGATCAACCGCTGGCCGATCAACCGCTGGACAGCAGAGGAGCCACCATGTCCCTGACGCGTTATCGGACCATCGACAGTCCCATCGGCCTGCTCACTCTCGCCGGCCCGCGTGGCTGTCTCACCCACCTGGTGATGGAAGATGCGGCCCACCCACCTTCGGAGCGTGGTCGCTGGGTCGAGGACGCTGGAGCCTTTCTCGACGTCGTCGCCCAGCTCGAGGCGTACTTCGCCGGCGAGCGCACCAGCTTCGAGGTTGCTCTCGCTCCGGGTGGCACCGGCTTCCAGCGACGGGTGTGGGATGCCCTGGGCGAGATCCCCTACGGCGAGACCCGTTCGTATGGTGAGGTCGCCCGCCGCATCGGCCAGCCTGGGGCTGCGCGGGCTGTCGGGCTCGCGAACGCGCGCAACCCGATCGCGATCATCGTTCCCTGCCACCGGGTCATCGGGGCGAACGGCGCGCTCACCGGATATGCCGGAGGGCTGGAGGCCAAGCGTGCCCTTCTCGAGCTGGAGCAGGCTCGTCGTCACGAGAAGCCGAGAAGCGACGGACACGACCCGGAGCAAAGGGTGTGAGCGCGGAGCGGCTCACTGCGCCCCCCTGCGCCGCATGTCGGCGGCGCCTGGGACGGGTGCTCTGTGACCACCACCGGCGTGACCGTTGCCGCGTTTACTCGCTCTCACGAATGTGTAGTAGCTTGTTTCCGGTCGTGGTCGCACGCCACTGCGTGGACCAGGCTCGGCGACCCGAAGGAGACAATGTATGGCCGTTTCCCACGTGACATCCCCGGATGCGAGCCCACGCGCAAGCGAACGTGCACATGGCAGGGCGAGCTCGCGCCCCCCGCTTCCCACCGACCGGGCCCCTGTCGAGAAGAAGGGACCGGGCGCCGCCATCTTGCTGCTCGTCGTGCCGGTCCTGTGCTGCGGCGGTCCGCTGATCGTCGCGGCGCTTGCGGCTGCGAGCGCTGCGACGATCGGCGTGGTGGGCGGGGTGGTCGGCGCGTTCCTCGTGGCGGTCGGCCTCGGGCTCTTCGTGAGGAACCGGCGGCGTGCTGCGTGCTGCGCACCGGCACCGGCGCAGAAGGCGTGGCGCCCGTGAGCACGACCACGAACGTACTCACCCGGATGCGAGCGCCACGGGCGCTCGCCGAGGTGCTGGGCGCGCCCGTGCGCATCGGAGGCTTCCTGGTCGCCTCCGGCGTCGTGGCGTTCTTCTACACCCTGCTCTTGCCCTTCGACTACACCCAGCGCTTCGAGCTCGCCAACTGGGACTACCTCGACGCCTACCTGCTCACCTGGGCGGTCGTGCTCGGGCTCGCGATGGGGCTCGTTGTGAGCATCCAGGTCTACGCGATGCGAAGGATCGCCGCGGCCCGGGCCGCGAGCGGCGCGGCGGGGGGCGTGGCGTTCGTCGTGAGCCTGCTGCCGAGCTTTCTGTGCTGCACCCCGATCGTCCCTTCGATCCTCGCCTTCGTCGGGGTGTCGGGGGTGGGCCTCTACACGACGACGGGCACCCTCCAGCACTTCTTCGCGGTCCACCAGACCGGGTTCCTCTCTGCGAGCCTCGTGCTCCTCGCCCTCATGTGCTGGTGGGGGCTGCGCAAGGTGGCACGCTCGCAGTGCCTCACCGACGCGGCATGCCCGAGCGGTGACACAGCCTTGGCCCGAGGATCCGGGCGCAGACAAGGAGCGCTTCGATGAGCAAGGCATCGACGCGTCAGCGACCGGCTCGCCCGACCGGTGCCGCCCGGCGCCGGGCCGAGGCACAGCGTCACAAGCGCAACCGGCTGCTCCTCGGCACGAGCGTCACCGTCGTCGTCGCGCTCGTCGCTGTGGTGATCGCACTGCACGTCACGAGCAGCAGCTCGGGCTCTGCATCGGCGAGCGGCCCGTCGGGCACCTCTGGCGTGTCGCTCCCGGTGGGGACGATCGCGCCCAACGGTGCCATCACCACGCTCGCCGGGAAGAGCGAGTCCGTGGCGGGGCTGCGGGGCAAGCCCACCCTCATCTGGTTCGTGACCACGTGGTGCTCGTCGTGCCAGGCCGGCACCCAGGCAATGGCCCAGAACGTCGCCACGTTGGCCGCAGACGGCGTGCGGGTCGTCGAGGTCGAGAACTACGCCGACCTCGGCCAGTCGGGGCCTCCCATGGGCACCTTCGCCAAGACGCTCGCCGGCAGCGCCGTCACGAACCCGGACTGGACCTTCGGCGAGGCGTCGTCAGCCCTCACCCACACCTACAACCCGAAGGCCTATCTGGACATCTACTACCTCATCGACGCGGAGGGGAAGATCACCTACGTCAACAGCTCGCCGGCATCGACGATGCCGGAGCTGCTCAGTGCCGCAAGGGCACTCGCATGACATGACCCGGCATGGAGCCCACGAGCGTGCCGGCCCACCTCGCCGGCGCCGGCGCTGGGCCCTCGGGGCAGGAGCCCTCGTCGTGGCCGCCGGCTTCGGGACCTACGCGCTCAGGGGCAGCGGGAGCGAAGCGGCGAGCGCCAAGGTCCAGCCCGCGGCCCCCGAGCACCACGCCACGCCCGCGTCGAGCTCGGCGTCCGCTTCGACGTCGACGCGGACGTCGACAGTGGGGACACCGGCACCCAACGGCGCCTTCACGACGCCTGCGGGGACGATCGCCACGATCGCGTCGCTTCGCGGGAAGCCCACCATGGTGTGGTTCGTGGCCGGGGGATGCGCCAGCTGCGCGGCGAGCATCCCGGCGGTCGCCGCGCACTTCGGCCAGCTGAGAGCTGCAAGGCTCCGGGTCGTCACCCTGGGCCTCTACGGCGACTTCGCCGCGGGCAAGGAGGGCGTCGCCCAGCTGCTCACCTTCGGGCGGGAGGCGGCCTTCGGAAAGCCCATCACGCGTCCAGGCTGGGAGTGGGGGATGGCTTCGAAGCCGCTCAGCCTCGCCTACGACCCCGCCGGCATCCCCGACCTCTACGTGCTGATCGGGCCCACAGGGCACATCCGCTACCGCAACAGCGTGCCCGACTCGACGATGGGAGCCTTGATCGCAGCGGCCAAGCGCCTCGACACCCACGCCTGGACCACGGCTGTCGTGCAACGGTGATGCCGAGCGCCCTTCGAGCCGCGCGAGGAGCGCAAGCTGGAAGCCGAGGACCTCTCCGAGCTCGATCAGCGGGGCCCGGCGGTCAGGGCGTTCGGGATCACGCGGCGAGCACCAGGAAGCCGGCGTAGGAAAGCTCCGAGGAGGCGGCCGGAGCCTTGCTCATGGTTCCGTCGTGCTGCAGGGCTGTTGGGACAGGTGGCGTCGCTCACGGCATGTCTCCCGCGCTCACGACCGGGTCGAGGCACCACTCCGGGTGGTCTTGTTCGAGGCGCTGGAGCTGGTAGGGGCTCTCGAAGAGGGCGAGCAGGGTCCCGTCGGCGCGAGCGAGCACCCTGGTGCCTCGCACCTCTCGCAGGTGCTCGGTGGTGCGTTGGTCGGTCCGACGGGCGGCCTTGTAGGGAGCGGGGGCGAGGTTCACGTCGGCACCGAACTCGTGAGCCAGGCGATGCACGAACACCTCGAACTGCATCGCGCCAACGGCCGCGAGCACCGGCACCGGGTCGCCGCCAGGGTCGCGCAGCACTTGGACCACGCCTTCTCGTTCGAGCTGGGTGAGGCCTCTGTGGAACTGCTTGTGGCGCCCGGTGTCTCGAGGTCGGACGGAGGCGAACAGCTCCGGGGCGAACGTGGCGATCGGGGGGAAGGCCACTGGCTCGGCATCGTAGAGGGTGTCGCCGATCTGAAGGCCGCCCGCGTTCACGAGGCCGACGACATCGCCGGGATAGGCGACGTCGATGGTGTCGCGTTCGGCACCGAAGACCGACGCCGCGTACTTGGTCGCGAAGGGCCGGCCGCTGGGTCCGTGGACCAGGGTCATCCCGCGGGTGAAGCGTCCCGAGCACACCCGCACGAAGGCGACGTGGTCGCGATGGGCCGGGTCCATGTTGGCCTGGATCTTGAAGACGAAGCCGGCGAATGGTGCGTCGAGCGGGCGCTCGAAGCCCTGGTCGTCAGGCCGGGGGGTTGCCGGCGGGGCGAGGTTCACCACCGCGTCGAGGAGGTGGCGAACCCCGAAATTGGTGAGTGCCGACCCTACGAACAATGGGGTCGAGGAGCCGGCGAGGAACGACGCCGTGTCCAGCGTGGCGCCGATTTCGTCGAGCAGCGCCGTCGCATCTCTTGCCTGGTGCCAGGCGTCGCCTTCTTCGGCGGCGGCCCGCTGGGGGTCGAGGCGCTCCTCGGGCGCCGCCGTGGCGCCTCGAGCGGTGCGCATGTAGCGGACGAAGCTGCCGTCGCGCCGGTCGATGACGCCTCGAAAGTCCCCGGGGATCCCGACCGGCCAGGTGATCGGCGCGGGGTGCAGCCCGATCTGGGCCTCGATCTCGTCGAGCAGCTCCAAGGGATCACGCCCGGGCCGGTCGTACTTGTTCAAGAAGGTGAGCACGGGAAGTGACCGGGTACGACAGACCTCGAACAGCTTGAGGGTCTGGGCCTCCACCCCCTTGGCCACGTCCAGCACCATGATCGCCGCGTCGGCGGCCGCGAGCACCCGGTAGGTGTCCTCGGAGAAGTCCCTGTGTCCAGGCGTGTCGAGCAGGTTGACGACGTGGTCGCGATAGGTGAACTGGAGCACCGTGGACGTGATCGAGATGCCCCGCTGCTGTTCCAAGGCCATCCAGTCCGACGTCACGCGCCGCCGTCCGGTCCGGGCCTTCACGGCGCCCGCTTCGGCCACCGCGCCTGCGTAGAGAAGGAACTTCTCCGTCAGAGTGGTCTTGCCAGCGTCCGGGTGGCTGATGATGGCGAAGGTGCGCCGCCGCGCGGCCTCGGCCTTGACGCCGGCGTCCGATGCGACGACGAGGCTCATCGGCGCATCGCCGGGCGGTGGTGGCGTGCCTCTCGGCGCAGCATCTGGGCCATCGCCTGGGCTGCGTCGAGCTGCTCGCGCAGCGCCTCGCAGCGCTGCTCGGCGGTCACTGCGAACAGCTCCAAGCGCTCGACCAGCTCCGAATGCTGCTGGCCGCCAGCTCTCGCAGCCAACCGGTCGCGAAGCTCGAGCAGCTCACGCATCTCCTCGAGGGAGAAGTCGAGCGGCTTCATCTGCTTCACCAGCCGCAGTCGGTCCACGTCGTCGTCGGTGTAGAGGCGGAAACCGCCGGCGCTGCGCCCCGATGGGGGCACGAGCCCCACCTCCTCGTAGTGACGGATCGTCCGCAATGACAAGGAAACGGCCTCGGCGACCTCCCCGATCTGGTGCATGCCTTCGATCACGACCCCAGGGTACTGCTCAACATACCCTCACGTAACGGTAGGTTTACGTGCCAGCGATGAACGTGGTCAGGTTGTCGAAGCAGCCATTGCGCAGACCCTGCCTCTGGCTACGCGGGCACTCGGGGGCGAAAGAAGCTCCGGCTTCCGGGAGGTGTTCGTCGATGCCCTGGCACGATCAGCTTTCGGGTTTCCACCCGATGGTGCGCTCCGCCACTACGAGCGGCCTTCCCCTGTCGACCTCGACCACGTTCACTCGGTCGCCTCCGGCCTGCCTGGCACTGCTCATGGCCGAGCCGGCCTGGGCGAGGACGTCCTCAGGCCGCTTTCCCGGAAGGCGCACGGTCGCGCCCCCGGCACTCACGGTGATCCGGACCGGGCTGATGGCGGCCGGGACCGGCACCGGCGCCGCGGCAGATGCGCGAAGCCCGACGGCTCTGCGCTCGGCCTCGGCCGGACTGATGAGGTCCTCGAAGAGAATGGCGAGCTCGTCGTGGCCTATCCGGGCGACGAGGTCACCCGGACGGACGCGTCCGCGTAGGCGGGAGCCGACCTCGACGAGCACAGCGTCGGCGCCGGGGCGACCGTACCGTTCGTTCACCGTGGCGAGATCGTCGATACCGACGACGATGAGCGCGATCCCGTCTGGTTGACGAGACAACCGTGCGAGGGCCAGATCGAGTTGGTCGAGCAGGGCGGCACGGGTCGCCAGCCCCGTGAGCGGATCGCGTCGGGCCAGATCAGCGAGGCGGTGGTGGAGGGACTCGAGCTCGGCGTCGCAGCACTCCGCCAGCTCGATCAGGGTTGCCCTGCTGGTGTCGGACACCGCGCTGGTTGCTGCGTGCAAGACTGAAGGGCCGACACCGAGCCGCTCCGCCTCTTCGGACAGCATGCGGCTGACGACCTCGTCCCAGCGCAAGGCGAGCTCGACGAGCCGCGTCACCCCGAGCAGCGTCACGTCGCTGCGCCCCCCTGGCGGCCGACAATGTGCCTCGTGCGCTGCCCCGTGCGGTGCCGGGTCCGCTGCCGGGTGCGCTGTCCGCAGCCAGCGGACGATCGACTGCGTGGGGAGCGACATCTCCTGGCCCAACGGACCACCTGGGGAGGAGGCTGCCGCGGCGCCCACATAGGGGTGCTGGCACTCACGAAGGATCTCCTCGCTGCGTGCGGCGAGCGCCTCGCCCAGTGCGGCGTAGCCAGGGTCGCGTTCCCTGTCTGGTCTCACGTGTCCGGCCCCTGTCCTTTCTGCACCCGACGAAGTATCGGCCGCCCGAGGGAATGCTTGAGCTCGGAGGAATGCGTGGGCTCTGTCAAGATGGGCGTTGCGATGGCCACGTGGCTCGAGATCCGTGCGCAGGAGAGATGCCGCCGCCCGTCCCTTCGGTGGCAAGGCCGCCCGCACCCGTGCCGATGACGGCGGAGATCAGCCTCGCAGACATCCAGAAGGCTCGAGCCGCCGTCGAAGCGGTAGGAGCCCGGACGCCGGTGTTCGAGTCACGCCTTCTCTCGGAGAGAACCGGGGCATCCGTGTGGATGAAAGCGGAGAATCTCCAGCGGACCGGCTCCTTCAAGGTCCGCGGGGTCGCTTCGAAGCTCGCCTCGATCGGAGACGGAGCGAAGGTGGGGATCGTCGCAGCGTCGGCTGGCAATCACGCCCAGGCAGTGGCCTTCGGCGCAAGGCAGGCCGGCGTGCCTTGTCACGTCTTCATGCCGAGGGACGCTCCGATCGCCAAGGTGAGCGCGACCGAGTCCTATGGGGCGACGACCGAGCTCGGAGGTGAGTCGGTCGACGACTGCCTCACGATGGCCATGGCGCGGGCGGCTTCCACCGGCGAGATCTTCATCCACCCATTCGACGATCCGGCGGTCATCGCGGGTCAGGGCACCGTGGGTCTGGAGCTCGTCGAGCAGATCCCCGATCTCGCGCTCGTCGTCGTCCCCCTCGGCGGGGGGGGCCTTGCTTCGGGGGTGGCGATCGCGCTGCGAGCTTGCGCACCGGACGTCAGGATCGTGGCTGTCCAGGCGGCGGTGTGCGCACCCTTTGCGGCTGCTCTCGGCGTCGGTCCGCCGGTCGCCGACGGGTCACCGAATTCGCTCGCGGACGGCATCGTGGTCAAGCGGCCAGGTGCGATCACGTTTCCGATCGTGCAGTCGCTCGTGGACGACGTCGTCGTCGTCGGGGAGGACGACATCGCAGAGGCGATGGTCCTGCTCTTGGAGCGCGCCAAGCTCGTGGTCGAGGGGGCAGGGGCGGTGGGAGCAGCTGCGCTGCGGTCTGGCGCCGTGACGGCGCCTGCTCGGGGAACGACCGCGCTCGTCCTGTCGGGTGGCAACGTGGACACCAACGTGCTCGCAACGGCGATCAGGCGCCATGAGACCAACGCAGGGCGTCGCCTCGTCATGTTCGCTCGGCTGTCCGACCGACCCGGCCATCTCGCCCGCATGCTCACCGTGATCGGTGAGGCAGGAGGTAACCTCGTCGAAGTCGACCACCTGAGGGAGGGCTACCGTCTGCACGTGAGGGAGACCGGCGTGCAGCTCGTCATCGAGACGCGTGGCCAGCAGCATGCAAGGAGGGTCCTCGACGCGGTTCGCGACGCGGGCTATGACGTTCGTGCCGTGGACCAGGGGTAGCCGCTCTTCGTGGCGATGAGCGGCCTTCGTTGTGCGGAGGGCCGCAGCAGGCTGTGAGGGGATTGTGGAACCCGCGGTGCGGCCGCCCTGACGCGACTGCAGATGAGATGCGACGAACGTGACGACAGAAGACCTGCCTGAAGCCTCAGCAGCGAGCGAGCGGCGCTCGGTTCGGTGGCGCACCCGGAACGTCTGGGCCATCTCCCTCTCGGCCTTTTTCTCCGACACCGGCTACCAAGCGGTATGGGCGGGTTTTCCACTGTTCCTGGTCCTGGAACTGCACCAGCCGGTATGGGAGTTCGGCCTGGCGAGTGCCCTCGCGTATGGGGGCGGCACGCTGTTCGCGTGGCTGGGCGCCTTGCTCGGGGATCGGATCGGCCACCGCAGGGTCGCCATCGGCGGTAACGCCTTGATCCCCTTGCTCTCGTTGTCGGCGCTCTGGGCGAACCCGGCGGCCGCGATCGGCCTTCTGTGCGCAGGGTGGTGGGCGCGCAACCTGCGAACCCCCTCTCGCAGGGTCATGCTGGTGGAGGCGGCGCCGGACGAAGCTGATCGGAGCTCGGTGTTCGGGTTCCTCCATGCCCTTGACATCGGTGGTGGGGCACTCGCGGGCGTCTACGTGCTGATCGCAGTCGTCGAGCACGTCGCGTTCAGCTGGATCTTCCTCGCCAGCGTGCTGCCGTTGTCTGCCGCGACCTTCTCGTTGACCCTGTGCAGCACCGGCCGTGCGGTGCCGAAGCACGCGGAGCCGAGCGACCCCGGAGCGAGCGGGTCCAGGCGCACGCGGCTTCCCGGTGCCGTCCCACTGCTGACTGCGTCGGCGCTGTTCGGCTTCACGTACTACAGCGTCGGCTTCCCGATCCTCACGACGGCGCAGGGAAGCGGCGACAGGGCATTCGGGATCGGTGCGTTCCTGCTGTTCAACGTGGTGTCCGCTGCGACCGGGTACCTCATGGGTCCAAGGCTCGGGAGCGGGATCGCCGAGCGCTTCCGCGCGCTCGGTGCCTTCGGGTACCTGTTCGCGGTCGTCGGTGCCGTGCTGCTCGCAGTCGGTGCTGCAGCCCACCTGACGGTCGGGGTGCTGCTGGTCGGTGTGGCCGCGCTGGGGTTCTCGCTCGGCGTCGTGACAACCGTCGAGCCCGCGCTCATGTCCGTGCTCAGACCGGGTCGTGAGGCAGGGCGTGGTTTCGGGGCACTGGGTGCCTCGCGCAGCGTCGGGCTGTTCCTCGGGAACCTCATCATGGGGCTGTTGTACACGCGTGGCGCCGACTGGGCCTACGGCTATGCCGCGGTCGTGGGGATCGCTGCCACGATCGTCGTGCTCGGCGCCGTCCCCGTCGCTCGGCGGGCCGATGAGCGCGTTCGGAGCCAGGCCGGGCCCGCCGCCGATGAGCGGTAGGTGAGGAGCTCTGGCTGCCACCCGGGTATGGCGGCACGTCGGGTCGGCGTCATGAGCGACAGGCTATGGTCGTCGCCGTGACCGGCCAGCATCCCCCCAGCGGCACGATCGCCGGCGACGCGCGATCGGTCGCATCGAGCTCGTCGCCGTCCGGTGAGCAGCCGTCTGCTGGCTGCTGACGCGGGCGCAGTCCCGCTGGAGGTATCCATTCCGGCGGGCACGGAGGTCCTGGAGGGAGATCCCACCGCCCGCTACTGCGCGATCACCGATCTGGGGAACGGCGCCGAGGCGGGTGTCTGGGAGATGACCGCCGGTTGTGTCCGGGATGTGGAGAGCGACGAGATCTTCGTCGTCCTCTCCGGGGATGCCACGCTCCGCTTCGACGACGGCGAGACCATCGACCTGCGCCCTGGTGTGCTGGTGAGGCTGTGCGCCGGTGACCGCACCGAATGGCGTGTCCGCGACACGCTGCGTAAGCTCTACGTCTCGCTCTGAGCCCTGGCCCTTGGCCAGCCACCTGAGAGCCAGAGGAACGGCGCGCTCCGCCCCTTACGGCTCTACCTCGTGGTGCTCGAATGCGAGCTCGCGTTCGAGCTCGAGCTGGTCGTCGATGCAGAGGCGCGTTGCCGGCTCGGCGACGAGGCGATCGGTGTCGATCGGCCGGCCGCAGGCCTCGCAGTGACCATAGGCGCCCTCTTCGAGGCGCTGCAGGGCTTGCTTGACTTCTGCGAGCTCGGCCTCGACCTGCTCGCGTAGGGACAGATCGCGTTCTCGGACGAACGTCTCCGTCCCCAGATCAGCTGGATGCTGGTCGACGACCGAAAGGGACGACAGGTCCTCTTGCTCGTCCTCCCGCCTCAGCCCCTCGTGCTCGAACCCGTCCACGAGCCGCTGCAGGTGGGCGCGAGCGTCCTCGAGGAGTTGCCTGAAACGATCGATGTCGAGCGTCTCTCCAGCCTTTTCTGGCGGAGACGGCAGCTCGGGGGATCCTTCGAGCCGCACTTGCTGGAAGAGCGGTCGTCCGAGGGCGGGGCGTTGCGCGTCCTCGGTCCCTTGCTGGGTTCCGCGCACGAGCGCATCCTCGACGGCGTCGGCCTCGAATTCGTCGAGGGGGCCACCCTCGTCGAGGAGGGCTTCGGAGAGCGGATCCTCGTCGTGCAAAGAGAGGAGCTCGGCTGGCTCCGCCTCGTCCTCGAGGCGCTCTTCGAGCTCCTCGGGGACGATCTCATCGGGGTTCTGGCCCGTCGGCGGGGGTTCGACGATGGACTCGGCCTCGAGCATCGCTGTCGCCTCGTCCTCGGCGGCCTCGATCTCGGAGATCTCTGCGAGTGCGGGCGGAACCTCCTCGGTCCCGAGCTCTGCCTCGTCGAGCAGGGAATGCTCGAGGTCGACCGGCTCGTGCAAGACCGAAGCGGCGTCCTCGAGCGGCCCCTCGATCTCCCGGCCGCGCTCGTCTCCGTCGTCCCGGGCTCTTGGCTTCTCCGTCGGGCCCTCCTTTAGTTCGCAGCGTGTGGCTTACGGCGCTGCATGCGGATCCTGCTCTCCACTCCCATCGGTTGCACCCTGATCCGATCTTGCCGGGAGCGAAAGGGTCGATGGTCCCCAATATCGCCCACCCGGCCGGCGCTTCAGTCTCGGGGGAACGCTCGTGGCGGGGGGAGCGATCCGACCACGTGGTCATGGAGGTCGCAGGCTTCGATGATGGTTCCCCCGAAGGTCGCGCGCGCCTCGCGTACCGCGCGTGCACCGGTGCCCGGGTACGCGACGTGGGTGAGCACCAGCGAGCCGACGCCGGCGTGCGCCGCGATCTCGCCTGCCTCCCGAGCGTCGAGATGGAGGTGGGCGGGGCGGCCCGCGATCGGCACCGCCCACGTCGACTCGCAGAGAAAGAGGTCCGCCCCTGCTGCACAGCGGGCCAGCTCGGGGGTCGGTCCGGAGTCCGCGCTGTACGCGAGTCGACCCCCTGCGGACTCCACCCGCATGGCCACGGTCTCTACGGGGTGATCGGCTGCGAACAGCGAGACGTCGAGGGGCCCGAGAGAGAGGCGATGGCCGGCGTGGACCGTCTCGAACCGGCACACGTCGTGCAAGGCATCGTCACCGGGGAGGAGCGCTTCCATTACCTCGAGCACGGCCGATGGTGCGTAGACGGGCAAGCGCTCCTTGCGCCCGCCGTGGAAGCGCAGGAGGTGGTACAAGCCGACCAGGTCCGCCATGTGGTCGACGTGGCGGTGCGTGATGACGACTGCGGCGATCGAGTCGGCGCGCACTCGCTGCAGGAGATTGGCCACAGACCCGTTGCCGCAGTCGACCAGGAGCCGGTACCCCTGGTCCTCGACCAGGTAGGAGGAGCATGCTCGTCCCGGGGCGGGGTAGGAGCCAGCGCTGCCGAGCACGGTCACGAGCATGGCAAGCACCGCTGTGCGCGTGAGCACGGAGAAGGGCACAGGCGTGCGGGAGCAGGCGCAGAGATCATCGACGCGAACGGCCCTGGTTACCCGCGGATTGGAGCAGATCGAGGACGGCTGCCCAGCCGCCTGCGTCGGGCGAGTCGATGACGTGGGTGGCGACGGCCAACGCCTCCTCGGCGCCGTCGCGTACCGCGCACGCGACGCGTGCGTGCTCGAGGAGGTCGACGTCGTTCTCGCCGTTGCCGACCGCGAGCACTCGCTGGTGGTCGAGCCCGTGGATCTCGCAGAAGCGCTCGACCCCCTGCCATTTGGTCGCGCCGAATGGGTCGACCGTGAGCGCGGTACCGCCGAAGAGCGCGTTCGAGTTGATGGTGCAATGCCCATGGGGCGCTGCGCCGCGGGCCGCGGTCTCGAGACTCTCGCGCGGACCGTAGGCGATGAACTGCTGGACCGGTTCACGCTGCACCAAGAGGTCGAGCGGGATGCGCAGCAGGCGTTGACCGTAGAAGGCTGCCTGGCCGGCGAGCAGCGCAGCGCCGGGTTCGGCGGCGGAGTCCGCAGATGGCGAGTCGATGTGGACGATGGGGGCGAGCTCCGACTCCCTCAGCGCCCTGAGGACGCCCAGGGCGTCGGGCGGAGGGAAGGTGACGCGGTGGAAGATCGAGCCGTCGACGTCCAGGCAGACCGCTCCGTTGAGGGCGACGAGCGGGAGCTCGAGGTCGTTGCGCTCGAGCAGGCGTCGGGCGCTCCTCCAGGTGCGACCGGTCGCGACGAGCACCGGAAAAGCGCGCTCGCGTAGTGCCTTCAAGGCAATGAGCGTCCGATCGTGGACGACGGTGCTCGAGCCCCATAACGTGCCGTCGAGGTCGGTGACCACGAGGCTGACGTCCGCGACGAGATCGCTGGCGTGCTCCGGGCGCTCGACCTCTCGAAGCTCAGAGCCCGTGGATCCCCGGCGGCGGTCGGCCGTGCCGCGGGTCATGCGGGCGGTGTGTAGCGTCCGTCGACGGCCGTCCAGCCTCCGTCGACCGTCAGCACGCTCCCCGTGACGAAGCTCGACGCGTCCGAGGCGAGGTAGACCACTGCTCCAGCCAGCTCCCAGGGCTGCGCCCATCGCCCGAGAGCGGACTTCTCTGCATATGCGGCGTGCCACTCGGGGTCTGCGGCGATCTGGCGGGTCAGCGGGGTCTCGACGACTCCCGGCGCGATGGCGTTGACACGTACGCCGTGGGGGGCAAGCTCTGCCGCCGCGGTGCGCAGGAGCTGCACGAGCCCTGCCTTGGTCGCCGCGTAGACGCCCTGGCCGGGTTCAACCGTGAACGCCCGGATCGAGGAGAACCCGACGACGCTCCCACGTCCTCGAGAGGCCATCCGCCGGCCGAATGCACGGACGAGATTGAACGATGCGCGCAAGTTCAGCTCCACGACGCGGTCGAACTCCTCGGTCGTGTAGTCGAGCAGTCGCTTGCGGACGTTGGTCGCAGGCGTGAAGACGAGGACGTCGATCGGCTCCAGGCGGCTTGCCGCCTCTTCGACTGCATCCGCGTCGAGCACGTCGAGCACGTAGACGTCGGCGACGCGCCCCTGGATCATCCTGGCGGTCTCGGTGGCCCGATCTCGTGCGACGTCAGCGCACACGACCGAAGCCCCGTGGGCGGCGAGCGCGAGCGACGCTTCCCGGCCGATCCCTCCTCCGGCGCCGACCACGACCGCGCGACGGCCGTCGAGGCGGAAGAGCGCTGCGTAGGGGGGCGCCGGCGGCAGCCCGGCGCTCGTCACGACACCGATCCTGGGCGGATGACGGCCATGCGCGTCACGGTCAGCTCTTCGATCGCGAAGCGTGGGCCCTCACGCCCCGACCCCGAGTCCTTGACCCCGCCGTAGGGCATGTTGTCCGCGCGGAACCCGGGTACCTCGTTCACCACGACCCCGCCGACCTTGCACCGTCGCAGCGCGTCGAAGGCGACGGCAAGCGACGACGTGTAGATGCTCGCATGGAGCCCGTACCGGCTGCGGTTCAGCGTCTCGAACCCTTCTTCGACCGAAGAGACCGAGCGCAGGCAGACGACTGGGCCGAAGACCTCTTCGCGCCACACGTCACAGGTCTCCTCCACGTTCGTGAGCACGGTCGGAGCAACCGTGCTCGCGCGCCCCTCTCCCCGGTAGAGCACCTGCGCGCCGTCGTGCACCGCCCGCTCGATCCACTGCTCGACGCGAGCTGCGGCTGAAGGAACGATCAGCGACGACACCCGCGTCGCCGCGTCGCGCGGATCGCCGACGGAGACGTCCTTCATGGCGGTGGTGAGCCGCTCGGTGAAGGGCTCGATGACGTCCTCGAGGACCACGACTCGTTGGACGGAGATGCATGCCTGCCCCGAGGCGTAGAAGCCACCTCGGACGACGGCGTCGGCGGCCGCGTCGAGGTCGGCGTCGCTGCAGACCAGGAGCGCCGAGTTCGACCCGAGCTCGAGCAGCGTCTTGGTCGGAGCGGCATCGCGCGCGATTCGATGGCCGACAGCGGCGGAGCCGGTGAAGGACACGGCCCCGATCCGGCTGTCGGTGGTCAGGGCTGCCCCGACGTCGGCGCCACCGGTCACGACCTGGACCGATGCGGGCGAGCAGCCGGCATCGGTGAGAGCTCGACGCAGGATGTCGGCGAGCCACAGCGTCGCGAGCGGCGTCTGCGGGGCGGGCTTGCAAATCACGGGGCAGCCTGCAGCGAGCGAGGGAGCGACCTTGTGGGCGGCGAGCAGGAGCGGGTAGTTGAACCCGGTGATGCCGATCACGACGCCGATCGGCACGCGGGTCCAGAAGCCGAAGAGCCCCTCTCCCGACGGGAGAAGGTCGAGTGGAACCGTCTCGCCGTGGATCCGTGCGACCTCCTCAGCGGCGGATTGCAGCGTGACGATGGCACGTGAGACCTCGGTGCGGCAGTCGACCAGCGGCTTTCCCGTCTCGAGCACGAGGAGGTCCTCGAACGCTTGCCTTGTTCGCGTGATGCGGGCCGCTGCCTCCGAGAGCACCACACGCCGCACGTGGGAGGGAAGCGCGGCGGTCGCCGCCTCGGCATCCACCGCGGCGTCGAGCGCACGCTTGGCGTGAGGCACGGAACCCACCGGCGCTCGGGCGACCACCGTGCCGTCGAAGGGGAAGATCACGGGCGCCGTCGGCACCGAGACGTCCCAGCCGTCTCCGATCGGGAGACCTGGGGGGAACGGGAGCCGGCCGATCGGTGCGCTCATGGTGCCCCCGTCTCGAGGTGGACGTCGCGATAGGCGGGCCACCGGCCGGCCTCGGTCTCGACCGATTCGGCGTGCAGCATCGCATGCACGATCGACCGGGTGACGCAGTCCGCAGCGACCTCGAGGAGGGAGTAGAAGGAGGCGAGCTCGACGTGACCCGTTCGCGAGCCGGTCGCCATTGCGAACACGGTGTCGCCGTCATAGGGGCTGTGCGCAGGGTGGATCGCACGCGCGAGCCCGTCGTGCGCCACGCCTGCCAGCTTGGCGCACTGCGCTTTCGTGAGCCCGACGTCCGTCACGACGACCCCGATCGTCGTGTTGAGCGTGCGCGGTGCCGGCCCACCCACATCGCCCGGCGCCGCAGTCGGCCGCAGCGCGCTGAACTCTCCGGCGAGACCGAAGGCTGCGCCGAGAAGTGCCCCGGTCGCCGGATCGACGGTCGTTCCGTGCGAGTTCACCACCATCAGTGCTGCGACCGTCGAGCCGTCGTCCAGCACGCTGCTCGCAGAGCCAACACCGCCTTTCAGGCGGCCTGCGCACGCCCCAGTACCTGCGCCGACGCAGCCCTGGAGAGGTGCCAGGGGTGTGCCGGCGATCGCGGAGAGATACGCCTCGCGGCCGACCTGCGCTGTGGGGCGCCTCGCGAAGTCTCCGCCGCGGCCGAGGTCGAAGATCACGGCAGCCGGGACGATCGGGACCACCTCATGGGGGGCGTCGCCCACCGGGAAGCCGATCCGCGCGTCGCCGAGTGCGTGGACCACGCCGTCGACGGCGGCGAGCCCGTAGGCGCTGCCACCGGTGAGCACGATCCCATGGACACGCTCGACCGTGTTGCGCGGGTCGAGAAGATCGGTCTCCCTCGTTCCCGGGGCACCGCCGCGGACGTCGACACCACACGTCGCCCCCTCCGGGGGCGGGAGCACCACGGTCACCCCACTCAGCCACCCGTGGTCGGTGCGCTGGGCATGACCGACCCGTACCCCTGTCACGTCGCGCAGGTCGTTGTGCGTTCCCGCGTGGACCGGCACCTCAGCGCTCCGTCAGGAACTGGCGCGCAGCACGCGCGTAGGTGCGTGCGTAGCGGACGATCTCGCCGACGGTCACGAACTCGTCGACCTGGTGGGCGATCCACTTTCCTCCCGGTCCGTAGACCACGGTGGGAATCCGCAGGTCCCGGGTGAAGATCGTGCCGTCGGTGGTGCCTGGCACCCCGCCGATGGTCGGCCGCGATCCCGTCTCGAGCTCGTGCGCATCGACCACGCAGCGGACCACGCGGTCGTCCTCCGGCGTGTCGACGGGGGGACGGTCGTCGACGACCTCGAGCGCGGCCTGCGTGCCTTCGGTGCGTGCGATCTCCGCGAACGCGCTGGACAGCTCCTCGACCAGCGAACGATGGTCGACGCCCGGGATCGTGCGAACGTCGACGTAGAGGCTCCCTGACGCAGGGATGACGTTCATCTGCTGGGCCGAGCCGGCCACGAGGGCGGTAGGGGTCAGGTAGAGGTCGCCGAGCTGGGGGTGTGGACCGTGCGCTCCCTGGAGACGCGCCTCGATCCGGCGAAGGTGCTCGACGCACGACGCGAGGGTCGGCAGCGGGCTGTGTCCGAGCTTGGGCATCGCGCCGTGGGCCATGGCGCCGGTCACCTCGAGACGGAGCCTGATCGCACCCTTCGAGCTCGGGCAGACCTCGTCGCCCTCGGGCTCGCAGACGATCATGCCTGTCACCGCGTCGAGCGCGCCGGACGCGGCGGCATGCTTGGCGCCAGCCATCATGCCCTCCTCGTCGACGAGGGCGCAGACCTTCACGCTGCCGGGGAACGGTCCGGCGAGCTCGAGGGCACGGGCACCGTAGATCATGGCGGCGACGCCCCCCTTCATGTCAGCGGCTCCCCGGCCGTAGAGACGATCGCCCACGAGCTGGGCACTGAAAGGGCTGACGGACCAGCCGGTCTCGTCTCCCGCGGTCACCACGTCGAGATGGCCCTCGAAGGCGAGCGTCCTTCCCGGCGAGTGCACGGGCAGGGTTGCGATGACGTTGGACCGGCCGGGCGCGACCTCGGTCACCTCGACGCTCCAGCCGAAGCTCCGCATCCGATCCTCGACCAGGCGCGCCGCGGAGCGTTCGTCCGTTCCGCGTTCGGGGTCGTAGACCGAGCGACATCGGACGAGCTCTCGAGCGAGCTCGATCACCTCCTTCTCGGGCACCACGACGTCTCGGGCAGTGCCTTGGTGGAGCACGTGCTCCCTTCCTTCCTCCCGGTGTTGGTCCGGCCAGTATGCTACGCAGTACTCAGCGACGACGTGCCGGCGTGTCGGGCCTCACGCCAAGGGGGCGAGGAAGATGAGAGGGCAGGCGCGCAGTCACCCCCAGCGCATCGACGACTCCGGGCCGAAGCCGGGATCGGCGACGCTCGAGGGACATGGCGATGTCAGCTTCCGCCCGATTCGTCCCGTGCGCTCCTACGAGCGCATCGTCGAGCAGATCGAAGAGGCGATCGTCGAGGGTCGGCTTCGAGACGGCGACTTCCTGCCGAGCGAGCGCGAGATGATGTCGCAGTTCTCGGTCAGCCGCTCGACGGTGCGAGAGGCGATGCGGGTGCTCGAGAGCAGTGGCCTCGTCAGGTCACGGCCGGGCAATCCGAACGGCGCGGAGGTGCTCGGTCTCTCGACCGTCGCGCTGCGCAAGACGGTCGACCGCCTGGTGATGGGGCGGCGGGTCCGACTGGTCGACCTCATCCACTTCCGCATGCTCATGGAGAGCTCGGCGAACATGCTCGCGGCGCGCCTGCGGACCCACGAGGACCTCGTGGCGATGGAGACGGCGCTCGAGGAGATGCGAGCAGCGATGCCCCGAGGGTACGAAGCCTTCAGCGCCGCCGACGTGCGCTTCCACGCGCTCGTGGCCCAGGCCAGCGGCAACGCGCTCATCCAGATGTTCAACGAGGTGGTGCACGACGTCGTGCTCGGCATGATCGCCTCGAAGATCGCGGGCTCGCAGGAGGGCACCTCGACCATGGAGCTGAGCCTCCTCCACCACGCGGACGTCCTCGAGGCCATCCGCGCCAAAGACGCCCCCCGCGCGGGCCGCATCGCGCGAGAGAACCTCTTCGAGTACTACGGCGTTCTGCTGCCTCCAGAGGACCGCACCGCGGTGAGGCTGCTGCTCGACGCGCAGGCACTTGGCTGATTGTCGGACCAGGTCACCAAGTTGACATCCGCGGCCGGCTCTTGTAAAATATTACGAACGTGTGACGTTGCTGCTGGCACCCCACGTGCGCGCGCAGCGAGGGGAAACGGGGAGGGAGCTCATGGCGAGAAGAGGCAGTCGGGGCCGCGGGGTCGTGGGGCTGCTCGGCCGCATCGGCACCCTCCTGTGCGTCGGTGCGGTGGCGAGCCTGTGGGCTGCAGCACCGGCGTCGGCTGCGACCAAGGCCGCCAACGACTCGAGCATCGTGATCGGCTCCTCGGTCGCACCGCCATCGCTCGATCCCACCTCGAACGCCGCCGCGGCGATCGACGAGGTGTTCGACTACAACGTCTACCAGCACCTCGCCCAGCTCTCGCCCAACGGGAAGATCGTGCCCGTACTTGCGTCCTCGTGGACCCTGTCGAAGACAGGCACCGTGTACACCTTCACGCTGCGCCGCGGCGTCACGTTCTCCAACGGCGACCCGCTCACCGCCGCCGACGTCGTCTACAGCATCGACCGGGTGGTCTCGCCCGGGTCCCAGTACCCGTACAAGGACCTGTGGACAGGGCTCGTGAAGTCCGCCGTCGCGTCGGGGTCCGACAAGGTCGTCGTGACCCTCGCCCACCGCGACTGGGAGTGGCTCTACACGTTGGCCGCGTACAGCAACGGTGAGATCCTCGATCCCTCCGCAGTCGCCAGCATCGCGACGCACCCGGTGGGGACCGGCCCGTTCGCCTTCACGAGCTACGTGCCGAACTACAGCGTGACGCTGGTGAGGAACCCCCATTACTGGGGTCCCGCCCCCAAGGTGGCGAAGGTGGAGTTCCGGTACTTCTCGACACCCAACGCCGAGATCTCGGCGCTCCGAGGTGGCCAGATCGACATCATCGACAACCTGCCGGTCCCCCAGAGCGTGCGCTCGCTCGAGTCCGCCGGCTTCAGCGTGGACATCGGCCCGACGAGCGGCAAGGTCCAGCTCACCTTGAACGACGCGTACGGGCCGCTCAGGAAGCAGCTCGTCCGTCAGGCCATCTCCTACGCGTTGACAAAGAAGGCGATGAACCAGGCTGCAGAGGCGGGCTACGGGCGCATCATCGGCAGCGACTCGGTGCCAGGTGATCCCTACTTCCTGCCGAAGCTGGCGAACCTCTACCCGCACAGCATCAAGAAGGCGAAGAAGCTCCTTGCCGAGGCCGGCTACCCGCACGGCTTCCGGCTCGCCCTCGTGCTGCCGCCGTACCCCTACGCCAAGGCGGACGGCCCCGTCGTGGCGGCCGAGCTGAAGCAGGTCGGGATCGATGTCACACTGTCGAACATCCAGTGGCCACTGTGGCTGAGCCAGGTGTTCGAGGCCGGCGACTTCCAGTCGACGATCATCGACCACGCAGAGGCACGCGACATCTCCAACTACACGAACCCGAAGTACTACTGGCACTATGCCGACACCCGAGAGGTCACAGCGCTGCTCACCGAGGGGAACGAGGCTCCCACCCAGGCGCAGTGGGTGGCGGACTACGAGAAAGCGGAGACCCTGATCGCCCACCAGGCGGTGAACGTATGGTTCTTCAACCTGCCAGAGATCACCGTGGCCAAGCGGGACATCGTCGGCCTTCCGCATGGGTCCCTGTCCGAGTCGTTCCAGCTCTCAGCCCTCCAGATCGGAGGCAAGCTGAGCGCGCAGGAGCGCCGCCTCGGCTTCACCTCCTGACGCCCCGAGGGACCCTGACGCCCGGAGGGAGATCCCAGGGAAGGAGCGGGCGCTGACCCGGTACCTCCTACGCCGAGTCGTTCTGCTCCTCGTGACGCTGGCGGCCGCCTCGGTGATCGTCTTCGTCGTGCTCGCGATCCTGCCTGGCAAGCCCGCCGAGGTCATCCTGGGCACGCAGGCGACGCCGAGCGCGGTACGCGCGCTCACCGACAAGCTCGGTCTCGACAAGCCGATCTGGCGTCAGTACGTCGACTGGGTCGGCGGGATCGTCTCAGGGCACCTCGGCACGTCGTACATCTCGGGGCAGCCGATCGCGAGCGAGCTCGGCAGCGCTCTCGAGGTGACCGGGCCACTCGTGGGCCTGGGGCTGCTCGTCGGCTTGGTCGTGGCCGTGCCACTCGGCGTCTTCTCTGCCGTCAGGTCCCGGCGCGCGAGCGGCGTCGCCGCCTCCGTCCTGAACCAGATCGGCATCGCCGTGCCGAGCTTCGTGCTCGGGATCCTGCTCATCGTCGTGGTGGGGGTGGAGTTGCACCTGCTGCCTACCGGGGGCTTCACAGGCTGGTCGGACCCGACCGGCGCGCTGCGATCCCTGGTGCTGCCCGCCGTCGCGCTGGGAGTCGTGGAGGGGGCGATCGTCGGTCGATACGTTCGCACCGCGGTGTTGGACGTGCTCTCTTCCGACTACCTGCGGACCGCGAGGGCGAAGGGTCTCACGCCGGGCAGAGCCCTCGTGCGCCATGGGCTGCGCAACGTCGCCGTGCCCGTGCTCACCGTGCTCGGCCTCGAGCTCGCGGGGCTCGTGGTGGGGGCAGTCATCATCGAGAACGTCTTCACCCTTCCGGGGATGGGGACCCTCCTGCTCCAATCGGTGGAGAACCGGGACCTCATCGTGGTCGAGGACATCGTCTTGCTGGTCGCCGCGGTGGTCCTCGTCGTCAACTTCGCGGTGGACATCCTCTACCACTCCCTCGACCCACGAATCGCGCGGGAGCGATGAGCATCCTGCCGGTCCGTCTCGACGCGATCACAGGCGCCGAGCCCGTCTCCGACGGGGAGATCACAGGTGAGCCGAGCGTGTGGCACCGCTGGCGCCACAGCCCCTCGGCGGTGGTCGGGTCCGTGATCTCCGCAGCAGTGATCGTGGTCGCGATCGTCTCTGTCGTGTGGACGCCGTACAACCCGCTCGCGATCAACATGGCGGCCACCTTCGCCGGTCCGAGCGCGCAGCACCTCCTCGGCACCGACCAGTACGGCCGCGACGTCTTGAGCAGGCTCATGAGCGGGACGGACGCCACCTTGTACGCCGGCGTGGTCTCGGTCCTCGGGGCCGCTGCGATTGGCATCCCCGCAGGGCTCTACGCCGCCCAGCGGGGCGGGCTGCCAGGCCAGCTGGTCCTGCGGCTGGCCGACCTGGTCTATGCCTTCCCGGCACTGCTCGTCGCCGTCGTGCTCGCGACCGACTTCGGCGGATCGACGCTGACGGTCATGGGGGCAGTCGCCCTCGCCTTCGTCCCGGTCTTCGCCCGGGTCACCCGCAGCGGCGCGCTCGGGGTCCTGAGCTTGGACTACGTCTCAGCGGCGCGCGCCTGCGGGGTCTCGAGGACGAGGATCCTGCGCCGCCACGTCCTGCCGAACATCGCGCCTCTCCTCATCACCCAGATGACCCTCCTGCTCTCCGTCGCGGTGCTTGCCGACGCCGCGCTCACCTACCTCGGGCTGGGCGCCCCACCCCCGGGTGCCTCATGGGGCCTCATGCTCGAAGAGGCCCAGCGCTACATGGGGACAGATCCGCTGCTCGTGGTGTGGCCTGCGGTGACGATCGCACTGTGCGTGCTCGGCTTCAACCTCCTCGGCGACGGCCTGCGCGACGTCTTCGACCCAAGGCGGCGCGATCGCTGATGAGCCTGCTCGACGTCGAGGACCTGGTCATCTCCTCAGCTGGCGCCCGCCTGGTGGACGGCATCGACCTGTCGGTCGGCGCAGGTGAGCGGGTTGGGCTCATCGGGGAGTCCGGGAGCGGCAAGTCGCTGACCGCGCTCGGCGTGATGCAGCTGCTGCCGCGGGGCCTCTCGTCGACGGGCAGCATCCGGTTCGAAGATCGCGACCTTGCGCGAATCTCCGAGCGGGCACGCTCCAGCCTGAGGGGCAGGCGTGTGGCGATGGTGTTCCAAGAGCCCATGTCCGCCCTCAACCCGCTCATGCGCGTCGGCAAGCAGATCGCCGAGAGCCTCACCATCCACAAGACCGTCTCGCGAGCCGAGGCGAAGGAGGAGGCGGCCCGCTTGCTCGCACGCGTGGAGATCCACGATCCCCGTGCGGTCCTTCGTGCCTACCCTCACGAGCTCTCCGGCGGCCAGCGCCAGCGGGTCGTGCTCGCGATGGCCATCGCCAACCATCCGGTGCTCCTCCTCGCCGACGAGCCGACGACCGCGCTCGACGTGACGGTCCAAGACCGGGTACTGCGGCTTCTCGACGGCTTGGTCCGTGCGGAGCAGATGGCGCTGCTCCTCATCAGCCACGACCTCGCTGTCGTCTCGGGCATCTGCGAGCGAGTGATGGTGATGTACTGCGGCCGGGTGGTCGAGCGGGCGGCGGTCGACGACGTCCTCGCGCACCCACGCCATCCCTACACCGCCGGCCTGGTGGCCACGAGCGCGTCACTCGGGGGGGTGTCGAGCGCTCCCGTCCGACGGCTGCAGCCTCTGCCGACCATCCCGGGAACCGCGCCGGGTGCCGCGGCGGCAAGCCGGATCGCCGGCTGCCCCTTCCGCGCGCGCTGTGGACGGGCGACCCCGAAGTGCCTGGAGGAGCCTCGCCTGGAGATGATCGTGGCCGGGCACGACGTGGCGTGCTGGCATCCGCTGCCCGCATTCGCAGTGCCGTTCCGTGCGCTCGAGACGAGCGGAGGGGCTGGGCGTACAGACGTCGCCCTCGAGCCTGGCCGCCCCGAACCTGCGGTGCTCGCGCAGGCTGCGACGCCCGGTTACGAGCATGCCTCGCCGGAGTGGTCGCGGCCGGGAGGCCATGCCGCGCAGCCCGTCTCCTCGTGCGACGATGGCGCTACCCGGATCCTCGAGTGCGAGAACCTCGTGAAGCTGTACCGCCCGGAGCTCGCGCGCCAGGGCGGGGAGCCACCGGCAGGGCTCATCCGTGCGCTCGACGGGGTCGATCTGGTCGTCCTCGAAGGAGACGTCCTCGGGATCGTCGGCGAATCCGGATCAGGCAAGTCCACCCTCGCGCGCATCCTGCTCGGTCTCGACCGCCCGACCAGTGGGGAAGTGCGCTTCAGGGCCGCACGCATCGACGGCAGCCCCGAGCGTGCGCTGCGAGCGATGCGGCGCGAGGTGCAGGTCGTTTTCCAGGACCCGCTGGGCTCGCTCGATCCGCGTATGCGCGTGCGCGACATCATCGCCGAGCCGTTGCACGCGCTCGGCGTCGAGGGTGACCACCGCCAGCGCGTCGCCGAGCTGCTCGAGGCGGTGCGCCTGTCGCGCGACACGGGTCGGCGGTACCCGCACCAACTGTCCGGTGGTCAGCGCCAACGCGTCGCGATCGCCCGGGCGCTCGCTCCGCGCCCCAAGGTGCTCGTCGCGGACGAAGCCGTGAGCGCGCTCGACGTCTCGGTGCGTGCGCAGATCCTCAACCTGTTCGCCGAGCTGATCGGTCGGTTCGCCCTCACGGTGGTGTTCATCTCGCACGACATCGGTGTCGTACGGCACCTATGCAACCGGGTCGTCGTGCTCTACCGCGGCAAGGTGGTCGAGGAGGGCCCGACCGAAGAGGTGCTCAGCCGTCCCAAGAGCCCTTACACCCAGGGACTGCTCGCCGCGATCCCCCAGCTGGGCAAGCAGGTCGGCGACGATCGGGCGCCGACGGCGGAGGCAGCGCCGGCGTCGGATCGAACGCCCGCGGGTGGGCTCGGGTAGCCTTGGATGTACCGTTGTTCCGGGCGCGCTCCCGGCGGACCGGACCCGGAGAGGGACCGGTGGTGGGAGCGGCCGTTCGTGATGGTCTCGGACCCGTAGACAAGGGGCAAGCACGATGAGCATGTACAAGGTCACCAACCCCGCGACCGGCGAGGTCGTGCGGGAATTCCCCACTGCGACCGACGAAGAGCTGACTGAGGTGCTCCAGCGGTCGCAGGCTGCGTACGACGCGTGGCGTGCCAGCTCGCGGGAGGAGCGTGCCAAGATCCTGTCGGTCGTGTCCGAGCTCTACAAGGAGCGAGCCGATCACCTGGCCTCGATCATCACGCGGGAGATGGGGAAGCCGACGCGCGAGGCGCTCGACGAGATCGAGTTCAGCGCGTCGATCTACGAGTACTACGCGAACGAGGGCCCGAAGCTGCTGGCGGACCGCCGGCTGGAGTCGCCCCAGCCCGGGGAGGCGTGGGTGCGCATGTGCCCGATCGGGCCGGTGCTCGGCATCATGCCGTGGAACTACCCGTACTACCAGGTGGCCCGCTTCTCGGCCCCCAACCTGGTGATCGGGAACACCGCCATCTTGAAGCACGCCCCTCAGTGTCCCGAGTCGGCGCTGGCGATGGAGGAGATCTTTCGGGATGCAGGGCTCCCCGGTGACGTGTACGTCAACATCTTCGCCACGAACGAGCAGATCGCCTCGATGATCGCCGACCCCAGGGTGGCCGGGGTCTCGGTGACCGGCAGCGAGCGCGCCGGCGCCGCAGTGGCCGCCGTCGCAGGTCAGAACCTGAAGAAGGTGGTGCTCGAGCTCGGCGGCTCCGATCCCTACATCGTCTTGAGCACCGACGACCTCCCCGGCGTCGCCAGGCAGACGGTCGCCGCGCGCATGGAGAACGGTGGCCAGGCCTGTAACGCCGCCAAGCGGATGATCGTCCTGGAGGACATCTACGACCAGTTCGTCTCCGAGTTCACCAAGGCGATGGCCGAGCAGGTGCCCGGCGATCCGACCAACCCCGCGACGACCTTCGGTCCCTTGTCGTCGGAGCAGGCTGCAAGGAACCTCATGGCACAGATCGACGATGCCGTGGAGAAAGGTGCCACCGTGCACCTCGGCGGCGGGCGGATCGAGGGTCCGGGGGCGTTCGTGCAGGCGACCGTCCTCACCGACGTCACGCCGCAGATGCGTGCCTATCATGAAGAGCTCTTCGGACCGGCTGCGGTGATCTACAAGGTGGGCAGCGTCGACGAAGCCGTCGCGCTGGCCAACGACACCCGCTACGGGCTCGGTGCCGCGGTCTTCGCCAGGGACGAGCAGCTGGCGCTCGAGGTCGCCGACCGGCTGGACACCGGCATGGTCTGGATCAACGAGGCCGAGGGTGGCGGTCCCGAGCTGCCCTTCGGCGGCACGAAGCGCTCCGGTGTGGGCCGGGAGCTCGGGCCGCTCGGCATCGAGGAGTTCGTCAACAAGAAGCTCATTCACATCCCGCCCAAGAAGTGAAAAATAGGGCCGGAGAAGCAGGCTTGCGCCGAAGGACCGCGTCGCAACGATGACCGAGATCACTGCAGTGCCCCGCCTCACGGTGCTGCGCGAGCCCGCGTCCAGGACGGACCTTCAGGACTGGGGACGTGCCAGGGGTTCGGCCAGCCCGGAGATGACGACCTCTGGTATCACGCTGTGGAGCGACGGCTCGGGGGCAGAGACCGGCGTCTGGGAGTGCACGGTCGGGTCGAGGCACTTCACGTACGAGACCAACGAGTTCATCACCGTCCTGGCCGGATCGATGACCGTGACCCCTGACGGGGGCGAGCCGATCGAGATCGAGGCCGGCGACATGGTGCTCTTTCCGGCTGGCTGGAGCGGGTCCTGGGAGATCCACGAGACGCTGCGAAAGGTGTACGTGGTCTTCTGAGGTCGTTGCCGGCCCACCACACACCCCGGCTGCGTGCCCGCTCGTGTCGTAGGCGCAGGCGTGATATGGCGCCCCGCCACTGCGTCAGCGCCCCGCCACTGCGTCAGCGCAGCCCATGGCCGCGTACCGGCTCAGAGCACCCTGCGGTCGTGCACGAGCTTTCCGTCGGCGAACGTGAGGTCCACTTCTACGAGCGCGATCTCCGAGGCGGGCACCGAGAACACGTCGCGATCGAGGACGACGAGGTCGGCCCGCTTGCCCGGCGTGATCGACCCCGTCTCCTGTTCGAGGTGGTTGAGGTAGGCGGAGCCTGCGGTGAAGGCCGCGATGGCGGTCTCGAGATCCACGCGCTCGTTGGGGAGGAGCGGTTCGGTGTCGTCAGTGCCTGCGCCTGCGTACGCGTGGTCGGGGGGCACCGTCCGGTTCACCGCGACGTGGACCTCTTCGAGCACGTTGGGCGTGGAGACCGGCCAGTCGCTGCCGAAGCACAGGCGCGCACCTGCGCGGACCAGGCTTCCGAAGGGGTACTGCCAGCTCGAGCGTTGCGGTCCGAGGAAGGGCAGGGTGAGCTCGACCATCTGGGGCTCGGCACACGCCCACAGCGGCTGGCCATTCGCGATCATGCCGACGCGGGCGAACCGAGAGATGTCGTCTGGGTGCACGACCTGGATGTGCGCGGCGCAGTGGCGGCGGTCCGATGTCCCGTTCGCCAGCCGGGCTGCCTCCGCTGCGTCGAGCACCTCTCTCACCGCCCGGTCGCCGATCGCGTGGAAATGCGCCTGGAAGCCATGCGCGTCCACGAGCGTGACGTAGCTCGTGAGCTCTTCTGGACTGAAGAAGCTCTTCCCGCAGTTGTGCGTCTCGTGCCCCGCTCGATCGAGGTAGGGAGTGAGCATCGCTGCGGTGAAGTTCTCGCAGATGCCGTCTTGCATGAACTTCACCGAGCCCGCACGGAAGTGCGAGCCCTTCGAGGCCTGCTCGCGCCGGTCGAGCAGCGTCTGGATGAAGGTCTCGTCGGCACCCCTCGCCCACCACTGCGCGCCGACGACCTTGCCGGTGAGCAATCCGGCGCGGTCCAGCGCGAGGAACGCGTCGAAGCAGTCCCCCACGACAGGCGACTCGCCGACGATCGCCTCTTGCCAGGCGGTGATCCCGAAGCTGTGGAGGTAGCGCTGCCCCTCGAGGATGCCTGCGGCGATCTCCTCGGTCGTGAGCTCGGGGATGTGGCGGCCGACGAGGTCGCTCGCTCCCTCCTGGAGCATCCCGACGGGTTCTCCCTTGGCGTCCCGCTCGATCCGGCCGTCGACGGGGTCGGGGGTGCGCGCGTCGATCCCCGCACGTTCGAGGGCCACCGAATTGGCCCAGGCGCCGTGGTGGTCGCGGTTGAAGAGCAGCACGGGGCGGTCGGGGACGACGCGGTCGAGGTCCTCCTTGGTCGGCACCCCCCCGGGGAAGACGTCCATCGACCACCCCCCGCCGGTGATCCACGCAGCATCGGGGTGAGCCTTGGCGTAGCGCGCGACGGTGTCGAGGTACTCCTGCCGGCTGTGCGCCTCGGTGAGGTTGCAGCGGTTCCGCTCGATGCCGGCGCCCGATGCGTGGACGTGACCGTCCTGGAAGCCGGGGAGGACGGTCCTACCTGCGAGGTCGATCGACTCGGTGCCCCCGCTGACGTGCTCGCGGATCGTCGTCTCGTCTCCGACGGCGAGGATCCGGCCGCCCTTGATCGCGACCGCGCTCGCCCCGAAGAGCGCGGGGTCGACGGTGTGGACGGCGCCGTTGTGCAGGACGAGATCGGCGGTCTCGGTCATTGGCTGCCTCCCTTCCTCGCTCCCTGGACGTTCGTGACGGGTTGCCGGGGTGGCCCGGGTCCGTGCGGCTACCGAGATCCGCGAGCACTCTGGCATGCCGGTGCCAGTCCAGCAAGCGTGCGGCCCTGCAGCCACTCTGCTCGCGAGAGACCGTCACCTGTGAGGACGCTCAGCAGGAGCGTGACGTCACGGGCGACGGGTGCGTGGCAGCCTCGACGGAGGGCGCAGAAGGATTCCCGCGCGACTTGACGCTCTGGAGGCGGAAACCGTAACCTGATTGGTGCACATGAGTCGAAAGACGGCGTATCACGCGTCACCGGACCTTCCGGGGGGAACATGTTGATGAGAGCTTGGAGGCGCCATGCCCCAGCCGATCCGGCCTCGCCTGCCCGGAGAACGCTGCGGCACTGGGGGACCGCGATCGCCGGCGCGGCGCTGGTGGCAACCGCATGCGGCGCAGGGCTCCTGGGCCAGCCGGTCGCCTCTGCGAGCGCGAGGGCCCACCACAGCGACAGGGCGGCGGCAGCCCTTCGGGCGGCCAAGAGCGCGAAGGCGGTGTCCGGCGGTGTGCCCGCCTACGCTCTCGCGGTCGGGGAGATCTTCACATGGATCCTCCCACTCGAGCCGACGACGGCCTACGAGGACTGGGACTCGAACATCGAAGGCGACATGTGGCTCCCGCTCTACTGGGCAGGGACGGGCTCGAAGACCGGCATCGACGCCACCCAGTCGATCGGCAAGCCGCCCGTCTACTCGAACCACGACACGACCGTCACGGTCACGATGAAGACCAACTTCAAGTGGTCGACAGGGGCGACGGTGACATCGAACGACGTCAAGTTCTTCTTCCAGCTGGTGGACGCAGGCAAGAAGACACTCGGCAACTACCTGCCGGGGCTCCTGCCGACAGACATCAAGAGCGTCACGTACCCGAGCCCCACCACCTTCGTCCTGCACCTGAAGCGCTCCTACAACCCGACATGGTTCACCGGCAACCAGCTGACCTGGATCTACCCGCTCCCGGTCCAGGCATGGGACAGGACCTCGGCCACATCGCCGGCAGGTTCCGCCGCCTCGACCCCCGCAGGGGCGAAGCAGGTCTTCACGTTCCTCTTCAAGCAGGCCAAGGACCTCGGCACCTACGCTTCGAACCCGCTGTGGAAGACCGTGGACGGCCCCTTCGTGATCAGCGCGTACAATCCGGTGACCCACGAGGCGCAGTTCGCGACCAACCCGCACTACACCGGGCCGACAAAGCCTCGGATCGCCGGCTACAAGGTGTACAGCTTCACAACAGGCACCGCCGAGCTCGACGCGCTGCGCTCGGGCACCCTCACCTTCGGCTACATCCCCTTCGGTGACTTGAAGGAGATCTCCTACTTCAAGAGCCATGGCTTCACGATCAAGGCGTGGCCGGTGTTCTACAACGAGGTCGTGGAGCTCGGCTTCACCTCGAAGACATGGGGCCCGCTCGTCAAGCAGCTCTACATCCGCCAGGCGCTCCAGCACCTCATCACAGAGAACCTCTACATCAAGCGCACCTTGGACGGGTATGGGCTCCCGGACTACGGGACCGTCGCCGACTACCCGGGGTCGAAGTACGTGAGCCCGGGGATCAAGAAGGACCCGTACCCCTTCGATCCGTCGCTGGCGGCGAAGCTGCTCGAGGCCCACGGCTGGGTGAAGGGCCCTGGTGGCGTCGACGTCTGCAAGCGCCCCGGGACCGGCTCCTCGGAGTGCGGCAAGGGCATCTCGAAGGGGAAGAAGCTCAGCTTCAAGTTCATGTACGCCACGGGGACAACAGCCTTCTTCGCCCAGGTGTCCGCCTTCCGGACGGTCGCCAAGTCGGCGGGGATCGGGGTCAGCCTGGACGGCCAGACCGAGACAACCATGTTCTCCATCGGCGGCGTCTGCCCGAGCTCACCACCGTGCAACTGGGGGCTCCTCGCTTACGCGGGCTTCATGTGGGACTACGGGCAGTACCAGCTCCTGCCATCCGGGACAAACGAGTGGGGCAAGGGCAACTTCTGGGGGGGTGGCTACTACACACCCAAGGCGCAGAAGCTGATCACAGCAGTTGACACCACTCCCGGTCTGAAGCCCCTCTTCGCCGACGAGAACTACATCTCGAAGAACCTGGCCTCGCTGTGGTGGCCGCTCGAGGACTACGAGGTCGTCGCGGTCAAGAAGACACTCTCGGGCTGGCAGCACCTGAACCCATATGCGAACTATGTTCCCCAGACGTGGTACTTCACGAAGTCTGGCTAGACGACCAGCTTTCAGTGGTGCTCGACCAGCGGGGCGGTGGTGAAGAGAAGTGATCGGCTACATCATCCGGCGTCTCGGGCAGGCGATCATCGTCATGCTCCTCGTGAGCATGCTGGTCTTCCTCATGCTCCATGCCCTGCCAGGAGGCCTGGTCCGCTCCCAGCTCGGTCCGAAGGCCAGCCGCTTCGCCGTGCATCAGCTGACCATCGAGGAGGGACTGACAAAGCCCCTGCCTGTGCAGTACGGGATCTGGCTCTCCCACGTGGTGCAGGGCAACCTGGGTTTCTCCTACAAGCAGAACACCCCCGTGGCGACGCTTCTCGGCGAGTACATCCCCCGCGACCTCATCCTTGCCGGCGCAGCACTGTTCGTGGCCATCCTGGTGTCGATCCCGATCGGGATGACCCAGGGGTCGCGGCGGAACTCGGCGGCCGACTACAGCTTCTCCGGCGTGCTCCTCGCCTTCTACTCCATGCCGTACTTCCTGATCGGCGTCATCGCCATCGTCGTGCTGAACATCTGGCTCGGTGTCCTTCCATCCACGGCGGCAACATTCGGCCAGAACATCGGGACGGACGTGAAAGTGCTGGTCCTGCCGGTGCTTTCCCTCGCACTGGCCAACATTGCCTACTTCAGCCGGTACCTCCGCAGCGCGGTGATCGACAACCTCCAGGAGGACTACGTGCGGACGGCGCGGGCCAAGGGCGCCCCGCGGGTGAGGATCCTCCTCCGGCACGTGCTGCGCAACTCGCTGCTCCCGTTCATCTCGGCGGTTGGCATCAGCCTGCCGCTGCTCGTGAGCGGGGCCCTCGTGATCGAAGTCCTGTTCGACTATCCTGGCATGGGCCTGCTCTTCTGGGACGCGCAGCAGCACCGGACATATCCGGTCCTCCTCGGCATCATCCTCGTCGTCAGTGCCGCGGTGGTGATCGGCAACCTCCTGGCTGACCTCGCTTACGCGGCCCTCGATCCGAGGATCCGCTATGACTGACGACACGAAGATCGACGGCCCTGAGGCGATCCAGGCGCAGTTGGCGACCACCTCACCTGTCGAGGTACGCGATCACCAGGTCGGAGCACCTTCCCCAGTCATCGAGGCCCCTCACGGAGGCGATAGCGGGACACCGCGCTGGACCCGGTTGCTCGAGAGCCTGCGGACCTTCGCCGGGAACCGGCTCGCTCTCGCCGGCGCCATCTTCCTGGTGGCGGTCATCCTCTTCAGCTTCGTCGGGCCGCTCATCTACAAGACCAACCAGAGTGCCTCGACACTCCTGAACGCCAACCTCCCTCCGTCGAGCCAGTACCCGCTGGGTACCGGACCGGAGGGGTACGACATGCTTGGGCGTCTCATGTTCGGAGGTCAGAGCACGCTCGAAGTCGGCCTCATCGTCGCGTTGATCGCGACGGCGTTCGGGACCCTCTGGGGCTCGTTGGCCGGCTACCTGGGCGGCGTCATCGACGCGATCATGATGCGCATCGTCGACATGACCCTGTCGATCCCGTTCCTCTTCTTCGCGGTCCTGATCGCGACGCTGCTGACGCCCTCGCTCCCCCTCATCATCGTCGCGAT
>JAJZVL010000103.1:5784-7063 GCA_021845725.1 Actinomycetes bacterium | reverse complement strand
CCGTCGATGCGCGGACCTGGCGAGCCCGCCGGCCGCCGAGCGCCCCCTTGCCGCCTACCTCCAGCTGAATTCGATTCCCGACGCGCAGGGCGACTGCCAGCCGCGCCTTGTCGCCGAACTCTCGCTCGACCTCGCCGCGGCGCACGCACTGATCGGCAGTGGAACCGCGACAGCGCAGCTCATCCAGGTCATCGTGCCAACCCAGTACGCGCACTGGGTCATACCGGGCGTCTGTGACAACAGCATCGGGTACTACGAGGTGCCCAACGCGCGCGTCGTCTACCGGACCAAGGGCGTGGTCCGGTCCTTCGGCATCGCGTCGATGATCTCGTGGCGCGGGCAGTGGTACGTCGTGCACCTCGGCGCGGTACTGCGCACAACAACATCCGGCCACGGTGAGGTCGATGCTCCTGCGACAGGTCCTGGAACATCGGCGTACTCGTCGACGTGCTGAGCGGCGCCGGTCATTGCGAGCCCTGGTGGTCGCGATGCGCTCCATGAGCGCGGCGTCCCACTGCGGGTAACATTCTCGTCCGGCCGCCCCGGCTGGGACCGGATCGGAGCCAGCTCGAAGTTTGGGACCCACGGCGCGCAGTGCAGCTACGCCCGGCTCCAGAGGGAAGTAAACAATGAGGATCGACGCGGTGGCCGACCCCGAAGGATGCGGGAATGCCCGGCCACCAGCGTCCGCCGACGTGACCGCAGCCGCCTTCGCCCGGGCGTTCTTCTCCCATCCGAGCCGCGTCGCCGTCGGCGTCGAGGTCATGGCGGCGATCGCCGTCGCCTCGGTGCTGCCCCTGCGCCACTGGCCCGGCTCCTCGCTCGCGGCTCTCGTCACCGCCCTCGCCCTGGCGCTCGGCGTCGCAGGCCTGCGAGCCGTCATCGGCGCGCGCCTTTCGGACTGGAGCCTCCAGGTCGACGTCGGGCTCGCCAACCTCTTCGTCAGCGTCGTCGCCGCTGCCGGGGCGAGCGCGCACGTCGACCTCGCCAACCTCTACCTCCTCGTCGAGATCTTCGCCCTCCTCTACCTCCCGCTTCGTTGGGCGATCGGTCAGCTGGCCTTCGCCGGGGCCGCCTACGCCGTGGTCCTCGCAGTCGGACCGCGCACGGCCACCCCCCCGGTCGTCGCCTGGCTCTCGGTGTTCGGGACGGGCGCCGTCATCGGTGCCGTCGTCCTCGGCCTGGTGCACGCGCTGCGCAGCACCGCGCGCACGGACCCCCTCACCGGCCTGGCCAACCGGCGGCTGTGGGACGAGCGCCTCGAAGAGGAGATGGAACG
>JAJZVL010000103.1:0-5684 GCA_021845725.1 Actinomycetes bacterium | reverse complement strand
CTCGGCGGCGACGAGTTCGGCCTGCTCGCCCCGGGCTCGGACGAGATCGGTGCCCGCGCGCTCGCCGAGCGCCTCGTCGACGCGATCCCCGAAGGCGTGTCCGCCTCGGTCGGCGTGGCCACCTGGAACCGGACCGAAGGTGCCTCGGACCTGCTGCGACGCGCCGACCAGCTCATGTACCGGGACAAGCGCCGCCACCGGCGCGATGCCGGGCACCGCCGGGGGTGAGCAGCGACTTTACTGACCTGTTAGTATAGGCAGGTGAGCTCCTCGGAAGTCACCCACGCACGGCTGCTCGACACCGCCACCGAGCTGTTCTACACGGAGGGGATCGCTGCGACGGGGGTGGACAAGGTCGTGGCCCGTGCAGGGGTGTCCAAGCCGACGCTCTACGCGCACTTCGGCTCCAAGGACGAGCTCGTTGCAGCTGTGCTCGAGCGGCGCCATGGCGAGCGGGTGGCGACGCTCGACGCGTGGGTGCGGGCACACGCGGACAGCCCACGGGAGCGGCTCCTTGCAGTCTTCGACTGGCTGGCGACCTGGCATGCGAGCGGGGGCGGGGAACGGGGGTGCGCGTTCGTGAACGCCGCCGCTGAGGTCGCCGGCCCGGGCCACCCGGCTCGGGAGGTGGCCCGCCGCCACAAGCGCTGGATGCGCGAGTACCTCGCCGGGCTCGCTGCCGAGGCGGGGTTCTCGGAACCCAAGCGCCTGGGTTCAGACCTGATGCTCCTCGTCGACGGCGCGAACGCCCGGGTGACCGTCGACGGCGACCTCGCTGCAGCGACGGACGCCCGGCGTCTGGCCGCGATGATCATCGACGGCTACCGGCAGCAGCAGCAGCAGCAGGGATGAGCGCACGTCGCCCGACGCTTCGGCCGTCATCGCCGCGCAGGGACGCGAGGCTTCCCCCTGGCGTGGCGACCGCTCTCGGCTTGGCGCTCGGGCCCGCGGTCGCGATCGGCCTGGCTCGCTTCGACTATGCCTTGCTGCTTCCCTCGATGCGCGCCGATCTGCACTGGTCGTTTGCCACCGCGGGTGCGATGAGCACCGCGAACGCCCTCGGGTACCTTGCCGGGGCGCTGCTGGCAGCCGTCGCCGCTCGCCGCTACGGGGCACGCCGGGTCTTCGTCGCCAGCCTCGGGGTCACCGTGATGGCCCTGCTTGCCACGGGAGGTACGGACAACACGGTGGTATTGGTCGCCTTGCGCGCCGTCGCCGGGGCCTCCGGCGCGCTCGCCTTCATCGCCGGGGCCGGGCTCGTCGCTGCGGCCGTACCGGCGACCTCCCCCCGCCGGGCGGCCACGCTGCTCGGCATCTACTTCGCGGGGGGCGGGGCGGCGATCGTCGCGTCGGGTCTTGGGGTCCCGTACCTGCTTGGCGCCACGAGCCTCGCAGACGGATGGCGATGGGGATGGGTCCTGCTCGCAGGGCTCGGCGCCGTGGCCTTCGCCGTCGCGACCCCCATCGCTCTGGCCAGGGCCGAGCCACCGGCGCCGCCTGTCGCCCACAGGCGCTGGCCGGCCCGGCAACTCGGACCGATCGTCGTCTCCTACGGCCTGTTCGGGGCGGGCTACATCGCCTACATGACCTTCATCGTCGCCTTCCTGAAAGGCCACGGCATGGGTGCTTCGGGGATCACGGCCTTCTGGGTCGTGCTCGGCGCGGCCTCGATCGCCGGTGCGTTCGCCTGGGCGCGGCCGATCGCCAGGCTCCGCGGGGGAAGCGGTACGGCCACGGTGCTCGCCGTGCTCGGCACCGGCGCGCTGCTGCCGCTCGTGTCGGGGTCACCGGAGGCGGCCATGGGGTCGGCGCTGCTGTTCGGGGGGTCGTTCCTGTCGGTTGTCACCGCGGTCACCGCGGTTGCCCGCCGGTCGCTCCAGCCGCACCACTGGACCCCGGCGATCGCCGGGCTCACCGTTGCCTTCGCACTGGGCCAGTGCCTTGGTCCCGTGCTCGCCGGTGTGCTCTCCGATGGGCCAGCGGGCTTGAGCCTCGGGCTCGCCCTGTCGGTCGGGGTGCTCCTCGCCGGGGCACTGGTCGCCCTCACCCAGCGACACCACGAGACGCCCGGCCACTGCGCAGCTGTCGAAGCGGACCCGCCCACGGCGATCTGACCAGCGCGGTGCGTGGTGTCGCGACGACGCCCCCGACACGGCTGCCACCCGCTCACCACGCCGCGTCGCCGTCGCCCGCAGCAGCGACCGGCGCCACGTAGGCGTCGTTGTCCAGCTCCCAGGGACCGAGGACCAGCCAGGCTCGTGCTCGGTGTCGATGGTGCCCACGTGCATGGGCGGTCCGCCACGCGTTGCCTACGGTACGCAGTCGCTATACTTGGGTCATGCGAACGTCAAGCACGATCGGGTTCGCGGTCGATGAGGCCGACCGACCTCGCTTGGACCACCTGGCCGAGGTATTCGGCCAAGGCAACCGCAGCGCCTTCCTCAGGGTGGCCATGAGGGTCATGGAGCGCTACGAGCGGGCTCACCGCCTTGCCCGGATCCAGGCCTACGGAGCCGAGAGACTCGCCGAATCCGGCTACACGATCGAGGACTTTCCCGATCTGGTGGCCAAGGCCGTGGCTGACCCCAGTTACGAGGCCACTGCTCGGGCGGACCTTGTCGTTGCCGAGATTTCGCGTCGTGCGAAGCCGGTCCTACGGGGGCCGTCGGAAGAGGGCGAGTGGCTGCGAGACGCCTACGCCGAGTGGAGAGAGGAAAGCTGACCATAGGGCGGATCGAGGTCATCCTCGACGCTCCGACGATCGCCGCCTCTCTCGCCCGGGTCGGGCCAGCTGCCCTCGTTTTCCCCAAGGTTCCACCGCTCACTGGTATGGACGCCGTGGATGCGTTGGGCGTGTTCGCCTACATCGGGGATGCCTACTTCGCGCACATCATTTCGGATGAGATCGTCGGCGAAGTGGTCAAGACGCTCACCGATATGCAGGATTGGGAGCTCGAGGAAGTGCAAGCCGCGCTCAACCTCGTGTTCGACCAAGCGGAAGACGTCGGTGGTGGCCTCGTCAGGCCGGAGCGGGGAATCTCCGTGCCCGACGTCGTCGCCAACTCCACGAAGACCGCGATACGGGCTGCCGCAACCAAGGATGCCGGTTTCCCCCGCCTCGTTGTGACGCAGGACCCTGCTGCACTGCGCATCGGAGACCTACAGCCGCACGGTATGCCCTTCCCGAAAGATGAGAGGATCAGGTTCCTCAGCCCTCGATCCTTTGCCCGCTTCGCTGCCGACGTTCGACAGAGGAGGCGGCACATCCCCCCAGGGCGTTGATGGAACGCTCGTGTCCAGACCCCAGGGGTCCCGTTACGGGGGTCCCGGGGTCTTCTCGCGGATGGATCGGTCCGGCGAGGTCCACGCGGAATTCTGCGCGGAGAACGGAGGTACGAAGCCGTCTGTTGGCGGCCACGCTATTTGCACACGGATCGGCAGCGCTCCGTGTGCATGGCTCGGCAGCGCTCCGTGTGCATGGCTCGGCACGCTGAGCATGCCCCTGCCCTGGCGCGTGAACGCCCGCCCGGCGCACCGACGCGCACGGGCGGGCCCAGTCGAAGGCGTGGCGCAGCACGTGATGGCTGCCGTTCGCCCTCACCACCCTGAAGCCGGCTCGCTCGAGCGCTCTCACGACCTTGGCCCCGGGCACGGCCGGGACGTCGGCCATCAGGCGACGTCGAGCGTGATGGCGAGCTCAGGTGGGGCGCCCACCTCAGAGATCAGGACCGCAATCGCCTCTTGGAGATCGGCGATGGCCTGTTCTCTGGTCTGGCCCTCGCCGACCGCCCCCACCCCTACGCGCACCTGTGCGGTGGCACACCACGTGCCATCCTCGTCCTGTTCGACGACATGAGGCACATGAACCGTTCGGCCCATGCCGCCAGTGTCTCAGATCATCAGGGGCGTTGCGGGTCCGCGCCGTCCCGAACCGCGAGTGCGACCTGCCTGCTGCGCGTACCCACCTTGGCATGACCGCTCATGCACGAAGCAGCGACTCGCTGCGGCGCGACATCCGCAGCGCGCTTCGCCCGAGCGCGACGACGCGCGTCCCGCGCCTCGTCGGCTGGGCGCTTGTCGCCGCCCCTCCCTCCCTGTCCAGCCACACGGTGCGCGCCCCTCCTGCCTCGTGCTCAGATCTGAGGTCGCGCCGGCGCGTCGGAGCGCGCGAGAAGGGACTCTCGCGCCACCTCGCGATCGTCGAGGGCGACGGTCTCGCTCCCGATGTGCTGGAACTGCTCGTGCCCCCGGCCGACGATCAGGACGACGTCGCCCGGCTCCGACGCCTCGAGTGCGCGGTCGATCGCGGCGCGCCGGTCGGGCTCGACGATCACCTCGGACGGCGTCGCCGCTTCGATCGCGCCCCGGTAGAGCGCGCGGATGATGTCGGCGATGGGCTCTTCACCCGGGCTGTCGGTCGTGAGGAGCACCCGGTCCGCCGACGCCGCGACCCTGCCGGTCTCCGGACGCTTGCCCTTGTCCCGTCCGCCACGCGCACCGAGCACCACCGTGACACGGCCCCTCGCGATGCGCCGTGCCGTGTCGATCAGCGCGGCGAGCGCGTCAGGGGTGTGCGCGTAGTCGACGACGACGAGGAACGGCTGGCCCGCGTCGACGAGCTCGAAGCGCCCAGGCGGCGCGGGCGCAGTGGCGAGGCCTTGACGGGCTGCGTCCGAGGGGACGCCGAGGGAGCGCGCGGCGAGGTACGCCGCGACGACGTTGGCACCGTTGACCCGTCCCACCAGGGGGCTCTCGAGACGCAGGGCGCCTTCTGGTCCCCGAAGGTCGACCGCGATGCCGTCGAGGCCGCGCTCTTCGACCGAGAAGCACACGTCGGCGGCGGGGCTCTGGCCGAACGTGGTGACCGGGATCTCGACCCTTCGCGCCAGCTCACGGCCCCATTCGTTGTCGACCCAGACGAGGGCGGCACGGCAACGTGACGGTTCGAACAACCTCGCCTTGGCCTCGAGGTAGCGCTCCATCGTGCCGTGGTAGTCCAGGTGCTCGCGGCTGAGGTTCGTGAAGACGCCCACGTCGACACGCACGCCGTCCATCCGCCGCTGGTCCAGCCCGTGCGACGACGCCTCCAGCGCGACGGCGCTCACGCCCGAGCGCACCATCTGGCGAAGCGTCCACTGGACGTCGGGGGCCTGCGGCGTCGTGAGGCTCGTGGCGATCGAGCGCCCGAGGAAGTGGGTCCCGACGCTCCCGATCTGCCCCGCGGCGACCCCGGCCGAGGTCAGGCAATGGCGGACCAGCGCGCACGTGGTGGTCTTGCCGTTCGTGCCGGTGACCGCGACGACCGCGAGCTCCTCGGAAGGGCGCCCGTAGAAGACCGACGACATGGGCCCGATGGCGGCGCGCACCGAGGGAACGACCAGCTGCGCGACGCCGAGGTCGAGCGGCCGCTCGACCACGAGGGCGATCGCGCCGGCAGCGACGGCCGCGGCAGCGTGATCGTGGCCGTCGGTGCGGGTCCCCGGCAGGGCGAAGAAGAGCGACCCGTCGAGCGCCTTTCGGCTGTCGTAGCAGATCGACCGCACGAGGGCATCGCCGCGCAGCGAGCCGTCATCGAGCTGCGCTGCGAGCTCGCTCAGCGCGATCCGTGGCGATGTCCCCGCGATGCGCGCGCTCGTCGCGACGAAAGGACCCGGCGGCGCCACGGCCACACTCTCGCCGTGTCG
>JAJZVL010000102.1 GCA_021845725.1 Actinomycetes bacterium | reverse complement strand
CGACCGCGGCCTGCAGGGCCTCCTCGGCGATCCCCCCGGGCCAGGCGAAGCGCGCCTCGCCGGTGCGCCAGGTGACCGACACCTCCTCGGCACCCGCACCCTCGAGGGCAGCAGTCACGTGGCGGGCACAGTCGTCACAGGTCATGCCCTTCACCTCGAGGACGGCCGGGCGTGCGTTCGTGTCCATTGGCTGGCTCCTTGCTCTGGCGTGGTTTGCTCTGGCTCTGGCGTGGCTCTGGCGTGGCTACAGATCCTAGCAACAGAATATTAGGATGTGATTTGCAGGGTGGTCCACGGCCAGAGGCGATGCCACATGGAAGGTGGTCTGATACCCTCCTGGGTATCTGACAAGGACGACAGGAGGTCGGCGATGTGCCATGCCGTGAGGTGCAGGACGTGCGGGAAGACGACGTGGGCCGGCTGCGGCCGGCACGTCGACCAGGTGCTCCGACGGGTGCCCGCGTCCCAGCGCTGCCCTGGCCACGCCAAGGTGGCGGGCAGCAGGCAGTCGGTGCTTCGGCGCCTGTTCTCTCGCTCCTGAGGCGGTCTCGCCGCGTTGGCGTGCGGCGACGTTTCCTCTGTCGATCCCCGGTCGTGGCCGCTCTCAGACCAAGAAGAGCAGCTCGTCGAGCGGTCGGTCGTGGGTGAGGCGATCGATCGCGTCCGCGAGGAGAGCGCTGACCGTGCACACGTGGAGCGACTTTGCCTCGCTCACCGGCAGGGTGTCGGTCAGGTACACGCCGCGTACGCCGAGCTGTGCGATCCGGTCGATCGCACCGGCGACGAGGGGGCCGTGCGTCGCCACGACCGTCGGGGCGGGCGTCGCGCCATGCGACTCGAGGACTCGCATCGCGGCTTCGATGGTACGGCCGGTGCTGATCATGTCGTCGACGATCACCGCCGGCCTCCCCCGTACCTCACCCACGAGCTCGTGGGCCTGGACCTCCTCCCCGCTCACACGCGTCTTGCGGACGACAGCCACTGGTCCGTGCCGAAGCAGTGAGGCGTAGCGCTCGGCGAGCTTCGTCGCCCCGAGGTCCGGGGCGACGATAACGGCGCCGTCGGGGATCGACGGTCTGATCGCGTCAGCGACCACGCGCGCTGCGGTCAACATGTCGCAGGGTATTGAGCACACGGCTTCGAGCGCTGCCGTGTGCGGGTCGACGACGAGGAGGCGGTCGGCGCCACATGATGCGACGGCATCGGCAAGCACGCGTGACCCGACGGCCTCTCCCGGCCTGCCCCGGCGATCCTGGCGCGCATAGCCGAAGTACGGGACGACAGCCGTGATGCGGTCGGCTCCGGCCCGCCGGCAGGCGTCGAGCAGCAGCAGCAGCTCCACGACGTGCTCGTTGACCGGTGGCCCGGTCGATCGAAGAACGAACACGTCGTCACCACGCACCTCGGCGACGGCTGGCCGAAGCTCGCCGTCGGGAAACCGCTCGACCTCGCAGGGAGTCAATTCGGTACCCAGCTGCGCGGCGACCGCACTGGCCAGGGCTTCAGTCCCAGAACCCGGCACGAGGCGAGCGGTCATCGGGCACTCCTGCTTGTGTGTTCGAGACGTGTGCCAGTCATGTTCCAGGTTGCAGGCCCAGAAGACCTGGGCGTCGTACCGAGATCGATGAGGCCTGCCGCGCCTCGAGGATCGGCGAATCCGCACGCCACCCACAGGGCCGTTGGTCCCATGCGGTTCGCCTGCCAGCGTCCGCGGAGGCCTCGCGCGATCACTCTTGGGCCCATCGGCCCTGGCGTCGAGCGTCGGCCTGGGCAAAGGTTGCAGCGGAGGTGGCGATCATGTTCGAAGATCGCTTCGACGCGGGCCGGCAGCTCGCTGCGAGGCTCGACGTCCTTCGGGGCGAAGAGACCGTGGTGCTCGGCCTCCCTCGGGGCGGTGTCCCAGTCGCCTTCGAGGTCGCCAGAGCCCTCGGGGCGCCGCTCGACGTCATCATCGTCCGCAAGCTCGGAGTGCCCTTCCAGCCGGAGCTGGGCATGGGCGCCATCGGCGAGGGCAACGTGCGCGTGCTCGACGAGGAGGTCATCCAGCGCGCGGGTGTCACCGAAGCTGAGGTCGCAGCGGTCGAAGCGCGCGAACGGACCGAGCTGGAACGGCGAGCACGCCGCTTTCGCGACGACCACCCCGCCGTCCCGCTCCTGGGCCGCACCGCGGTGGTCGTCGACGACGGCATCGCGACCGGCTCCACGGCTCGGGCCGCGTGCCAAGTCGCTCGTGCCCAGGGGGCGGCCAAGGTGGTCCTCGCAGTGCCGGTGGCGCCACGCGGCTGGGAGTCGAGGGTCGGCTCGGATGCCGACGAGCTGATCAGCCTGGCGACCCCCGAACCGTTCTTCGCCATCGGCCAGTTCTACGACGACTTCTCCCAGACCACCGACGAAGAGGTGATCGAGTGCCTCGAGCGAGCGCGTGCGGGCGGCTCTACGGCCGCGGCATCGCGCGACGCTAACAACGACCCGCCGACGTGCGACGAGGACGTCGAGGTCCAGGCCGGTTCCGCCCGTCTCGAGGGACACCTCATGGTCCCGGAGCACGCTCTCGGCGTGGTGGTGTTCGCCCACGGCAGCGGCAGCAGCCGCCACAGCCCCCGCAACCAGTTCGTCGCCGGCGTGCTGGAGCAGGCGGGGATCGGCACCCTGCTGTTCGACCTGCTCACCCCCGAAGAAGAGCTCGACAGAGCGAACGTGTTCGACATTCCCCTGTTGGCTCGGCGCCTCTCAGCGACCACGCGCTGGCTGCGGATCCAACGCGACTGCATCGGGCTCCCGGTCGGCTTCTTCGGGGCGAGCACCGGGGCGGCCGCGGCCCTGTGGTCCGCGGCCGAACTGGGTGCCGAAGTCGAAGCCGTCGTCTCCAGAGGTGGACGTCCGGACCTCGCCGGACCACGGCTCGCGGAGGTCACCGCCCCGACGCTCCTTATCGTCGGCGCACGCGACGGGGCCGTCCTCGCCCTCAACCGCGAGGCGCAGAGCCAGCTGACCTGCGAGAGCAGCCTGGTCGTCATCCCCGGCGCCACCCACCTCTTCGAGGAGCCCGGCACCCTGCTGGCCGCCGCTGAAACCGCCCGAGACTGGTTCGTCGCCCACCTCGGCGCTCCCCGACGCCAGGCAAGCTGACGACGGGAGCACGCCTGCAGGGATCAGATGCACAGAGGGGCGGGGAATCGCCGGGAATACCCTGACAGGTATGCTCGTTGACTTGGTCGGAGCCGCGAGAACAGCCGCGAGAGCTTCGAGACGGCAGGTCCGACAAGGAGGCACGATGGCAACGGTGGCATTGAGCAACGAGAGCTTCGAAGAGACGGTGCAGTCGAACGAGACCGTGCTGGTGGACTTCTGGGCCGCCTGGTGCGGACCGTGCCGCATGTTCGCTCCGGTCTTCGAAGCCGCGTCGGTCGAGCATCCTGACATCGTCTTCGCGAAGGTCGACACGGAGGCCGAGCAGGAGCTCGCAGCGCGCTTCGGTATCATGTCGATCCCGACGCTCATGGCATTTCGCGACAACATCCTGCTGTACGCCCAGCCAGGAGCACTGCCCGCTCGTGCCCTCGAAGAGCTGATCACCAAGGTGAAGGAGCTCGACATGGACGAGGTTCGTCGTCAGGTCGAAGAGCGGGCGAGCGCCGCTTCTTCGTAAGCCCGGCCGCACAGGGCTGGCTCGAGGAGCCCGTGCGCAGGATGATGGCCCGATGACACGGGCACGCGCCCAGGAATGCTCCCCCCTGCCGCCGGCCAGATCGGTCCTGGCAGTCTGCGCCCACCCCGACGACGAGAGCTTCGGCTTGGGCGCCCTGCTCCACGACTTCGTCGAGAACGGCGCAGAGGTGGCGTTCCTCTGTTTCACCCGCGGCGAGGCGTCCACGCTGGGCAAACCCGGGCGCGCCCTGGGTGAGCTACGCCGTGCCGAGCTCCACTGCGCCGCAGCCGAGCTCGGCGTGAACCGGGTGGAACTGCTCGAGCATCCCGACGGCTCGTTGCTCAGCGAACCGCTCGACCTCTTGGCCGGCGAGGTCGAGGCCATGGCCAGAGCGGTGGACGCCGACCTCGTGGTCGTGTTCGACGAGGAGGGCGTCACCGGGCATCCCGACCACCGTCGTGCCACCGAGGCAGCCATTGCCGGCGTGCCGAAGCTCCCGATCCTGGCATGGACCCTGCCCCGCCAGGTCGCCGACGCGTTGAACGCCGAGTTCGGCACCTCGTTCAGAGGCCACGATGAGCATGCTGTCGACATCGTCCTCCACGTGGACCGCACCGTCCAGCACCGCGCGATCGCCTGCCACAGGAGCCAATGCCACGAGAACCCGGTGCTGGCGCGCCGCCTCGCCCTGCTCGGGGACGAAGAATTCCTCCGATGGCTCCGCACGCCGGCAGGCGCGCCCACTGGCACGGGTAGCGCCACTGATACGGGTAGGGGTATATAGTCAGGATCGATCGTGAACCTGCACGGAGGATGCCGATGAACCTTGCCCCTGGAGCAGTGCCCGAGATCAGTGCCACGGAGCTGGCCGCAGTGCTCGGAACCCCCGATGCTCCAGCGCTGCTCGATGTACGAGAGCCGGAGGAGTTCGACGCGTGGGCGATGGCTGGCGCACGCAACGTCCCCCTGTCCCGATTGGCGTTGGAGATCGACGACGTCGTGCGGGACCGCGAGGTCGTCGTCATCTGTGCCAGTGGGTCCCGCTCCGCACGGGCGGTGGAGGCGTTGCGCTCGTCAGGGATCCCGGCGCGCAACTTGGCAGGCGGGATGCTCGCCTGGGCCGCCGTCTACGACACCGCGATCCTCGAGCTCGGCGCAGCGCGGATCGTCCAGGTGCGCCGTCGGGGCAAGGGCTGCCTCTCCTATGTCGTCGGAGCGAAACACGAGGCGTTCGTCGTCGACCCCTCGCTCGATGTCGACCGCTACCTCGACGTGGCCAAGCAGCACGGATGGCGGATCACCCGCGTCTTCGATACCCACTTGCACGCGGACCACCTGAGCGGCGTCCGGGCACTGGCGTCGGCGACGGGCGCCTCTGTCCACCTGAACCCGGCTGACGGCTACCGCTTCCCCTTCCATCCGCTCGACGACGACCAATGGTTCAGCCTCGGCGGCCAGGAGCACTTCGTCGTGACGGTCCTGCACTCTCCAGGGCACACGCCGGGCTCGACGATCTACGAAGTGGGTGGCCGCGCGCTCCTCACCGGAGACACGTTGTTCGTCGACGGCGTCGGCCGCCCTGACCTCGCGGACCACGCCGAGGCCTTCGCCCGGGAGCTCCACCGGTCGCTGCACACCAAGGCGATCGCCATGCCGGTCGACGCGACCGTGCTTCCCGCGCACTACGGCGAGGCGGTCGCCGTCACGCCGCACGCCGTGGTCGGTGCCTCACTCGGAGACCTTCGCTCCTCCCTCCCCCAGCTCTCGTGGCCCGAGGACCGCTTCGTCGAGTGGGCATCCGGTCGGGCACGGCCTCGGCCACCGCACTACCGCGAGATCGTCAGCGTGAATGCTGGAGCCACTCCGGCGCCGCTCGTCGACGAGCTTCGGCGACTGGAGCTCGGACCGAACCGCTGCGCCGCGTGACACGCGTGTTCACCTGCGCCGTGCTCACGCCAGCCGCGTGAACATCCGCTGCAGCTCCTCCAAGGGGTACCCCTGCTCGGCAGCCTCCACAGGATGCTCGATGCAGAACGTCAGGCCTGCCGCGATGATCTTGAAGCCGACCTGCTCGAGCGCCTTGGTCGCGGCCGACAGCTGCGTCACGATGTCCTTGCACTCGCGACCTTCGGCGAGCATCCGGTCCACCGCCTCGACCTGACCCGCAGCTCGGTGCAGGCGTCGGCGCGCGTCCTTCACCACGTCATCGGGCAGTTCCACTTCGTCCTCCTCGCCACCGCGCTCACGACCTCGCGTGTCTCCATGATACCTGCCGGGGTATCGCCGTACTCGGATGCACGGCCGTAGGCGCCGTGACCTTCGGCCCTATCGCCTCGCGGCCTTTCCCTGCGACGCTGGTCGTAGCGGGCTGGTCGCCATACGGGCCGCCCCCGCGATCGGGAAGGAGGAGCCATGCAACCCCAGACCGGCGCCGCGACCGAGGCTCCTGAAGGGAACGAGCCGACGCTCGAGGAGCTTGCCGAAGCCCTGGCGCAGCACGTCGTGGCGAACGGGACCATACGGCCCGGTGTCGCCGCCAAGCTCGTCGCAGAGAACGGATGGCACGGACGGCTCATCGACGTCCTTGGCATCCTCACCGAAGACACAGCGCGCATGGGTTACCTGGCGGGAGGCCGCAAGCCCGAAGAGGTCATGACATGGCTGCCACTCTGGGCCGATTCGCCCTACTCCCTCCCTCAGATCCGCACCATCGTGACGAGCGCCGGCTGGGACCCCGAGCCGTTCGGAGTGGTCGTGCGCAACGGCCTCTTGGAGCGGCTCGTCTACTGCCCGGACGGGTCGTTGCGACGCGTCCATGGCGAGCTGGCCGGAGCCTGGCTGAGCGACCAGTTCGCGTTGGCGGACGACGACGACATCCTGCGGGCCGTGCGCGAAGTGGTCAGCCAGGACGCGTGCTGAGTCGGGACTTTTGCCCCTGTCGAACCATTCGAGCCGGTCGTAGGGTCCCGCGGGGCACTCGAAGGAGGCGTCACATGAGCTGCTGGTGTGGACATGGTCCATGGCATCGCTGGGGCCCGGGGTACGGCCCCGGCTACGGCTACGGGCCGGGTTACGGGCCGGGTTACGGCCCGGGCTACGGGTACCGCCGAGGCGAGGAGTACGGGCGCGGGCAGGAGTACGGGCGTGGGCGTGGCCCGGGAGGCGGTTTCACACGTGGCCGTCGCCGTCGGCCCGGAGTAGAGGAGCTCGAAGAGTACTTGAGCGACCTCGAAGAAGAGATGGCCGGCGTGAGAGCCCAGCTCGACGAGCTGAGAGGTCAGCAGCCCGAGGAGTAACCCGAGGAGCAGGGCGCACGAGGCGAGGGGCGTCTTGGGGTGGGGAAGGAGGAAGGGCATGACGGCGATCGAAGAGCAGCCCCGGGTGGCGTTGCCACGGCTCAACGAGCCGGCCCCGGACTTCGAGGCCGTGACGAC
>JAJZVL010000101.1 GCA_021845725.1 Actinomycetes bacterium | reverse complement strand
CCCAAAGGCAGCGTAACCATGTCCAGAAGACCGTCGGTAAGCCGTATGCGGGAAAACCGCACGTACGGATTGAAAGGGGGATGGGGAACCGGGCTCGCAAGAGCACCGCGCCCCTGACTACCAATGGGTACGAATGACCTCGAATCGCTGGCTCGCAGGGTCCGTGCGGCCTCGCGCGAGGTCGCACGTGCGTCGTCGAACGTGCGCGACGATGCCCTGCGCGCCGCCGCCGACCTGCTCGAACAAGACGTCGCCGCCGTGCTCGAGGCGAACAGGCAGGACGTTGAACGCGCAGAGCGTGAAGGGTTGGACGCGACCTCGCTCGACCGTCTAGGGCTCACCACCGCACGAGTGGAGCAGATGGCCGACGGCCTCCGCGCGGTCGCGGCGCTCCCCGACCCTGTCGGCGAGGTGGTCGACGGCTGGGTCCGTCCGAACGGGCTCCGAGTCGAGCGGGTCCGCGTGCCGCTCGGAGTTGTCGGGATCATCTACGAGAACCGGCCCAACGTCACGAGCGACGCGGCCGGGCTGTGCGTGAAGGCGGGGAACGCCGCGTTCCTCAGGGGGTCGTCCGCTGCCCTCGCGTCGAACCGCGCGGTGGTCAGGGTTCTCCGCATGGCGCTGACGAAGGCGGGTCTGCCCGAGGACTCCGTCGCGCTCGTCGAGGACGTCAGCCACGAGTCCGCCGTCGCCTTCATGCGCCTTCGCGGGCTGGTCGACTGTCTCGTTCCTCGGGGCGGAAAGGCGCTCATCGCGTCGCTGCTCGAGCACGCGACCGTCCCCTACGTCCTCGACGGGGAAGGGAATTGCCACGTCTATGCAGACGCTTCGGCGGACATCGACATGGCCGAGAGGATCGTGGTGAACGCGAAGACTCAGCGACCGGGTGTTTGCAACGCTGCGGAGACGCTGCTCGTCCATGCCGACATCGCCCCCGCGCTCCTCGGTCGCCTATCCCACTCGCTCGCGGGCGTGGAGCTCGTCGCCGACGACCGCGCGCGCGCCTTCCTCCCGTCTGCTGAACCGGCGACGGAGGAGGACTTCGCGACCGAGTTCCTGGCGATGAAACTTGCGATCGCCGTCGTGGACGACCTCGACGGCGCGATCGACCACATCGCACGCTTCGGGTCGGGACATTCCGAGGCGATCGTCACGCGCGACGTCGCGTCCGCCGATCGGTTCACTCGTGAAGTGGACGCGGCAGCGGTGCTCGTGAACGCGTCCACCCGGTTCGTCGACGGAGGGGAGCTGGGGCTCGGTGCCGAGGTGGGGATCTCCACCCAGAAGCTGCACGCACGCGGTCCCATGGGTCCGCGTGAGCTCACCTGTGTGAAGTGGGTCGTTCGCGGCGACGGGCACGTCCGGGGATGACCACCCCCGGAGGTTCCGACGGCTCGGCCTTTGCGTCGATCCAAGAGGCGCGTGACGGTCTTGGAGGTGTCGGCTACGTCGCCGACGAGCACATCGCCGCCGTCGTGTACCTCGCGGGCAGACTGGGCAAGCCGGTGCTCGTCGAGGGGCCGGCCGGGACGGGGAAGACGCAGCTGGCGAAGTCGGTCGCCGAGGCGGCAGGCAGCCGGCTCATCCGGCTCCAGTGCTACGAGGGGCTCGACGAGGCGAAGGCCCTCTACGAGTGGAACTACCGCAAGCAGCTGCTCCGGATCCAGGCGGAGCGGTCGGCTTCGTCTTGGCAGGATCTCGAGGAGGACATCTTCGCCGAAGAATTCCTCCTCACTCGCCCCTTGCTCGAAGCGATCCGAAGCGACGAGCCGGTCGTCCTGCTCGTCGACGAGGTCGACCGCGTCGAGCTCGAGACCGAAGCGCTGCTCTTGGAGGTGCTCTCGGAGTACCAGGTGTCGATCCCCGAGCTCGGGACGGTGCGGGCCACCCGCGTCCCCATGGTGTTCCTCACGTCCAACAACACCCGGGAGCTCTCGGAAGCGCTCAAGCGCCGCTGCCTCTACCTGCACGTGGACTACCCCGAGCTGGCACGCGAACGCGAGATCGTGCTGCGCCGCGTCCCGGGGATCGATCACGAGCTCGCTGACCAGGTTGCACGGATCGTGCGCTCGCTGCGCTCCTTGGAGCTGCGCAAGCCCCCGTCGATCGCCGAGACGCTCGACTGGGCGCGCACGCTCGTCATCCTGGGGATCGAGTCGATCGATGCCGCGACCGCGACGGGTACGCTGCATGTCCTGCTCAAGTACCGCCAGGACATCGAACGGGCGGCGAAGGAGCTCCTCGCCGCCGATGCTTGAGCTCCTCTCGGGCTTCGTCGACGAGCTACGCGCCGCGGGGCTGCCGGTCTCGTTGACCGAGCACCTGGATGCGGCGCGGGCTGTGCACCACGTGGCGATCGAGGACCCGGCCGCGCTTCGGGCGGCCCTGGGTGCGACGCTGGTGAAGTCCTCTGCTCATTGGCCCGCGTTCGAGACCGCGTTCGAGATCTACTTCTCGCCGCGGGTGGAGCCGAGACCTGGTGCCCAGGGGGCCTCGGCGGTGCGGGGCGCCGCCGAGCTTTCTTCGTCCCGCGCCCAGCGCGGCGAGAGCGCGGCTGGTGCGCTCTCGAGTGCCGCGGCGATCGCGCCGATGAGCGGTGCGGAGCTCGCTGCGCTCCTGCTCGAGGCCATACGCCAAGGCGGTCGAGCCGCCGGAGCCGCGCTCGCGCGCAGCGCTGTCGACCGGTACGCGTCCATCGAGCCCGGGCGGCCTGTCGGCGGGAGCTACTACCTGTACCGCACGCTGCGCCATCTCGATCTCGACGGCCTCCTCGATCGCCTCCTCGAGGAGGCCCGCGGGCAGGAGGAGCTGACCACGCTCGAGGAGCGCTTGCTCGCCGACGAGTACCGGGCGCGCATCGCGGCGCTGCGCAAGGCGATCGAGGCGGAGATCCGACGGCGCCTGGTGCTCGATCGCGGCGCGCAGGCACTGGCACGGTCGGTGCGTCGCGCGCTCCCAGAGGACGTCGACGTGATGCACGCGAACCGGGAGGAGCTCGCCGCGCTCCATCGCACGCTCCATCCGCTGTCGCGCAAGCTCGCGGTGCGGCTCGGGCGAAGGCGCCGGAACCGCCGGAGGGGCTCGCTGGACTTCCGGGCGACGGTGCGTCGCTCTCTGTCGGCGGGCGGCGTGCCGGTCGAGCCCCGCTTCCGTCACCCGCGGCCCGCGAAGCCCGAGATCTTCGTTGTCGCGGACATCTCGGGTTCTGTCGCCTCGTTCGCTCGTTTCACCCTGGAGCTCGTCTACGCGCTGAGCACCCAGTTCTCCAAGGTGCGCAGCTTCGTGTTCGTCGACGGCATCGACGAGGTGACCCACGTCTTCGAGCACGCCGATGATCCGGCCGCTGCGGTTCGGCGGATCACCGCCGAAGCTGACGTCGTGTGGCTCGACGGGCACTCGGATTACGGACACGCTTTCGAGGAGTTCGATCGCAGGTGGGGTGACGAGGTGACCTCCCGAGCCACGGTCCTGGTGCTCGGTGACGCGCGCAACAACTACCACGCGTCGGGTGCGTGGGTGCTCTCCGAGCTTCAGCACCAGGCGCGTCACGTCTACTGGCTCAATCCCGAGCCACGCGAGTACTGGGGTTCTGGGGACTCGATCGTCGACGAGTACGCGGTGCACTGCGACGCCGTCGTCGAGTGCCGGACGCTGCGTCAGCTCGAGCGGTTCGTCACCGAGCTGGCCTGAGCCGCGCTCGACTGAACCGGCGACCGATCCGGCTCGAGCGCTGCAAGGCGGCCTCGCTCCGGCGCGCGTTGCTCAGCAGGCGTAGTCCCCGTCGAAGGGCATGCCGTCCACGCTGTCGGTGTACTGAAGGAGCTGGATCGGACCCGAGGGAAGCGTGTCTGTGAAGCTCAGCGCTGCAGAACGTGCGTTGGTGCACTTGTAGGCCGGTGTGGGCCCTGTCCACCACGCTGGGAACAGCGGGGCAGAGGGGTTGTACGTGCCGACGATGTCGTTCCAGTGAGCCACCGAGAAGTAGAAGCCCACTGTGTTGATGTTCTCGGTGTAGCGCAGGGCGTCGAAGGCACCCACGACGACCGATCTGCTCGCGGCGGTGGACGGGCTCTGTGAGAAACCGATCTGCTCGACGTCGAGCCACCAGGGCACGTCGGCCCGTGTCCCGATGACCGCCGTTGCCTCTTGGAATGCCGCGATCGCCGCGCCGTAGCCGAAGTTGCACGCGTCAGCTGTCGGCGCTGTGGCATTGCCGGCGCATCCAGGCTCAGGTGTTGTCGAGGTGCCGTAGGACAAGAACGTGTAGAGGTTCAGCCCTCCGGCCGCCCATGTGACCTCTTCGGAGAGGCACGGGTTCACCGATCCGTACGACCAGCCGGCGACCTCGACGATGCCGATCTGGTGGGGGGCGGGGGGGAAACCGCCGCACTGGTACCCCGACACGTCGTAGCCGTAGCTGCCCGACTGGAACGACGGGGGCCCCGGGTCGCCGTTGCCCAGACCCGTCGCGATGCCCACGATCGTCCCGGGGATCTGCTCGGGGGTCGATCCCCAGTACACGGCGGACCCGAACGCGGTCACCTTGCCGCCGTCGCCGGCAAGCCAGTAGCCCGCGCCGTTGTAGAGCGTCGCGATGCCGACGACCGGCTGGGTGACGCGCTGGCTCCCGAGGGAGCCGTAGAAGCGTCCGGTCGCGCCGCCGAACGTGAACACCCCTCCGTCCGTCGCGACGAGCCAGTAGCCCGTCCCTGTCGGCATCGTGGCCATGCCGGTCACCGGCTGCGCGAGCACGTGGCCGCCCATGGACCCGAAGAAGCGCGCGTTGCCGAACGTGAAGATGCCACCGTCGGCGGCGACCAGCCAGTACCCGTGCCCTGTGCGCGTCGGTGCCATCCCGACCACCGGCGCCACCAGCTTCACACCCCCTTCGGAGCCGTAGAACTGTGCAGCTCCGAACGTGAACACCCCACCGTCGGCGGCGACCAGCCAGTACCCGTGCCCTGTGGGGGTCGAGGCCATCCCGACGATCGGCTGGACCAGCTGCACCGCTCCTTCGGATCCGTAGAACTGTGCATCTCCGAACGTGAACACCCCGCCGTCGGCGGCAACCTCCCAGTAGCCCTTGCCTGTCGGCATGGCGGCCATCCCGACGATCGGCTTGTTCAATGGGTGGCCTGCCATCGACCCATAGTTCGGCGCGCCGCCGAAGCTGTACACCGCACCTGTGGACGCGTCCAGCCAATATGCGGTGTGGTCAACCGGGACTGCTGTGCCGGTCTGCGTGGTCGATGTGAGGCCAGCCGGTGTTGTGACCCCAGGCTGTCCCGAGGCTCCCGCAGCCGGGAGGTGCATGAGCGAGAAGCTGCCGGTCAGAAGCAAAGCGGCGACGCTGGTGACCCGCCACCACGACCGGTGACGTGCTGCTGCCCGACGAGACGACGGGGTACGACGCAATCGACGCAACGGTCCCATCCCGGCCAAAGTGTAACGTCGTGCGGTTCCAAAGCAAAGGGATTGACCAAGAATTCGCCAGCATTGGCGTGCGATCTCGCAGTGTGCAGCACACAAGGCGCGCGCCTCGCGTCGAATGATTGCGAAGGTGTGTCAGGATCGCAGCAGCTCTGCGACGTCGAAAGCGAGATCGAGGGACTGGCGGGCGTTGAGCCGGGGATCGCACATCGTCGTGTAGCGCTGGCCGAGGTCGTCTTCCCCGATCGCCTCCGCGCCGCCGAGGCACTCGGTGACGTCGTCACCGGTGAGCTCGACGTGGACCCCACCCGGCCACGAGCCCATCGCGCGGTGAACGCCGAACCACTCCCGGAGCTCTTCGACGATGTCCCCGAAGCGCCGCGTCTTGCGGCCGTTCTCACTGGTGAAGGTGTTGCCGTGCATCGGGTCGCACACCCAGACGACGGGGTGTCCCGCGTCTCGCACCGTCTCGATCAGTGGCGGCAGGACGTCGGCGACCCTGCCGGTTCCGATGCGCGTGATGAGCGTCAGCCGCCCGGGCGTGCGCTCGGGGTCGAGGACTGCGCACAGCGCGAGAACCTCGTCGGGGGTCGTGCTCGGCCCGAGCTTCACGCCGATCGGATTGATGACTCCGGAGCAGAACTCCACGTGCGCGCCGCCGAGCTGGCGCGTCCTCTCACCGATCCACAGGAAGTGGGCTGAGGTGTCGACCCAGTCGCCCGTAAGAGAGTCCTGGCGGGTGAGCGCTTCTTCGTACTCGAGGATCAGCGCCTCGTGACCGGTCCAGAAGTCGGTCTCGTGCAGGCTCTCCTCTGCCGCGAGGTCGATGCCGCAGGCAGCCATGAACCGCAGAGCACGGTCGATCTCGCCGGCGATCTGCTCGTAACGGCGGCCCTGGTTCGAAGAGGCGACGAACTGCTGGTTCCAGCGGTGGACGAGGGAGAGGTCGGCGAAGCCGCCCTTGGTGAACGCACGGAGCAGGTTGAGCGTCGCTGCCGCCTGATGGTAGGCCGCGACGAGCCGCGAGGCGTCGGGGCGCCGGGCAACCGGGTCGAACGCCTCGTCGTTGACCATGTGCCCGCGGAACGCCTCCAGCTCCACCGCGTCGATGCGCTCGACGGGGGAGGTACGAGGCTTCGCGAACTGCCCCGCGATGCGCCCGACTTTCACGACCGGAACGCCGGCGGCGTAGGTCAGCGTCACCGCCATCTGCAGGATCACCTTGAGCTTGTCCCTGATGCAGTCCGCGCTGAACTCGCGAAAGGACTCTGCGCAGTCCCCCGCCTGGAGCACGAACGCCTCGCCCCGCGAGACCTGGGCGAGGGCACTGGTGAGCCGGCGGGCCTCGCTCGCGATGACGAGGGGCGGGAGCCCGGCGAGGGTGGCCTCGGCGTCCTTCAGATCTTCCGCGTCAGGCCAGTTCGGCTGCTGCTCGGCGGGCCGGGTGCGCCAGGAGCTCGTGCGCCACTGCTCGCGGGGCTCGTTCGCTCGGATGGCTGACATGCCTCTAGCGTAGGGTCCTCGGACCCTCTCCGTCCGCCTGGAGCCGCCGGTGCAGCGCTACGCTGCGCCAATGGCCAGCTCGCCACGTGCCGATGGCGCGTCCGGGCAGCCAGCGGTGGGACCGTCGAGGAGGGTCGAGCGCGTCGGCCTGCTCG
>JAJZVL010000026.1 GCA_021845725.1 Actinomycetes bacterium | reverse complement strand
CGCAGGACGCCGACGCGCAGGACGCCGACGCGCAGGAGGAGGCCAGAGAGGTTCCCGCCTCAAGAGCCGATGTCGAGCACCTCTCGTCCAGCCCGCAGTGCCATCGCCTCTGCGACGTGCGTTTCACCGATCGGTCCACCGTCACCACCGAGATCGGCAATCGTGCGAGCGACCCGGCGTACCCGGTCGACACCGCGCCCGCTCAACCGCCCCGCCCTCACTCCCCGTTCGAGCAGTGCCTCGGCGTCCCGAGAGAGCGGAGCAAGCTCCGCCAGGCTCGACGCGGGGATCTCGGCGTTGCAGCGCATTTCTCGCGAGCGCGAGAGCAGCCGTGCCTCGGCAACACGTTCAGCGACCGTCACCGTCGTCTCCCCGCTCGCAGGCGCGAACAACTCGTCGGCGGTCGTGCGCCGCAGCGAAACGACCAGGTCGAAGCGATCGAGGAGAGGGCCAGAGAGTCGCCGCATGTAGCGCGCTCGCGCCGCCGGCGAGCAACGGCACGAGCCGGGCACTCCCCCGTCCCCACATGGACAGGGGTTCATCGCGCCCACGAGGAGGAACCGCGCCGGGAATTCAGCGGTGCCTCCCGCCCGGCTCACTCGGACCACGCCCTCTTCGAGCGGTTGGCGCAGCACGTCGAGCGCCAACGAGGGAAACTCACCCATCTCGTCCAAGAAGAGGACGCCATGGGTGGCCAGGCTGATCTCCCCCGGTCGCATCGCCCCGGCTCCCCCACCGACGAGCGACACCGCCGAGGCGCTGTGGTGCGGCGCGCGGAACGGCGGGTCCCAGACGATCCCGCCTTCGGGCATCGGCAACCCCGCGGCTGAGTGGATCCTGGTCACCTCGAGCGCCTCGAGCCGCGAGAGTGGCGGCAATAGCCCAGCGAGACGGACGGCGAGCATGGATTTTCCCGAGCCCGGTGGCCCGACGAGAAGAAGGTGATGGCCGCCCGCGGCGGCGACCTCGACGGCGCGGCGGCCTACACGTTGACCCTTCACGTCCGCAAGGTCCCCATAACGCAAGAGGGCGCGTGCGCGCCAGGTCGCAGCCCCGGGGGGGACGTCGGATGACGCCTCTTCGAATCGCACGCGACGAGCTGCTGCACCTGCTGAACGGTGCTCGGGTGCAGGGCGCGGCCACGGCTGCGCCCCTCGAAGGGTCTCGACGAGCACTCGAAGGCTCGGCATGGCGAAGCTGCAACCAGGCCGGACGGCAGCCGCCTCCGGGAGGTCGCACGCCGGGACGACGAGCCGTTCAGGTCGCACCGCTTCTGCAAGCGCGATCGTCCCGGGCACATGGCGCAGGCTCCCGTCGAGCCCAAGCTCGCCGACGAATGCGACACCATCCAGCGCCGTCGCCGGTAGCTCGCCGACGGCGACGAGCACGCCCAACGCGATCGGAAGATCCAGACCCGCGCCCGCCTTCCGCACCGCAGTGGGTGCCAGGTTCACCGTGACACGCCGAAGTGGCCACGAGAATGTGCTCGAGAGAAGCGCCGCTCGCACACGGTCACGCGACTCGCGCACGGCCGCGTCGGGAAGTCCGACGATCGTGAAGCCGGGAAGACCACCCGAGTCGTGCACCTCCACGACAACCGGCCGACCGGCCGCCCCAGTCAAGGTCGCTGAATGGACAGCAACGGTCACACGACCCAACGGTCGTCGACAGCCCGCGTGCTGAACCGGCGGGCAGGGATCCCTGGAATGTCGGGGAACGTGCGACGCCGGTGCTCGCGGGGCGCAGACTCCCGAGATGGGCCGGGGGGCCGAACCCCTCCCGCTCAGGCAGCAGGAGGATTGGACGTCAACGGCTGGAGCCGCGATGTGGCCTGGTCGCGACCCATGGCAGGGGCCCCTGCGTGTGGCCTGGCGTCATCCGCGTGGCGCACGAAGCGCACCCAGCCAACCCGCTGTTCGGTGTGCTCTGCCATCCAGGCGTCACGCGCGGCGCGCGCCGCCAGCCGGTCGTCGAGCCGTCTTGCACCTTCTGCCGCCCTGGCGACGGCAACCGCGAGCTCCTCGTCACCCTCGAGGACGCGGACGTTCGTGGGAGGAAGGGGCCTGGGGTGCGCGCTCGACCGTTCGCTGTAGCCATTCATGGCAGTCTTGCCTTTCATCAGGTCCGTCCCAGACGATCGTAACCATCGCCCTCCCGCGATCCTCCTCGGGTCCCCCGGCAGCGGCTGCCACCCGTCCCCTCCCACCCCTACGTCAGCACCAATCGACGATCCTCACGATCGGCCGAACCGCGGCGAACGCTTCTCCGAGAATGCGGCGATTGCCTCCCTCACGTCGGCACCCGCGAGGTTTGCCGCCTGACACTCGGCCTCGCGCTCGATCGCCTCGGCGAAAGACGTATTCCACGCGGCGTCGAGGAGTGCCTTCGTCGTGGACAGCGCGAGCGACGGTCCCTCCGCAAGGGTCTCTGCCAAGCTCGCGACCTGTGCATCGAGCTCGTCCGTGGTTACCGCACGGTTGACCAGGCCGATCCGCACGGCCGTCCTTGCATCGAGGATCTCACCGAAGAACGCCAGCTCCTTTGCCTTCGCGCTACCCACCAGCCGCGGAAGCAGCCAGGAGGTTCCGCAGTCCGGCGACAACGCACGCCGGGTGAAGATCATCGACAAGCGTGCTCGCGTGCTCGCGACGACGAGGTCACATGCGATGGCAAGCCCGAGCCCTGCGCCGACAGCGACGCCGTCGACCTTCGCGATGGTGGGCTTCGAGAGCCGGTGCAGCGACAAGGCGACGTCCCCCAATGCACGCACCCAATCGAGTGACGACGCAAGATCTCCGACTGCCGGAGCGGCCGCGTCCGAAAGATCCGCTCCCGAGCAGAAATCGCCACCTTCCCCGGTGAGGACGAGCACCCGGTCTCCCGCATTGTGCGCGACCGCATCGAACGTCGAGCGGAGCTGCTCGGTCATGCCCCGAGTGAGCGCGTTCTTCCGTTCCGGTCGGTTCATCGTGACGGTCACGACGCCACCGGCACGGGTCACTTTCACGGTCTCCACGACGCCTCCTTGCGTTCGCTTCATCCCGGTCGCCAGTCTCGATCGCGCCAGGGTGAACGGACGGTAGCCGAACGTCTTCTTCCGTCACCAGGCTCCAGGAATGATCTCGACGTGCCCTCCGAGCACTGCAGCGACATCGAAGCGGACATTCGGGGCGTGAACGTCGTGGTCCATGAGCCAGCGGGCGGCGAGTCGCCGCACCCTGACCCGCTTGGCGACCGTGACTGCTTCTGCAGGTGATCCGTAGAGAAGCGTGGTACGCGTCTTGACCTCACAGACGACGACCGTCGGCCCTTTGCGCAGAACCAGGTCGAGCTCGCCGATGCTGCATCGCCAGTTTCGGTCGAGAACCTCGTAACCTCGCGCCGTGTACCACTCGGCGGCGAGCAGCTCCCCATGTGCCCCGATGCGGCCGCGGGCTCCTCTCATGTCAGCACTTCAGCGTCGCTCACCTCCACCTCACGAGACGGAACCGTCGCAACGCCCCGGCGGATCGCGCATCGTCGCGTCTGCTGCTAGAGGTCCTTGTCGGGGAGCCGTTCCACGTTGACGTCACGCCAGGTCACCACGCGCACGGAGGGTACGAAGCGCGCAGGGCGGTACATGTCCCACACCCAGGCATCAGTGAGCTCGAGCTCGACGCAGGCCGGCTGCGTGTCCGAACGGACCGTCATGGAAACCTCGTTCGCGAGGTAGAAGCGCCGTTCGGTCTCAACGACGTAGTTGAACATGGGAAGCACCGCCCGGTACTCCTGGATGAGGGCGAGCTCGATCTCGGCCTCGTAGCGCTCGAGGTCCTCCTCGCTCACCTCGGCGGCCTCATCGGCGCCGGACGCGCGTCGAGCCGCGGTGCGACCTCACGGACGGACGGCCCGCTTCTCCCTCACCTTCGCAGCCTTTCCCGAGCGTTCACGCAGGTAGTAGAGCTTTGCTCGGCGCACGTCGCCCAAGGTGACCACCTCGATACGAGCGATGGTCGGCGAATGGACCGGGAAGGTCCGCTCCACGCCAACGCCGAAGCTGACCTTGCGAACGGTGAACGTCTCGCGCACGCCCACACCCTGACGTCGGAGGACGATGCCCTGGAACACCTGCACGCGCTCCCGGTTCCCTTCGACGACCCGCACGTGCACCTTCACGGTGTCGCCCGGGCGAAAATCCGGAATGTCGTCCCGCAGACTGTCGCGGTCGATGATCTCAGTGGGGTGCATTGGAGGCGTCCTTCGAGTCCGCTGGGCCGGTGCCGGACTCTGCATCGTAGCCGTGATCTGCGAGGAGCTGCAGCTCGCCCTCCTCGGCCAGTAGGGCTGCTTCCTCGTGGGTGAGCCCGCCCCGAGCGGCCAGCAAGTCGGGGCGTCCTTCCAGAGTACGCCGTAGGGATTGCACTCGGCGCCACCGGGCGACGCGGCCGTGGTCCCCCGATCGAAGCACCTCCGGCACCTCCCACCCTCGGAAGACTCCGGGTCGCGTGTACTGGGGGTACTCCAGCAGCCCTGCATGGAAGCTCTCCTCGTCGATCGACGCCTCGTTGCCGAGAGCTCCGGGCAGCAGCCGCGTGACTGCTTCGACAACCACGAGGGCAGGGAGCTCGCCACCGGCGAGAACGACGTCGCCTACGGAGAGCTCCTCGTCGGCGAGATGGTCGGCCACCCGCTGGTCCACCCCCTCGTAGCGTCCACACAGGAGTGAGAAGCCGGCGCCCGCGGCGAGGTGCCGCGCCGCGGCCTGGTCGAAGCGTCGACCGCCGGGCGACAGGAGGAACAAGGGCCGCGGGAGTCCTTCCGCGCCCTCGACGGCCTCGACCGCAGCGAACACAGGCTCAGGCATGAGCACCATCCCCGCGCCACCGCCGAAGGGAGCGTCGTCCACCGAACGTCGCGGGTCTGACGCGCCGGCGCGCACGTCCCGAACTCGCAGATCGAGCACGCCTCTGTCCCGCGCCCGCCCGAGAACGCTCATGCGGCAGTAGCCCTCGATGAGGTCGGGGAAGATCGTGAAGACGTCGATGCGCACGCGCCTCAGTCGACAAGTCCTTCAGGGATGTCGACCGTGACCTGAACCTTCGGCTCGAACGCGGTGACGAACCGAAGAGGCACGAGCGCCCCACTTTCGAGCACGAGGAGATCGCTCGCGGGATTGGGCTCGAGCGCGGCCACCGTACCGATGTCGCGCCCCGTCACGGTGAGCACCCTCGCACCCACCAGTTCGTGCGTCCAGAGGGCACCGTCGACGTGGAGCGCCGCAGCCCGCAGCTCCAGGCCGCGCAACGTCTCGGCACGGCTGCGGTCACCCACTCCCTCGAACCGCACGAGGAAGCGGTCCTGGTGAGCACGGGAAGCCTCGACGCGCAGCTCACCGGCATCGCTCGAGAGGATCACGCCGACGCCGACACGCTCCGTGCGGTCCGTCCACAGGTCGACGACCACGTCGCCAGCCAATCCGTGCGGCCGAAGCACCCGTCCAACGGACAGGAAAGGCACCGCATCGGAGCCTTCAGCGAGCTCAGTCGTCGTCGATGTCAACGAGAGTCTGTGCCCCGTCGTTCGCGCCCGCCACCGCGACGAGCGTCCGGATCGCCTGTGCGGTCCGGCCGCGCCGTCCGATGACACGGCCCATGTCGTGTGCTGCGACGTGAAGCCGCAGAATGGTCGACCCGCGACGATCCTCCTTGCGGATGACGACCGCATCGGGATCGTCGGCCATCGAACGTGCCAGGTACTCGAGCACGGCGACCGCCGTGTCGCCTCGCCCAACACCTGGCTCGCCCCGACGGGCAGCCGGTCCGGAGATGGTGTTCACGTCACCGGGCTCGTAGTCCGCCTCGCCGGCCTGCACGTGGCCTGCCCCGTCCCCGAGGTCCCCATGCTCCTCGCCGTCCTCGTCCTCGTCGTCGAGCTCGTCCTCGTCGTCGAGCTCTTCGTCGTCGTCGAAGTCCTCATCGTCCTCGAGCTCGTCTTCGTCGTCGAAGTCCTCGTCTTCGTCATCGAACGCGTCCTCGTCGTCGAGGTCGTCTTCGCCGTCCTCGAGGAATGCCTCCCGATCGGCCGCAGCGCCGTCGATCGATCCGAATTGCTCTCGATCGTCCGACGTCATGCGGACACCGAGCCTGCTCCGGTGGCGGCATCAGCTGGGGCACCCGCGTCAGCTGGGGCATCCGCGTCAGCTGGGGCATCCGCGTCATCCACGAGCTGGGTGTGCGAGGCCGGCGGCACCGACGCGGCTTCCCCGCCAGCGCCGGCATCCGCTACCGCTCCCCCCCCACCGTTCGCCAGAAGATCGAGCGTTCCCGAGGTCCGCAGGAGCCGCTCGACCCGCTCGGTCGGCTTCGCACCTTGCCGGAGCCATCGCAGTGCCTTTTCGTGGTCGATCGTGACGATCGTCTCGTCATCGGTGCTCGAGCGGCCACGTGGCGCATAGGTACCAAGGACCTCGAGGAACCGGCCATCGCGGGGGGAGCGGCTGTCTGCTGCGACCACCCGGTACGTCGGCTGCTTCTTCTTGCCCATCCGCACCAGGCGGAGCTTCACTGCCACGAGTCTGCTTCCTCCGTCGTCGGGGCCCCTCGGGCCCGCTTTGCGCCATTCGCCCGACATTCTCGCAGGTCTCGAGGGACCCGCGCCCACATGCCGTGGCTCATCGGTCTTTCGGCGGCGTCACCCGCCCGCCCTTCTTCTTCTTGTTCTTGCCCTTGGCGCCGCGCTGGACGCGAGCGCCGCCCTGGCTCGCCGAGCGACCCCCGGTCGCGACCGCGTCCAGCGAGGGGAGCCGTCCACTTCCTGAGAGCAGTCCAGCGAGGCCATCCCCATCGTCTCCCGCATCCCCACCCAGCGCCCTCAGCGCGGCTAGCTGCTTGCGTCCCCCGAGCAGCCCTCCCAGACCTCCAAGACCCTTGCCACCTGGGATGCCTCCGATCCCCGGCATTCCCGCCAAGCCGGGGACGCCGTTGCCGTTGGCCATGGCCTTCACGAGCTTTTGCATCTCGCGATGCTGCTTCAGGAGCTGGTTCACGTCCTGGGTGCTGGTCCCGCTCCCCCGCGCGATGCGGACTCGTCGCGACCCGTCGATGACCGAGGGGTCGGTCCGCTCTCGGGGCGTCATCGAGCGCATGATCGCCTCGACGCGAGCCAGCTCTCGGTCGTCGATCTGGTCCGCGGCCGTGCGCAGCTCTCTCGTCATGCCTGGCAGCAACTTCATGACACCGCCGAGCGACCCGAGCTTCTTCACCTGCTGGAGCTGGTCCAAGAAGTCGTCGAGCGTGAACCGACCCTCCATCAGCCGGCTGGCCGATCTCGCCACCGACTCTTTGTCCATGGTCCGCTCGGCCTGCTCGATGAGGCTCAGCACATCGCCCATTCCGAGGATCCGGTCGGCCATCCGATCGGGATGGAAGAGGTCGAAGTCTCCGAGTTTCTCCCCGGTGGACGCGAAGACGATCGGCCGCCCAACGACACCCTTCACCGACAGCGCAGCTCCGCCGCGCGCGTCGCCGTCCAGCTTGGTCAGGATGATCCCGTCGAGCTCCAGCGTGTCGTGAAAGGCGCGGGCGGTCGCCACGGCGTCTTGACCGATCATCGCGTCGATGACGAGCAGCGTGTAGTGCGGCTTCACGGCATCGGACACTCGCCGCACCTCGTCCATCAGCTCCGCATCGATCGCCAGACGACCGGCCGTGTCGATGATGCAGATGTCGCGTCCGAGCCGCCTCGCCTCCTCGAGCCCTGCGCGAGCGACGGACACGGGGTCGGTCGCCTCGCTGAACACCGTGACCCCGACCTGGCGCCCAAGCACGCGGAGCTGTTCGACAGCGGCCGGCCGCTGGAGGTCAGCACCGACCAGTAGCGGATTACGCCCCTGCTGCTTCCACCAACGCGCGAGCTTCGCGGCGGTCGTCGTCTTCCCGGAGCCCTGGAGGCCGGCGAGCAACACCACCGTCGGGGGGTGCGATGCGTAGGTGAGCTTCAGCGTCTCCCCGCCAAGGATGGCGACGAGCTCCTCGTGCACAGCCTTCACGACCTGCTGGCCGGGCGTCAGGCTCTTCGACAGCACCTCGCCTGCACAGCGCTCGCGAACCCCCTGCACGAACGAGCGGGCGACGCCGACCTCCACGTCGGCTTCGAGCAGCGCGACACGGATCTCGCGTAACGCCTCGTCGAGGTCCGCGTCGGAGAGCCGTCCACGGCTGCGCAGGCGCCCGGCGATCCGCTCCAGGCGGTCAGAGAGGGCGTCGAACATGAGGGCCCTAGGCTACCCGGGCGTCCGTACCGTCGTTCTCGCGAGCCGAAGGGCCGACGCAGGCTCCGCTACCCCAGGAGCGCCCCGACGAAGTCCGCGGGATCGAACCGCACGAGATCATCAGGACCCTCGCCGAGACCGACGAGCTTGACCGGGAGACCGAGCTCCTTTTGGATCGCCACGACGATGCCGCCCTTGGCGGTGCCGTCGAGCTTGGTCAGCACGACCCCGGTGACCGCCACGGCCTCCGTGAACTGACGTGCCTGGACGAGGCCGTTCTGACCGGTGGTCGCATCCAGCACCAGGAGCACCTCGGTGACACGCCCAGGCGGTCGTTCCGCGACCCGCCGGATCTTCTTGAGCTCCTCGACGAGGTTGACCTTGGTATGCAGCCTTCCTGCCGTGTCGGCGAGGACGAGTGCATTGCCGCGGGCAGCCGCGCGCTGCACCGCGTCGAACACCACGGCGCTGGGGTCGCCTCCCTCTGCACCCCGGACGACTCCCGCGCCGACCCGCTCGGCCCACATCGCGAGCTGTTCCCCGGCGGCTGCACGGAAGGTGTCCCCTGCAGCCAAGAGGACCGAGCGACCCATGGCCACCTGCTGGCGGGCGACCTTTCCGACCGTGGTCGTCTTGCCGACGCCGTTCACACCCACGAAGAGCCAGACGTTGACCACGCCTTCCTCGTCGTCGAACCTCAGGTCACGGCTGATGGGGGCGGTGGCCTCGAATCCCTCGGCGGACCCCGACTCTCGTCCGAGAGCGGGACCGGGACCGGCTCCCGCTACGGCATCCCAGTGCCTCTCGAGCGACAGCAGGTCCACGAGATCCCCTTCGAGCGCCTCGACCAGCTGGTCGCCGCCTGAGACCTCCTTTTGCCGGACTCGACGCCGGAGGTCCTCGATCAATGCGTCGGTCGTCGCGACACCGACGTCGGCCCGAAGCAAGCTCTCCTCGAGCTCGTCCCACGTCGCGGGGTCCACGCCCTTCCCGCGAAGCGAGCGAAGGCCGGCGAAAACCCCGCGGGTCCGTCCCAGTCGTTCGCGAAACGTGGGCGCCGCGACCTGGACCGGCACTTCGACCTCGACGGACGCCTCGGCAGCCGGCGTCTCGGCGACCAGCGCCTTTCCGTCCGGTCCCGCGACCAGTGTCTCGACCTCCGCACCGATGACGATCTCCTGCGGCGCTGGGGACGGCGGTGCAGGCCGGGGTCGTGTGGCCGTGCGAGGCCCTTTCGCAGCGCCGCGAACGTCCGGGCCGAGGCGGGGACCTCTGACATGCCGGCGACGAACGATCCTCGCGTAGCCAAACGTGCCCATGACCAGCATGACGGCCGCCACGACGGCGAGTGCGATCCAAAGGGCGATCACGAACCGGCGAGCCTATCGGGGCGGTGACAGGAGGTCGGCGCCCCAACGTCGCACGGGTCAGCCGACCGGGTCGGCTGACCGGGTCAGCCGACCGGCTCCGCCTCGACGTGCGCACGCTGGCTCACCACTTGGGACGACCCGCCCGGCGCCATCGTGACCCCGTAGAGCGCGTCAGCAGCCTCCATGGTCCGCTTCTGGTGGCTGACAACGATCAGCTGCGCCTCATCCCGAAACTCGTGGATCAGTCCGAGGAACCTGTGCAGGTTCACGTCGTCGAGCGCAGCCTCGACCTCGTCCATGAGGTAGAATGGCGAAGGCCGGCTACGGAACACCGCGAAGAGGAAGGCGAGCGCGACCATCGAGCGCTCCCCGCCCGAGAGGAGCGACACGCGCCGGACGTTGCGCCCCGCGGGTCGCACCTCGATCTCGACGCCCGTGTTGAGCACGTCCGAGGGATCGGTCAGGCTGAGGCGCCCGGTGCCTCCCGGGAACAAGCTCGCCACGAACGCCGAGAAGTGCTCGTTCACGTCGCTCACCGCCGCGGTGAACTCGTCTGCGATCTCGCGGTCGAGCGAGCGCACGACGTCGTGCAGCTGACGGCGCGCGGCGCGAACGTCCTCCATCTGGGTGTCGAGGTCCCGATAGCGCTCCTCGAGCGCAGAGAGCTCGTCCAGGGCGAGCGGGTTCACCGGGCCGAGCGACGCGAGCCGCGCCGCGAGCGCGTTCGCATGTGCGGCTGCCGTTACACCCTCGGGCAGCTCGGGCATCGGTGCCGATCTCGCTTCGTCAGGGGTGGCGCCGAGCTCGTGCACGATCATCTCGGCCAGATTGTCCGCGCGCAGGGAGGCCTCCGCCACTTCGCGGTCGACGGCACGCGCCCGTTCACGAGCGATCATCTGGCGCTGCTCGAGGGCCGAGCGTTCCGCGCGAATCGACTCCATCCTTGCCGCTCCCGCCCGGAGCCGCTCGGACTGGTCGGCGTACGCGCGGCGAAGCGCAACGAGCACCGCGTCGAGACGGTCCTGCTCGCGCCGGACCAGGTGCTGCAATCGCTCGAGCGTCACTCCCTCGAGCTCCAGGCGCCGACGGCGCCGAGCCGCGACCTCGCGCTCCTCTGCGTGGCCGAAGAGCCGCCGCTCGACCTCGCGCTGGCGTGCCGACAGCACGCGACGATGCTCGGCGACGCTCGCGCCCCGCACGTCGAGGGCGTGGCGCTGCACGTCGAGCTCGCGCCTCAGCATCGCCAGCCTCTCCGCGACGGCGGCGGCCTCCGCAGCGCGTGCAGCGGCGGCGGAGGCCTGCGATTGCGCGTCCGCAAGGGCGACCTCGAGGCTGGCGAGCTCCTCGCGATCCGACTCGAGCTTGGACAGGAGCGACGAACGGGCTCCGCCTGCCTCCTCGAGCTCCGAGACGACGCGCGCGCGCTCCTCGTCGGAACGGCGCCGCTCCGCGACCGCGGCAGCGCGCGTCGCCTCGTGACGATCGTACGCCCTCGCCGCATCGCGGGCGCGGGAGGCCGCCGCCTCGAGGACCTGTCGCGCCTCGACGAGAGCTGAGCTCGCGCCTTCGGCGCGCGCGCCGGCTTCGGCTGCGCGCCGCTCGGCTTCTTCGACTGCTGCAGCGGTGACGATGCCCGAGGAGGAGCGCACCCGCCACCCCGAAGCCGAGAACCGGTCACCGTCCGCAGTCACGACGACCAGGTCGGGGCGCTCCAGGGCGAGGTCGAGCGCGGCCTCCCAGCCCTCGACTCGAACCGCTCGACCGACGAGCGTGTCGAGGACGTCGTCGACATCGGCGCCCGTCGGGCGGCGCACGCGTACGTGCGGTCGAAGACGTCGCGCCCCGGCGGGCACGTCGAGAGACACGCCCCGAGGCACCTCCGGCCGCACAGCAGCCCCCGCCGGGAGCAGCGCCCCGGTCGCGCCTCTGCCGTGAAGACGCGCCAGGGCGGCACGCGCCCCGTCTCGCCCAGACACGACCACGGCGGACACCGCCGCGCCCGCAGCAGCCTCGAACGCGGCCTCCCAGCCGGCGTCGATCTCGACGAGGTCCACGAGGGAGCCGATGACCCCTTCGACGTCGGACAGCAGCTCCCTGCCACCCGCGCCCTCGAGCTCGTGGAGCGCGCGCGCCAGTGCCTCGGCGCGCGCGGAGGCACGGTGGCGTTCCTGGTCCGCTGCTCGGGCCGCTTCCTCGGCTGACGTCGCAGCAGCGCGCGCGACCCCGTGCAGCTGTTCCGCCTCTGTCACCGCTGCGCCAAGTCGTGCCGCTTCCGCGTCGAGCGAAGCACGGCGAGCGTCGAGCTCCTCGATCGACAAGTCGAGCCGCCGCGCACGGGCCTGCACCGACGTCAGGCGTTCGTCGAGCCTCGCGATCTCACGTTCGTCCTGCTCAACGGCGCGCTCTTGGAGCTCCACGCGCCTGCGCAGATCGTCGACCGCCTTGGCCGCCGCCTCCAGCTGGCTGCCGTCTCCCCACCGGAGCCGGTGAGCGTCCTCCTCTGCCGAGAGCGCCGCGGTGCGCCGAGCGATCTCCTCCAGCTCCGGGACGAGGGCGATCTCGTCGCGGTCGACCTCGAGGAGCTCCTCCGCGAGGCGCGCTGCCTCGGCCTCGAGCGTCGACACGACGTCCACGTCCGCTGCGGCATCGAGCGCCTGCGCGAGCGCTTTGGCACGCGCGCGCAGCAGGTTCGCCGTCCCTTTCGCTCGTTCAACGAGGGCTTGGACGCGTGCGAGAGCCCCCGCGAGATCCTCTTCGCGGCTCGAGGAGAGCTCGGCGGTCGTCGCCGCGGCCTGCGCGTCCAGCGCGTCCAGCGCGTCGTGGAGCTGGCGCTCTTCCTCGGCGAGCGCAGCGAGGTCGGAGGCCGCCTGTGCCTTTCGCGCGCAGACGGCGACCAGCTCTGCGCCCGCAAGGTGCACACGTAGCCGGTGCAGCTCCGCGGCGATCGACGCGTGCGACCGGGCTGCGGCCGCCTGCCGTTCGAGGGGCCGGATCTGGCGGCGAAGCTCCCTCACCAGGTCACCGAGCCGCTCGAGGTTCTCCTGCGTCGCTGCGAGCCTCCGCTCGGCGCGCTCGCGGCGCCTCCGGTGCTTCAGGACTCCGGCAGCCTCCTCGATGACGGCACGCCGGTCCTCGGGACGAGCGGTCAGCACGGTGTCGAGCTGGTTCTGCCCGATGATCATGTGCTGCTGACGCCCGACGCCGGAGTCGTTGAGCAGGTCTTGGATATCGAGAAGTCGACAGGGCGTGCCGTTGATCGCGTACTCGCTGTCACCCGAGCGGAACAGCGTGCGCGTGACGGTGACTTCGGCCATGGGGACCGGGAGCTTCCCCGAGCCGTTGTCGATCGTGAGCGACACCTCGGCGCGCCCGAGCGCAGGCCGACTGGAGGTGCCGGCGAAGATCACGTCCTCCATCTTCTGGGAGCGCAGGGAGCGCGGGCCCTGCGCGCCGAGCACCCACGTCACCGCGTCCACGACGTTGGACTTCCCACTGCCGTTGGGACCCACCACCACGGTCAGCCCCGGCTCGAACTCGAGCACCGTCGGGTCAGCGAACGACTTGAACCCCTTCATGCTGAGGGACTTGAGGAACATCGACAGCCGACCCTACCAACGGCCCGGCGCCCCATCTGGGACCGCCCGGCAGGCCGGCAGGTCAGTGGGCCTCAGCCGTGGCTCAGCCGGCCACCTCGAGCGCCTTGGCCTCGTCGTCGCTCAGCACGATCAGCGCGGCCGACACGTTCTCCTCGAGGTGCGCCACGGTCGAGGTGCCCGGGATCGGGAGCATCACCGGTGACCGGTGCAGCAACCACGCGAGGGCGAGCTGTGACGGCGTGGCGCCACGCTTCTGGGCCGCCGCCGCCAGCGGGCCGCCGGGCCGCGCCAGCGTCCCCGTGGCGAGCGGGAACCATGGGATGAAGGCGATCCCATTGCGCTCGGCATACCCCAAGACGGGCTCAGCCTCGCGGTCGGCGAGGTTGTAGCGGTTCTGGACCGAGACGATGGGCGCAACGGCCCGCGCCGCCTCGATCTCCTCCACGCTCACCTCGCTCAAGCCGATGTGGCGGATCTTGCCCTCCTCGCGCATGTCCGCGAGCTCGCCGATCTGGTCCTCCAGCGGAACGTCGGGGTCGATGCGGTGCAGCTGGAGCAGATCGATGCGCTCGACGCCCAGGTGGCGAAGGCTGAGCTCCACCTCCTGGCGGAGGTACGCCGGCCGGCCGACCGGGGTCCACAGATCGGGGCCCTGGCGCGTCAGGCCGGCCTTGGTCGCGATCACCAGGTGCTCGGGATAGGGGTGCAGCGCCTCGCGGATGAGGATCTCGCTGACGAACGGCCCGTACGAGTCCGCGGTATCGATGAAGTCCACGCCGAGCTCGACGGCCCTGCGGAGCACTCGGCGCGCCTCGTCGGGATCGTCCGGCCATCCCCAGATGCCTGCTCCGGTGATGCGCATGGCGCCGAAGCCGAGCCGGTGCACACAGAGGTCTCCGCCGATCGAGAACGTTCCGGCAGCAGTGGCGGGTCGTGCAGGTGTCGCCGTCATGGTGTCCCTTTCCGAGTCAGCCTCCGAGGTGCAGCCTCCGAGGTGCAGCCCCCGAGGTGCTCCTCGGGCCCTCGCCCGGCGCGCACCACTCGATGCATCCTCACCGCGGTGGATCTACGTCAGACCTGGCAATGCTCGCAGAAGAAGGTCGAGCGTCCGGCGACCTTCGCGCGCACGATGGGATTTCGGCAGCGGCGGCACGGTTCCCCTTCGCGGTCGTAGACCTGGTGGCTGCCCTGGTAGTCACCAGCCTCGCCGAACAGGTCCCGGTACTGCTCGTCGACGAGCGTGGACCCGCGGTGCTTGATCGCGTCATTGAGGGTCTCGACCATGGCGCGATAGAGGCGGCGGACCTCGGTGGCCGACAGGCTGTCGGAGGGGCGGTCGTAGCGGAGGCCCGCACTGAAGAGGATCTCGTCGGAGTACAGGTTGCCGATCCCCGACACGAACTCTTGGTCCATGAGCAAAGCCTTGAGCCCGGTCCGACGGCGGCGTAGGAGCAGGCCGAAACGGTCCCAGCTCATCATGTCCTCAATGGGGTCGAAACCGAGATGCGCGAGCTCGGGGATCTGCCGCCGCAGGGCGACGCCGTCGGCGCTCGCCATGCCGACGGGGAGCGACGCTCCGCTGGCCACGGCCCCGTCCGCCTGCGGGATCGAGACGAACATCTCGCCGAACGTCCGAGGATCGACATAACGCAGCTCGTCCCCCTGGGTGAACGTGACGACGACGTGCGTGTGCTTGGGCTTCGGCTCCTTGGCGCTCTTCACCCGCAGCAGTTGGCCGCTCATCCCGAGGTGGATGACGAGCGTGTCCTTGTCGTCGAGGAAGAGGAGCAGGTACTTCCCCAGCCTGCCCACCGACTTGATGGTGCGCCCCTCGAGCAGCGAACGGAACTGCTTCGCACTCGGATGGCGGCGCACCGAGCGCCCGTTCGTCACGGCGACCGACTTGATCTTCTTGTTGGCCACCTCCTTGGCCAGGTCCTGGCGGAGGGTCTCGACCTCCGGAAGCTCAGGCACGTCGCAGCTCCGAGAGCGCCTGGCGCGCGGCCTCCTGCTCGGCGTCCTTCTTCGTCCCGCCGATGCCCGCGCCTCGCTGGATCCCGTTCACGAGCACCACCGCCTCGAACTGCCGGTCGTGGTCGGGGCCGCTGCCGACCACGACGTAGCGGGGGACGCCCACGCCCTGACGCACGGTGAGCTCCTGGAGGAGCCCCTTCTGGTCGAAGTCGTCCGGCTCGGCCGCCGCCCGCTCGATGCGCGGCCCGAGGAAGTCGAGGATCATCTGCTCGGCCGCCGTCCACCCTGCTTCGAGGTAGAGAGCTCCGATCACCGCCTCGAGCGCGTCAGCCAGGATCGACGGCTTCGTCCGGCCGCCTGAGGCCTCCTCGCCCTTGCCGAGCAGGAGGGAGCCACCGATGTCGAGCTCGTCGGCCACCTCAGCGAGCACACGCGCGTTGACCACGGCCGCTCGCACCTTGGCGAGCTCCCCCTCGGGCATCTCGGGAAAGCGGCGGAAGCAGTACTCCGCGACGACCAGGCCGAGCACCGCGTCGCCGAGGAATTCGAGCCGCTCGTTGGACGGCGCGCCACCCTGTTCAGCGCACCAGCTCCGGTGCGAGAGGCTTTGCTGGAGCAGCGAGGAAGCCGTGAGCTCGTACCCGAGACGCTCCGCGAGCCGCACGGCTTCGTCGCTCATCCCCTCCACGTGGGCCCGGTCAGCTCTCTCCGAGCTTCGCGACGACATAGTCGACGGCGTCACGGACGGTGCGCAGCTCCTCCAGATCCTCGTCGTCGATCCGAAAGCCTACGGAACGCTCCCCGAGCTCCTCCTCGAGCGCCTCGACCAGCTCGATGAGCGCAAGGGAGTCCGCGTCGAGGTCCTCGGCGAACGACGATCCCTCGGTGATGCGTCCCGGCTCCGTCTCGAGGATGTCGGCGAGCTGGTCCCTGATCAGCTCGAACACCGCCTGGCGGTCGAGGGGACCACGCTCGATGTGGGTCTCAGCTGGCACCGTGGCTCCTGGTCGACGAGTGGACGCGGGGATGTTCCCGAGACCTGAGTATGCCAGGATCGGCGCCACTTGCGGACCCCTCTGCGCGGGTGCGCCCGACCGCGGTCGCCAGCCGCCCCGTGAGGTCCGACCGTGCCAGGTCTCGAGCGACGCGGACGGCGTTGTGCACGGCGGTGGCGCTGGACGAGCCGTGGCTGATCACGCAGATCCCGTCGACGCCGAGGAGCATCGCCCCTCCGGTGTTCTCGGGATCGAGCGCCGAGGCGATCGGCAGGAGGTACGGGAGGAGCACCTCGGACGCTGCCCGAGTCTGCGCGTCCGTCGAGAACACCCCGAAAAGCATCTGGACGATGAAGCGCAGCGAACCCTCCAGCGCCTTGAGCGTCACGTTCCCGGTGAAGCCATCCGTGACGACCACGTCAGCGGTGCTGGGGAGGAGGTCCCTTCCCTCGACGTTGCCGATGAAGCGGACGCCGGCGCCGCCGGCGAGGAGCCCGTGGGTCTCCTTCACGAGCGGCGTCCCCTTGCTCGGCTCCTCACCGATCGACAGCAATGCCACCGAGGGGTCGCCGATGCCATAGCGGGCCGTTGCATAGGCGGCGCCCATCTGCGCGAACTGCACGAGCATGGCGCTCGTGCACTCGGCGTTCGCTCCAGCGTCGACCAGGACCGCGGGCTCCCGCCCGAGACGTGGCAGCGGGGTAGCGATGCAGGGGCGGACGACGCCGGGGAGACGCCCCATGCGCAAGAGCGCCGACGCCATGGTGGCTCCCGTGTTGCCGGCGCTCACCATCGCCGAAGCGGCGCCGTCACGTACCAGCTCGGCCGTGCGGACCAGCGATGAGTCCTTCTTCCGGCGGACGGCCTGCGCAGGGTCCTCGTCCATGCCGATGACCTCGCTGCACGCGACCACCGGAAGGCCACCGGTGTCACCCATCAGCTCCGGCACACCCACCAAGAGGACCGAGATCCCGTCCTCCGCGGCCTTCCTGGTACCGGCGACGACCTCGGCGGGCGCCTTGTCACCACCCATCGCGTCAACGGCGACAGGCAGCGAGGAGAGCGGCGTCCCGGGCGCACCCGGCTCCCTCGAGCCGGCGCGGCGGCGAGCCACGTCAGTCGACCTCTACCGCCTGGCGCCCCTTGTACCACCCGCAGTTCGGACACACCACGTGCGGCACCTTGGCCTGGTGGCAGTGGGGGCAGATGCTGCGCGGGGGCGGATCGAGGCGCCAGTTCGCGGCGCGGCGACTGCGGCCCTTGGCCTTCGATGTCTTCTTCTTCGGGACGGCCATCGTCAGTGCACTCCAGGTCCGCGCCGGCCACCTCGGCCGGCGAGCTCCTGCCCCGGGACTCTCCCGGAACGGCTCGCTCCGTCGGGCGGCAGAAGAAACGCCGGCCGTCGGCCGCGCGTAGGCTACTGAGCCGACCGGAGCACGTCGAGGTTAGCCCACCGAGGATCGCGAGGCGCCTCACAGTCGCAGAGCTCCTCGTTGCGGTCACAGCCGCAGTAGGGGCAAAGACCCCGGCACTCCTCCCTGCAGAGCGGCGCGAGCGGCAGCTCCAGGATCACGGCGTCGCGCACCATCGGCCCGAGGTCCAGCTCGTCCCCCACGATCGGGTACGCCTCGTCGTCGCCGCGGTCGCCCCTACCGGCGATGCCAGCGTCGCTGAACCGCTCACGAACAGCGATGCGGAGCATGCCTTCGACGGGAGAGGCACAGCGGCGGCACATGCCCCTCCACGGAGCCGTCACGGTACCCGTCACCATCACACCGCCGGCGAACGACTCGAGCGCCACCTCGCAGACGGCATGGGCTCCCTCGGGGACCGAGCTGTCGGCAGGCGAGCGTGCGACGATGACACCTTCGGGGTCCACCGGCCCACGACGCTGCTCGAGCCATCGGGTGCCGGCTACCTTGCGCAGCCTGGCCACGTGCACCACGAACGGGTCCACCTGTACCTCCCTTCCCTGCCCGACGACTTCTCTTCTCCTGCCCGACGGGGGCTGTTGCACGGCGAAGAGGAGCACGTCCCCTTACGCGAGGTCCTGGTCGAAGAAGCCTGGCTCCTCCTCGGAGAACGGCCCCTCGTGGGCTGCAGGCGCCGGCGCGGTCGCCTGGAGCTTCTCCCTCCCGGCACGGACCGTCTTGGTGATCCGCTCCAGCACGATCTCCATCCCTGCGAGCTTCTGGTCGCAGTAGTCCTCCGCCTCGTGGCGAAGCCTACGCGCCTCGTCGTTGGCGTCGTCGAGAATGCTCTGCGCCACCATGTTCGCCTGACGAACCACTTCGGAGCGGGACACCATGTGCTCGGCCTGCGCACGGACATCCGCCATCAGCGCCTCGGCCTCCCGCTCGCGTTCGGCGAGGAACTCCTCCTTCTCCCGCAGCAGCCAGCGAGCCTGGCGCAGCTCGTCGGGAAGACGATCGAGCGCGGCGTGCAGCACGCCGAGGAGCTCCTCACGAGATACGAGCACCGACGCGGACAGCGGCATCGCCTTGGCGCCGGCCACGACGTCGATCGCCCGCCGGATGAGCTCCTCGGCTCCCAGGTCCTCGCCTGTGTGGTCGAGCGCCGCATCGTCACCAGGAGCGTCTTCGAACACGTCCGTCATGATGGCACCGGTCCTGCACATCCGTCCTGCCCGGTCGCCGATCCGGAGAACTTGGCCTCGAAGTGGAGCGCGACGGCCTTGGGCACGAACGCAGAGACGTCACCGCCGAAGCGGGCGACCTCTCGCAAGAGCCTGGAGGCGATGAAGGAGTACGGCGCGCTGGTCGGGATGAAGATGGTCTCCACGCCAGAGAGCTGGCGGTTCATCTGCGCCATCTGCAGCTCGTTCTCGAAGTCCGAGACCGCGCGAAGGCCGCGCACGATCGCCGATGCCCCGACGTCGCGGGCAACGTTGACCACCAGCGTCGCGACACCGACGATCCTCACGCTCCCGAGGTGTGCGAGCGACTCCTCGAGCATCTCGGTGCGTTCGTCGATGCTGAAGAGCGGCTCGCCCTTCTGCGGATTGCGCAGTGCAGCGACCACGACCTCGTCGAACAGGCGGGCCGCCCGCTCGACGACCTCGAGGTGACCGTTGTGGAACGGGTCGAAGGACCCCGGGAAGAGGGCGACGGTCACCGGGGACCCCGGTGCGCGACGGCCGCAGGCACATCGGACATGCGGACCACGGTGACGAGCGTACCGCCGTACCGACGCGACCTGGTGACCACCCAACCCGGGGGGGGCTCCAGCCCGGCACCCGACTCGAGCACCGCGACGTCGGCCTGGAGCCGAGCGAGCAGGGCATCCCACTCCCTGAAGGCATACGGCGGGTCGCACAGCGCCAGGTCGACACGCGGCGCCCGGTCCAGCCATCCGGGCAGCTCCGCTCGCACGAGCGTCGCGGCCGGCGACGCGAGGCCCGTCGCTGCCAGGTTCACCCGGACCGCAGCGAGCGCTCCCGGGTCGTCGTCGACGAAGGTGACCGAGGCCGCCCCCCGGGACAGCGCCTCGACCCCGAGCGCACCGCTGCCGCAGAAGAGGTCGACGACATGGGCGCCGCCGACCCCGCCCATCGATCCGAGGACGTCGAACATCGCTTCGCGCACCCGGTCGGCAGTGGGTCGAACGCTTCGGGGAAGACGGCCGGGGAGCCGGCGACCCCGGCTCGAGCCGGCGATCACACGCACCGCGCCACGGTACCGCCCCCGCGGGGCAAGAGGTGGCCACGTCCTGGGATTGCCCCGGCACGAGCCGAGCGGGCTGGTCGGGAGCTGGCTCAGGACTTGAAGAGGAACGCCTCTTCGTCTGGATCCAGGAAGAGACGGAGCTCGTCGGCCAGACCCGGGTGAGCGCCCAAGGAGGGGTCGTCCGCAGTCAACGCCTCTGCGACACAGCGCGCGGCGTCGAGGAGGTCCCCGTCCCTTCGCAGGGAGGCCAGCACGAGGTCGCTCCTGCCCTTCTGCCGAGCGCCGAGGATCGTGCCCTCCCCACGCAGCTCGAGGTCCACGTCGGCGAGCTCGAAGCCGTCGCTCGTGCGCACCATCGCGGCGAGGCGCGCGGCTGCGTCGTCGGTCTCGCCTGGCCCGAGGAGGTAGCACCAGCTGGGCAGATCGCTCCGCCCGACCCGCCCGCGCAGCTGATGGAGCTGTGCGATGCCGAACCGTCCCGCATCCTCGACCACCATCACCGTCGCCTCGGGCACATCCACCCCCACCTCGACGACGGTCGTGGCGACCAGCACGGGCGTAGCCCCGTCACGAAAGCGGGCCATCGCCTGCTCCTTCTCCGAGGACGGCATCTGGCCATGCAGGAGCCCGAGCGCGATCCCACGCAGCGGCCCATCGGCGAGTCGCACCAGCTCGTCGGTCACCGATCGCGCCTGGATGCGCGCTGAGCCCTCGACGAGGGGACAGACCACGAACGCGCGGTGGCCGCGGCGGACCTCGGACCGCACCCGTGCCCACGCACGCTCCTCGGCATCGTGCGTCGCCGCCCACACCGTCTCGACCGGGGACCGCCCCTGGGGCAGCTCATCGAGCACGACCATGTCGAGGTCCCCGAAGCGCGCCATCGCGGCCGTCCGCGGGATGGGCGTCGCGGTCATCACGAGGAGGTCGGGGTCCGCCCCCGCGCATGGACCCTGGGCACGAGCAGCCACCGAGGCGCGCCCTTTGTCCCGGAGCTGTGCGCGCTGCTCGACGCCGAAGCGGTGCTGCTCGTCGATCACCACGAGGCCGAGGGAGTGGAACTGGACGTCGTCGGTCAGCAGGGCGTGCGTGCCGACGACGATGTCGACGGTCCCCGACTCGAGGCCCTCGCACAGCCGCTGCCGGTCAGCGGCGCCCGTGCGGCTGGTGACGAGCGCGATCTCGAGTGGGCGCTCGCCACCGAGCCGGCCGGGATCGGGCACCGACAGTCCCTCGACCAGCGCGCGCAGTGCGAAGAAATGCTGCTCGGCCAGCACCTCGGTAGGGACCATGAGGGCACCTTGATGACCGCCCTGCACGGCGGCGAGGAGGGCCGCGACCGCGACCACCGTCTTGCCGGACCCCACGTCGCCTTGAAGTAGCCGGTGCATCGGCAGTGGCCCTGCCATCTCGGCGAAGAGCCTCTCCATCGCATTGCGCTGCGCGCCCGTGAGCGGGAACGGCAGCCCGGCGAGGAAGCGCTGGACGAGCGTCGCCCCTCCTCCGAAGGGCCCGATCGCCTCGCCCGGCGAGACGGCGTGGCGCACGGCGCGGGCATCGGCCTCGAGCGCGCGTCGACGTAGGACGAGCGCCAGCTGGAGCCGGAACAGCTCGTCGAACGCGAGGCGCCGCCGCGCGGGGGCCGCCGCCTTGATCGACCCAGGTAGGTGCACGTCATGGATCGCCCTCGTTCGGCCCACGAGCCCGAGCTGGCGCCGCCAGCTCTCGGGGAGGGGGTCCGCGAGGAGACCCGCGCGCCGGATCGCCTCTTCGACCCAGGCTCCGATCTCCCAGCTCGACAAGCCCGCCTTCGCAGAGGCGCGGTACACCGGGAGGATGCGAAGCGTGCGACGCCGTTGAGCTTCCTCGCTGTCCGCCGCCCCATCCGCCGCCCCGACTCCGACCACCACGTCGACGACCGGGTTCGTCATCTGTCGATCGCCGCGGAACCGGTCGACCGTCCCGAAGAAGAGCGCCTCGGTCCCCGACGGGAGCTGGCGAGCACGCCAAGCCTGGTTGAAGAACACCACGTTCATCCCTGCGGTGCCGTCGTGGACCGCCAGCTCCACGATCGGACGTCCGTGACGCGATCGCCGCGCACGCACCGCGCGCACCGTGGCGAGGATGACCGCCTCGTCCCCTATCGCAAGGTCCGCAAGATCCGCGCGACGGCTGCGGTCGATGTAGCGGAACGGGTACGTCGTGAGAAGGTCGAAGACGGACTCGATCCCGAGCTCGCCCAGCGCCTTCGCCCTGCGGTCACCGACGCCGTGGAGACGGGTGACCGGGATCCGCGCCAGCTGGGGAAGCGTGCGCCCCGGCATGGCCGGCACGGTCACTCGATGCCGAGGAGGTAGGGGTACAGGGGCTGGCCGCCGTGATGGACCTCGGCGGCGACGCCGGGATGCTCCTCGTGCAGCCACTCGGTGATGCGCCGGGTCGCCGCTGCAGTGGATCCTTCGCCCTCGATGACGGTGACGAGCTCGTGACCTGGCGCAAGCACCGCGTCGAGCAGCCGGAGCGCCGCGGCGTCGGGAGTGTCCGCGATCGCGATCACCCCCGCGCGAGATAGTCCCATCCACTGGCCTTCGAGCACCGGGCCCGCCTCCGTCTCGGCAGAGCGCACCGCCCTGGTCACGGCACCTGGCACGACCTTGCGAGCCGATGCGGACATCGCCTGGGCATTGTCGTCCGCGCCAGCCGCCGGGTCGTAGTCGAGCAGCGCGGCGAACCCCTCCACGATGCTCCCGGTGGGGACCACTCGCACCGTCTTTTCCGTCAGGGCGTCCACCTGCGCGGCGACCGGCACGATGTTGTCGTTGTTGGGCAGCAGGACCACGTCACGGGAGCCAAGGGACTCGACGGCCTCCAGCAGCTGTGCGGTGGAGGGGTTCATCGTCTGCCCGCCTCGTACCAGTCTCTGGACGCCCAGTGAGTGGAAGATCCGGCCCACGCCCTCCCCTGCGACGACCGCCACGACCGCAGTTCGTGGAGCCGGCGCATTCTGCCCGTTCGGCTCGCGGTCCGCATCACGGACCCATCGCTCCTCTTGGACCTGCTCGGCGAGGTCCGTGACCCGGATCTGGTGCGGTCGTCCGATGTCGATCGCCGCTTCGATCGCCGCGCCGATGTCGTCCGTGTGGATGTGGCAGTTCCATTCCCCGTCGCCCCCGACCACGACGATGGAGTCCCCGATGTCCGCCCACACGTCCTTGAAGGCTCCGATCGCGTCGTCCGGGGCATCGAGGAGGTACATGACCTCGTACCGGAGGTCTCCTGCGTCGTACTCGCCCCCGCCGGCACGCTCGCCGATCGACTCACCCCCGCTCAGCTCGCCAGCGCCTCCCGGCACCCGCCCCATCGTGCCTCGGGCACCCGGACGCGCGCTGGCGCGGGGCTCTTCATCCTCCACGTGAGGCAGTGGCCGCCCGTCGATGACCGAGAGGAGCGAGTCGAAGAAGAGCACGTATCCGGCGCCTCCTGCGTCGACGACACCGGCTCGTGCGAGCGGCTCGAGCATCGTGGGGGTCCTGGCCAGGGCTTCGGCGGCAGCGGCCCGCGCGCGCTCGACGACACCGAGGAGATCGGCCCCGGCCTCGACCGCGGCTGCCGCGCCCTGTCCTGCAGCCCGGGCGACCGTGAGGATCGTGCCTTCGACCGGGCGCACCACGGCCTTGTAGGCGAGGTCACTGGCGGTCTCCAGCGCGTCGGCAAGCGCCTCGGCGCCGGCCTCGTCCTTGGCACCCAGGCGCTCGGCGAGCCCCCGGAGGAGCTGTGAGAGGATCACGCCTGAGTTGCCCCGGGCTCCCATGAGCGAGCCGTGCGCCATCGCGCGGCACACCGCCGCCATCCCCGCGGCGCCGTCGAGCTTCGTGTCGAGGGCGTTGAGCTCCTTCACGACCGCCTCGAGCGTGAGAGCCATGTTCGTGCCGGTGTCGCCGTCGGGGACGGGATAGACGTTGAGCCGGTTCAGCCGATGCTGGTGGGTGCGCAACGCGTCACGGAAGGCGGCCATGGTCGCCCATAGCTCTCGAGGCCCCAACGCAGCTGACGGCGTCATCGCCCGGTGATGCTAACCTTGGCGCCGTTCGTGACGACCTGAAGGGGTCGGACGCGCCCCTCCGCCCGTGTCGGGCGACCAGGGAAGGCGCGAGAAGGCGCGACAAGATCGGCCAGGAGGCAACGGCGATGGCATCGGTGTGCGAGCTCTGCGGCAAGAAGCCATCCTTCGGCATGAGCCTCAGCCACTCTCACCGGCGGACCAAGCGCCGGTGGAACCCGAACATCCAGCGGGTGCGCGCACTGGTCGACGGGTCGCCGCGCCGTCTTCACGTCTGCACTTCCTGCCTCCGTGCCGGGCGGGTCACGAAGCCGCCGCGCCGCACCATCTCCGCTTGATTCGATCTCGCTGAGGGCGCTCGTCGCGCGATGAGCCCGGCGAACCACGCCCGGGGCCGCCGGCCGCGATCGTCCGACGCCTTCTCCATGGCAACATCGCTGACCATGCGCCTCCTCCTCGTTGTCGCCGTCGCCCTCCTCGCCATCGCGTACGTGGTCGTGCAGCTCGTGCGACCGGTCCCGGCCGTCGCGGCCTCGGTGACGCCGATCTCCACGACGATGCCAGGCGTTCCGGTGTCGCTCTCCTGGCCGGCGCAAGGCGAGGCGGCGATCGGCGTCGAAGGCGCCGGGCTCCTGGGCACCCACGGGACACAGACCCCGACCCCGCTCGCGAGCGTGACCAAGCTGATGACCGCCTACCTGGTGCTGCGCGACCACCCGCTCACGGTGACAGGTCCAGGACCGAACATCACCATCACGCCCGCCGACGTCACGACGTACCAGCAGGACAAGGCCGCTGGCGACTCCGTGGTCCCCGTGCAGGCCGGAGAGCAGCTGTCCGAACGCCAGGCTCTCGAAGCGCTCCTCATCCCTTCGGGAGACAACATCGCGACCTTGCTCGCCGACTGGGATGCCGGAACCGAGCCCGCGTTCGTCGCGAAGATGAACGCCGCGGCCAAGCAGCTCGGCTTGACCGACACCCACTACGTCGACGCGAGCGGCGTCGCGGCAGGCACGCAGAGCACCGCCGCCTCCCAGGTCCGCCTCGCGATGCTCGACATGTCGATGCCTGCGTTCCGGGCCATCGTCGACATGGCGCAGGTGACATTGCCGGTCGCGGGGATCCAGTACAACGTGGACGCGCTGCTCGGCAAGGACGGGATCGTCGGCGTGAAGACCGGCTACACGACAACAGCGGGTGGATGCTTCGTCTTCGCCGCGGACACGACGATCGCCGGGAAGCCCAGGATCCTCGTCGGAGCGATCTTCCGCCAGTTCGGCACCACCGCGCAGCCCAGCGCCATCACAGAGGTGTTCGACGCGACCACTGCGCTCGTGACGAGCGCAGACCATGCGTTCGAGCAGTCCGCCGTCGTTCGCCGCGGCCAGGCACTCGGGCACCTCGATGCCCCCTGGACCGGGTCGATCGATCTCGAGGCGGCGCACGCGGTCACTCTCACCGGGCTCCCTGGCGAGCACGTCACGGCTACGGTGGTCCTCCCCGACAAGGTGAACGCGCCGATCCCCGCCGGACGCGACTTCGGCACCGCGGTGGTCAAGGTCGGGGACGAGCGGGTGACAGTGCCGCTCGTCACCTCGAGCGCGCTGCCGTCGGCGCCGATGAGCTGGCGACTGACGAACGTGTGAGGCGCCCTGCCGTGTGAGGCCCTGCGCCCACGTGCTCAGCCAATGGCGTGCTGGAACCCGGCCGGCTCGAGCGGCCGACCGCGTAGCGTCCGCTCCGCAGGGTCCGCACTGCAACGACCGATCTCGATCGGCGGACGGAGCCCCGCCGAGGCGAACGCCTCGGCGAGCTTCGACGGGTCGGGGGTCGCGACGACGAGCTCGAAGTCCTCGCCGCCGCCGAGCGCCTCCTCCTCGGTCGCACCCTGGGCCACCGGCACCGTATGGAGCACCACGCCGACCCCAGACGCCTCGGCGAGCCGATGCAGGTCGAGCGCGAGCCCGTCGGAGACGTCCATCATCGCAGTGGCACCGGCGTCACGCGCGACGATGCCCTCGGCGATCCGGGCGCGCGGGCGGGCGTGCGCGGCGATCGCCGACGCGGGCTCCCGGATCCCAGCGCGCAGCAGGCGGAGGCCCGCGGCCGAGCCACCGAGGGGTCCGGTGACCACCAGCCGATCCCCGGGGGAGGCTCCTGAGCGCAGGACCGGCGGTCCCTCTCCCTCGAGCACCCCGATCGCGGCGGCGCTCACCACCACGTCGCTCGCCGTCGTCACGTCACCGCCCACCACGGGGCACGCCCACTCCTTTGCCGCGGCGGCGACCCCGGTCGCGAGAAGGACCAGGTCGGTGCCGGGCGGGACGCAGAAGTCCACCACCGCGTAGCTCGGACGTGCCCCGACTGCGCCGATGTCGCTCACCGTCGCGGTGAGGGCTTTCCAGCCGAGGTCGTCGAGGCCCGTCAAGGAGAGGTCCGCGTGGACCCCCGCGACAGCCGCATCCGTCGAGAAGACCAACCGCCCCCGCGCCACGGTGACCACCGCGGCGTCGTCTCCGATCCATACGTCCCCGGCGGGCGGCGCCCCCCCCGACCGGCCGAACACCTCGGCGACCCGGTGGACGACGGCGTCCTCCTTGGACGGGGGGGGCGCGCCACGGCGTCTCGAAGATGCCACCGGCAATGCCTACCATCTAGGGTTGAGCCGGCCGATCGGTCGGTCGGCGCCCCTCGACGGCTTGGTGCCAGAGCCTCGGGGAGCCAGCACCCCGTGGCACACCCGGGGGGGCCCGAGCAAAACTCGAGCGGGAATCCGAAAGCATCGAGGATCCGACGAGGAGAAGAGATGGCCCCAAGCCAGGACACGCCGCCGACCAGCAACCGCGCGCTGCGTGCATGGGTCGACGAGGTCGCGGCCCTCACGACCCCTGATCACGTCGAGTGGTGCGACGGCTCGGCCGAAGAGTACGACCGGCTCTGCCAGCTGCTGGTCGACAAGGGCACCTTCACCAAGCTCTCCGAGTCCAAGCGGCCCCACAGCTACTGGTCCCGCTCGGACCCCGACGACGTCGCGCGCGTGGAGGACCGGACCTTCATCTGCTCGCTGAGGGAGGAGGACGCAGGTCCGACCAACAACTGGCGCGACCCCAAGGAGATGCGCGAGACCCTGACGGAGCTGTTCCGAGGCTCGATGAAGGGACGCACGATGTACGTGGTGCCCTACTCGATGGGACCGCTCGGCTCCGACATCGCCCACATCGGCGTCGAGATCACCGACTCGGCCTACGTTGCCGCGTCCATGCGCGTGATGACCCGGATGGGCAGCGCAGTGCTCGACGTGCTCGGGCCCGACGGTTCCTTCGTGCCCTGCTTGCACTCCGTGGGCGCCCCCCTCGAGCCCGGCGATCCGGACGTGGTCTGGCCCTGCGACGCGGACAACAAGTACATCGTGCACTTCCCCGAGACGCGCGAGATCTGGTCCTACGGCTCCGGCTACGGCGGCAACGCACTGCTCGGCAAGAAGTGCTTCGCCCTGCGCATCGCGTCGGTGATGGCACGTGACGATGGGTGGCTGGCCGAGCACATGCTGATCCTGAAGCTCACGTCGCCCCAGGGCGAGACGCGCTACGTGACGGGTGCGTTCCCGTCCGCCTGCGGCAAGACGAACCTCGCGATGCTCATCCCGACCCTTCCGGGCTGGAAGGTGGAGACGATCGGGGACGACATCTGCTGGATGAAGTTCGGCCCCGACGGGCGTCTCTACGCGATCAACCCCGAGGCAGGCTTCTTCGGCGTCGCCCCGGGCACGAACTCCCACACCAACCCGAACGCGATGCTCTCGATCGCTGCCAACACGATCTTCACGAACACGGCGATGACCGACGACGGCGACGTGTGGTGGGAAGGCATGACCGAGAGGCCTCCCGCGCACCTGACCGACTGGCGAGGCCAGGATTGGACGCCGGAGAAGGGCACCCCCGCAGCGCATCCCAACGCGAGGTTCACCGCTCCAGCGGCGCAGGACCCGGCGATCGCCCCCGAGTGGGAAGATCCCCGTGGCGTGCCGATCTCGGCGATCCTCTTCGGCGGGCGACGTGAGTCGGTCGTGCCCCTTGTCTTCCAGTCGTTCGACTGGCAGCACGGTGTCTTCCTCGGCTCGATCATGGCGTCGGAGACCACCGCAGCCGCCGCCGGCCAGGTCGGCAAGCTCCGGCGCGACCCTTTCGCCATGCTGCCCTTCTGCGGTTACCACATGGGGGACTACTTCGGGCACTGGCTGCGCCTGGGCGGGAACGCCGACCCCGAGAAGCTCCCGAAGATCTTCTACGTCAACTGGTTCCGCAAGGGCGGGGACGGGCGGTGGCTCTGGCCCGGCTACGGCGAGAACTCCCGCGTCCTCCAATGGGTGTTCGAGCGGGTGAGCGGGCGCGGGGACGCGGTCGAGACCCCGATCGGCCTCGTTCCGACCCCCGGCGCGATCGACATCTCGGGCACCTCGGTCTCGGAGGAGGACATGGAAGAGCTGCTCCGGGTCGACCTCGACGGATGGCGCGCCGAGGTACCGCTCATCCGCGGGCACTTCGCCCAGTTCGGCGACCATCTGCCCAAGGAGCTGGCTGCAGCGGTCGACGAGCTCGAACGACGCCTCGGCTGAGCTCCCGGAGGGCATCGCCCGCCGCGGGTGAGCCCTCAGGACTGCCGATGTGCCCCCGGCAGCGCACGTATCGGCGAGGATGGGAGCGTGGCGCGTGGTGAAGCTCGTGGGGTGATCCCCTCGGTCCGACGGGTTGCGCGCCGCGGCGCCCGGACCGCCCAGCGCAGGCTCGTCCCGGTGCTCGGGGGCAGGACGCGCACCCGGGTGATCGTCGTGCTCGCGTGCGTCCTCGCTCTCTCGAGCGCGGACACCGCGACGGTGGGCGCGGCAGCATCCGAGCTCCGCACCGCGCTGAAGATCTCCACATTCGACGTGGGCCTGCTCGTGGCGGTCACGGCTGTCGTCGGCGCCGTCTTCTCGCCGCCCTTCGGCGTGCTCGCGGACAAGCTCCGGCGCACGCGGCTGCTTGGTGCGGCCGTCGTGCTGTGGGGCATCGCGATGATCTGGAGCGCCTCGGCGGGGAACTTCGGCCAGCTCCTGGTCTCGCGCCTCGCGCTCGGCGGCGTCACCGCCGTCGCCGGACCGGTCGTCGCCTCCCTCGTCGGCGACTGGTTCCCCGGAGGCGAGCGCGGCCACATCTACAGCTACATCCTCACCGGCGAGCTCTTGGGTGCTGGCCTCGGGTTCGCGTTCACCGGCGAGCTCGCAGCCCTTTCGTGGCGGCTCGCTTTCGTGATCCTCGCCATCCCTGCGTTCATCGTGGCATGGGCCGTCTTCCAGCTCCCCGAGCCGGTGCGAGGCGGGAAGGGAGCGCTCGCGCCGGAGCCGGGGACGCAGCCATGGCTCGCCGCGCAAAGCGCCGACGCTGCCGCTGCGGCTGCGGCTGCCGCCGACGCTGCGGCCGCGGCCGCGGCCGCGGCCGCCCATGGTCCACAGGATCCGAGGGGCGCGCCCGCGCAGCCCACCGACGACGAACCTGACCACCGAACCGACGCACAGCGTCTCGCGCTGGAACGGGGGATCAAGCCCGACCCGGCGCTGGTCGCCCGCGCGGATCCCAAGATGGGGTTCATTTCCGCGGTCCGCTACGTGCTCGCCGTGAAGACCAACGTCATCCTCATCATCTCTGGGGCTCTGGGCTACTACTTCCTGGCGGGCGTGGAGACCTTCGGCGTCGAGTTCGTCTCGGGGAGCGGCAGGGCGACACACGGGCAGTACCACGTGGCGCAGGCCTTCGCCAACGGCCTTCTGCTCGTGGTCGGCGTCGGCGCGGTGGCCGGCGTCCTCGTCGCCGGTCCGCTCAGCGACGCGTTGCTGCGCCGGGGGCGACTGGCGAGCCGCGTCCAGGTGCCCGCCGTCGCCGCGTCGGTGACCGTCGTGATGATGATCCCCGCGCTCGTGACGCACAGCGTGCTGACTGCCCTGCCGTACCTGGTGATCGCCGGGTTCGGCCTCTCAGCGCAGAACCCGCCCATTGACGCCGCGCGGCTCGACATCATGCCGTCGTGGCTCTGGGGACGTGCCGAGGGGATCCGCACGTTCGTGCGCACCGGGGCGCAGGCGCTCGCCCCCGTCATCTTCGGCGCGGTCTCCGACTACGTCTTCGGCGGAGGGGCGTCGGGCCTGCGCTGGACGTTCGTGGTCATGCTGCTCCCGCTCGCCCTGAGCGCCCTCTACCTCTTCGTCGCGGCCAAGCGCTACCCGAGGGACGTCGCTACGGCGGCGGCCGCGCCTCACGCGCCGGCGTCGGTGCTCGCAGCCCGTGGCGCTCCGACCCGCCCGACTCCACCGACCACGTCCGACACCGGGAACGCCCCGGCGACAGCGTCGGCGGGCGGACCTCCCCCTCGGGCGCCTGGGCCGGGTACCCGCTGGGTCGGAGGCACCGGGCACCGGCGGGGGGCGTCGGAACGCTGAACGGGCCGTCACCGTGGCCATGGCCGTGGTGGGGCCGAGCGCGAGGTCAGGGCGTCGTCGTGATCACCCCGGCTCCGACCAGATCGTCGAGCGCCTGTTCGTCGACCCCCCAGCGCCGGAGCGCCAGCCTCGGTCCGGGCGAGTCCCGCAAGGCCGAGGGAGTGCGGCTGAAGCGCGGAACGGCCCCGGGCTGCCAACGACCGTCGCGGTCGACGAAGGTCCCACGTGCCCGGTTATGGGGATGGTCGGGAGCCTCCCAAGGGGCGAGCACGGGCGCGACGCACGCGTCGGTGCCCTCGAAGACAGCCGTCCACTCGGCGCGGCTCTTCGTCCGGAAGATGCCGGCGAAGCGCGACTTGGTCGCCGGCCACAAGGCGCGGTCGTACTGCGATCCCCGCTCTTGCTCGCCGATCCCGAGCCCCTCGAGGAGCGCGGCGTAGAACGGCGGCTCGAGCGCACCGACCGCCATGTGACCACCGTCGGCGGTCTCGTAGACTTCGTAGAAGGGCGCTCCGGTGTCGAGGAGGTTGACGCCGCGCGCAGGCTGCCACCTGCCGGTGAGCCACATGGCGTGGAGCATGGTGGTGAGCGAGGCCGCGCCGTCGACCATCGCAGCGTCGACCACCTGCCCCATGCCCGAACGCTGCGCTTCGAGCAGCGCAGCGACCACACCGAAGGCGAGCAGCATTCCGCCGCCACCGAAATCACCGACCAGGTTGACCGGAGGAACCGGCGCATCGCCTTGCCGCCCGATCGGCCACAGGGCTCCCGCGACCGCGATGTAGTCGATGTCGTGGCCCGCTCGTGCAGCGAGAGGGCCATCCTGCCCCCACCCCGTCATGCGGCCGAACACGAGGCGCCGATTACGCGCCCGGCAGTCGTCGGGCCCGAGCCCGAGCCGTTCGGCCACGCCGGGGCGGAACCCTTCGACCAACGCGTCTGCGCCTGCCACCAGGCGGAGGACGAGTGTCACCGCCTCGGGGCGCTTCAGGTCGATCTCCACCGAAGCCCTGCTCCGCCCGAGGAGCAGGTCGGGACCCTTCGACCTGGCGTCCGAGCTTCCCGGCCGCTCCAGGCGCAGGACGTCGGCGCCCGCCTCCGCGAGGAGCATGCACGCGTACGGAGCCGGCCCCATGCCTGCCAGCTCGATGACGCGCACACCGTGCAAGGGACCCGCGCGCACGTCCTCGGGGACTTCTTCGCCTGCACCTGCGTCGGCACCTTCCACGCCATGCGCCCCTTCCTCGACTCTCGAACCCTGCACATCGCCATGCACGCCGCTATCGTGCCGGACGCCGGTCAGTGCCGGCGCCACCTCGTTGCGAGCCTCCCATGATCGACCTGGCAACACCGCGCGACTACGTCGTCCTGGGCGACAACGCCGCCGTCCTGTGCACGCTGCCCGATGCGGCATTCCAGCTCGTCTACGTCGATCCGCCCTTCAACACCGGCAGCGTCCAGCGCCGGCGCACCCTGCGTACGATGCGCGACGAGACAGGGGACCGCACGGGCTTCGGAGGTCACCGCTACCGCACGTCCGAGACCGGCGCCTCCAGCTTTCCAGACGCGTTCGACGACTACGTGGGCTTCCTCGGGCCACGCCTCGCCGAGGCACGGCGCCTCCTCAGCGACGACGGGACGCTCTACGTCCACCTCGACTACCGCGAAGCCCACTACGTGAAGGTCGCGCTCGACCGGATCTTCGGGCGCCGCAGCTTCTTGAACGAGCTCGTCTGGGCGTACGACTATGGCGGCAGAGCGCGCGACCGGTGGCCAGCGAAGCACGACACGATCCTCGTCTACGCCAAGTGCTCCGGCACCCATTACTTCGACCGCACAGCCGTCGACCGGATCCCCTACATGGCCCCCGGTCTCGTCACGAGAGACAAGGCGGCCCGGGGAAAGCTGCCGACCGACGTGTGGTGGCACACCATCGTGCCCACCATGGGCGCGGAGAAGACCGGGTACCCGACGCAGAAGCCTGCCGGCGTGCTCCGCCGTATCGTCCAGGCATCGTCGCAGCCAGGGGCGCGGGTGCTCGACTTCTTCGCCGGCAGTGGCACGACCGGCGCCGTAGCCCGCGAGCTCGGGCGGCGGTTCTTCCTCGTCGACGACAACCCGCACGCGCTCGAGGTCATGCGCCATCGGCTGGGCAGCGACGGCATTGCCTATGTCGCTGCGGACGGCAGCCCGCTGCCTTCGGCCGGCGGCTGAGCAACGCCCGCACGCTCCACCTCGGCCGCTTGACGCGACACGCGCACGAGACCCTCCAACGCCCCGAGGGCGCGCCCCGAGTCGAGCGCCTCGGCGGCCATCACTGCCCCGTCGCCGAGCGACGCGGCCGCGCCGGCGACCACGAGCGCTGCGGCCGCGTTCAGCACGCCGATGTCGCGCCGTGCGCCGCGCTCACCGTCGAGGACGCGGCGGATGACCCCCGCGTTGAACGCAGCGTCGCCGCCGCGCAGCTCGGACATCGGTGCGCGCGCGATGCCCAGCTCCTCTGGCTGCAGCCGCCAGGACCGGAACCTGTACGCACCCGGAGCGTCGACATCCGCCGTGACCTCGAGGACCGTGGACGCCGACGTGACGCTCAGCTCGTCCAGCCCGTCGTCGGCGTGGACCACCATGGCGTGCACGCTCCCGGTCGATCCCAGGACCTCGGCCATCTTCGGCGCCATCGCGGGATCGCTCACTCCCACGAGCTGCCGGGTCGCTCGAGCCGGGTTGGCGAGCGGCCCGAGGAAATTGAGCACCGTCGGCACGCCGAGCTCCTTGCGTACAGGACCGGCATAGCGCATCGCGGGGTGGTAGCGCGGCGCGAAGCAGAACCCGAAGCCGACCTCCTGCACGCAGCGGGCGACCCCCGCCGGCCCGAGGTCGACGACGACTCCGAGCGCTTCGAGGACGTCCGCGGTGCCGACCGAGGACGATGCAGCTCGGTTCCCGTGCTTGCACACACGGACGCCGGCACCCGCCGTGATGCACGCGGCGAGGGTCGACACGTTGATGCTCGAGAGGCGGTCGCCGCCCGTGCCCACGACGTCGACGACGTCCCCGTCGACCGGCACCCTCAGCGCGTGGGCGAGCATCGCGCGGACGAAGCCCGACATCTCCTCGACGGTCTCACCTTTCATCCGCAGTGCGACCAGCATCGCCGCGGTCTGGGCGGGCGTCGCCTCGCCGTCGAGCACCTCGCCGATCACCGCCGCGGCCTCGTCCTCGGACAAGGACTCGCCGGCGATGACCCGTCCGAGAACCCCGGGCCAGCCGCCGAGCCGGGCCAGCCCGCCGTCACCGCTCAGCGGGCGCGGCATCACAGGGACTTGACCTCCTCGCCATGGCTAAAGCCAGGGGATTCCGACGTGTTGCCCGAGCTGTCTCGCATTTGGCTTTCGACAGTGCCAAGCACCACCTGGGCCGCCTGCGCCGTAGGCAAAGGCTGGTTCGCCGCTGACGTCTGTGCGTCCAGGGCTACTCCGTCTTCTGGCCGAGCAGCTCTGCCGGAAGCGCCACGAGACTTGGCCTCGTGGCGCCTGCGGATCCGTACCAGCGACC
>JAJZVL010000100.1 GCA_021845725.1 Actinomycetes bacterium | reverse complement strand
GCTCGGTAGAAGTGCAGCCCTCCGCCCCCGGGCTCGGACCACGCCTCGAGGTACGGATCGACGATCCGCCAGGCCTGCTCCACCTCGTCGGTGCGGATGAAGAGGGTCGCGTCGCCGCACATCGCGTCGTGGAGGAGGCGGAAGTACCCGTCCCCGCCGCGATCGTCGCCGAACGCCCGCTCGTAGAGGAAGTCCATCGACACAGACTGCACCCGAAACTCCTCTCCCGGCACCTTCGCGCCGAAGTGCAGGCTGATGCCCTCGTCGGGCTGGATGCGCAGCACCAGCAGGTTCGGCCGGAGCTGCCGGGCGAGACCTCCATCGAAGGCGAGGAACGGGACGCCGTGGAACTGCAGCGCGACCTCGGTCACCCTGGCGGGAAGGCGCTTGCCGGTCCGCACGTAGACGGGGACCCCGGCCCACCGCCAGTTCTCCACGCGCAGGCGAAGCGCCACGTAGGTCTCGGTCAGCGAGTCGGGAGCCACGCCCTCCTCCTCGCGGTAGCCGGGCACCGCCACGCCGCCGACCACGCCGGGGGTGTACTGCCCGCGCACGGACTTGTCGACGGCCTCGTCAGGGGTGGGGATGTCCACTGCCTTCAGCAGCTTCACCTTCTCGTCGCGGATGTGGGTGGCGTCCATCCCCGTCGGCGGCTCCATCAGCGTCAGCGCCAGGACCTGCATCACGTGGTTCTGCACGATGTCGCGCAGCGCCCCGGCACTCTCGTAGAAGCCGCCGCGGTGCTCCACGCCGATGCTCTCGGCGACGGTGATCTGCACCTGCTCCACGTACCGGCGGTTCCACACCGGCTCGAAGACCGCGTTGGCGAACCGCAGCGCCAGCACGTTCTGGACCGTCTCCTTCCCCATGTAGTGGTCGATCCGGAAGATCTGGTCCTCTGCGAACGCACGGTGCACCGCCGCGTCGAGCTCCAGCGCGCTCTCGAGGTCGCGCCCGTAGGGCTTCTCCACGAGCAGCCGGGCGAACTCGCCGCCCTCTCCCGGCACGTTGCAGCCCTCCCTTGCGAGTGCCTCGGCGATCATCCCGAACGCCTCGGGCACCGTCGCGAGGTAGTACAGCCGGTTCCCGTGCGTGCCGTATTCCTGGTCCGCCTCGGCGAGCAGGCCCTTCAGCCGGTCGAACGTCTCGGTGGACGCGTACTCGCCGGGCACGTACCGGAACCGTTCCACGAGCTTGCGCCACCGCTCCCCGGCGTAGGGAACGTCCTTCATCGCCGCCTGGCGGAAGTCCTCGTCGCTCCACTCGGTCCGGGCCACGCCGATCACCGTGAACTCGTCCGCGAGCCGCCCCCGGTCCGCCAGGTCGGACAACGCGGGCAGGATCTTCCTCGACGTCAGGTCCCCGGACGCGCCGAAGATCACCATTGCGAGCGGCGGGGTCCGCTCCGGCGTCGCCGTCGGCGCGGCGGGGCGCACGAGGCGGTTCGCGGCCGAAGGGGTGCCGTCTACGGACGTGGGCTGCAGCAGGGCGGGTGGGGGCGACTGGGAGGCAGGGGGGAACTGCGAGGCAGGAACGGTCACCTGCCCATTCTTACGGGTCGGGTGCCGGGAGGCACGCGGGGCGCTGCGGGGGCGCGAGTGGGGGGCGCTGCGGGGGCGCTGCGGGAGCGGGTGTGGGGGGGGGGTGGGGGGGTGGGTGTGGGGGGCGGGTGGGGGGGGCGCCGGTCAGCTCGACGACCGCAAGACGACCTTCTGGACGGTCGAGACCGGCACGCCGTCGTGCTCGCCGCCGATGAGCCAGGCCGTGCTCCCCTCGACCACGACCGCCGCGTACGCCACCGGCACCGCAAGATGCCCCACGAGGTGGAAGGCTCCGGTCGAGGGATCGAACGACCAGATTGTCGAGCCGGAGCTGGGGGGCGTGCCCGGGGCGTTGCTGTCGCCGCCGGCGAGCAAGAGCGTCCCCCCAAGGTCGAACGCGGCAGCCCCCTGCACGCCGCGGGGCAGGTAGCCGGCCACTCGAGCGGTGTGCGTCGCAGGGTCGATCTCCTGGACGAGCGCGACCTGCTGGCCGGGGGGAGGAGATGTTGTCGGCGAGGGTGTCGTGTACTCGAGTGTCGTGCCGCCGGGCGCCGTCTCGCCGCCGAACACGTAGATCGTGCCGCCCGCTGCCGTCACGGCGGCGTAGCGGACGTCGACCGGCAGTGTGGCCACGGTCGTGAAGCTCGATCCGTCCTGAGTCGCGAGCACCGCAGTGTCCCCTGTCGAGCCGTCGTAGCCGCCCACCACGTACGCCGTCCCTGTCACGCTCACCGCCTCGTCGTCGGCACGCGGCTGGGGGAGCTGGCCCGTGACGACCCCGGCCGCGCCGGCGCCCGGTGTGCTGGTGGGTGAGCTGCCCAATGTGCTGCCCGGTGAGCCGGTCGGTGAGCCGGTCGGAAGGTTCACGGCCTCGACTGTGGCAACCGGGTACGCCTGGCCGCCCCCGAACAGGAAGGCCCTGCGGCCGAGCACGGCGCTCCCCGCGTCGTGCGTCGGCGACGCCAGCGTGGCGACCGAGGTCAGCGCGCCGGTCTCGAGATCGAGAACGCCCACGTCTGACGAGCTCGCCCCCGACGCGAACAGGCCGCCAAGAAGGAGCGCCCGGCCACCGGGAAGCGCGGCCGCGCCCGCTCGGCAGAGCGCGCTCGGCAGGTGCCATGGGGCCAGCGACGCCACCACCGAGGGGCTGGAGGGATTGCGATCCGTGGGGCCGGCACCGGACGACGCCTGCTCCTGCCCCGTCGCCGCGCCCGTCGCCGCGCCCGCCCTCGGGCTGGCGGCGGGGTTCGAGGTGTGGTTCGCCGTTGGGCTGCCGGCGGGGTTCGAGGTGTGGTTCGCCGTTGCGCCGGACGAGGCCACCAGCCAGGCCACCAGCCCGACCACTGCCACCACGACGACCAGGACCGTACGTCGTCGCCGTCGCACCGTCACCTCGCGGTTTGCCCGCCGCCCAGCGCGGTGCGCGGAACGAGGGCCGGAGCGCGCAGGCGCTCCGGAAAGGGAGGCGCGAGGAGGACCCTCTGGGTGCAGCGGCCGAGGGCTGCCGGTGGGGCTGCCGGTGGGCACTCGGCTCAGTCTTCCAGCTCCGTGGCACTACGAAAGCGCATTGGCCTCACGAGAAGGGTGCAATGGCCTCACGAAAGCGCATTGTCCTCACGAGAAGGGTGCATTGGCCTCACGAAAGCGCATTGGCCTTGTCGTTCAAGATCTGGAGGAGCTCGTCGAAGGACTTCGCGAACGCGCTCACGCCCTGCTCCTCGAGCACCGCGGTCACGTCGTCCATGTCGATGCCGACGCGAGCGAGGTCGTCGAGCACCCGGTGCGCGCCCGCAACGTCCGTGTCCACGGTGCGGGCGATCGTGCCGTGGTCCAAGAGCGCGTCGAGCGTGGGTTCCGGCATGGTGTTGACCGTGTCGGGACCGATCAAGGAGTCGACGTACAAGAGGTCCGAATAGGCAGGGTTCTTGGTCGAGGTGGACGCCCAGAGGGGGCGCTGCACGCGGGCTCCCTTGGCCTCGAGGGCCTTCCAGCGCGGGCCCTGGAAGGTCTTGGAGTAGTGCTCGTAGGCGAGCTGGGCCTGCGCGACCGCGGCCTTGCCGCGCAGACCCAGGATCTCCGGGTCGCCGACGCCGTCGCCGCCTCCTGCGAGCGTCTCGAGCCGGCGGTCCACCTCGGTGTCCACCCGGCTCACGAAGAACGAGGCGACGCTGTGCACGTTCGACAGATCGCTCGACCGCTCCGCGTACGCCTCGAGGCCCGCGAGGTACGCCTCCATGACCTGGTCGTACCGCTCGATGCTGAAGATCAACGTGACGTTGATGCTTCTGCCTTCCGAGAAGAGCGCCCGGATCGCGGGCAGCCCCGCAAGCGTGCCCGGCACCTTGACCAGCAAGTTGGACCTGTCGATCCGCTCGTGCAGCGAACGGACCGCGGCAATGCTCCCGTCGGTGTCGTTGGCGAGGGACGGAGCCACCTCGAGCGACACGAACCCGTCGGTCCCCTCACTCGACTCGTGGACCGGCCGCAACACGTCGAGGGCATGCTCGATGTCGTCGATGACCATCTCCCAGTAGGCGTCGTCGACGCTCATGGAACCCGTGAGCGCGCGGAACTGCTCGTCGTAGACGTCGGTGGCCTCGATGGCCTTGGCGAGGATGGTCGGGTTCGAGGTCACGCCTCGTACCCCTTGGTCCACGCGGTCTTGGAGATGGCCGCTCGTGAGCCACTCGCGATGCAGGTCGTCGAGCCACGGGCTCTGGCCCTGCTGGTCGTAGAGGTCGTGCAGCTTGGTCACTTCGATCCTCCTTCGTTGCCATGAGCACGCTCACCAAGGCGCTGTCGCAGCAGCTCTCGGGAGCGTTCGGCGACGTGCTCGGCGGTGAAGCCGAGCTCTGCGAGGACCTGGGAGCCAGGCGCCGACGCGCCGAACGTGTCGATCGACACCGTAGCGTCCGCGTAGCGATCCCACCCGAGGGAGGCGCCGGCCTCGACGGCGAGCTTCGGCACCCCCAGCGGCAGCACCGAACCCCGGTAGGACGCGTCCTGCGCCTCGAACCATTCCCAGCACGGCAGCGACACCACCCTCACCCGCAGGCCATCCGACGCGAGCTGCTGTGCCGCCCCGAGGCACAACTGCACTTCGCTGCCGGTGCCGATGAGCACGAGGTCGGGTGGTCCTGTGGCGGCGCCACCTGGCTCGTCGACGAGGATGTACCCGCCGCGCTGGACCCCGTCTGGCGCGCGCGCGGCGGCCTCCAAGAGCACGGGGAGCTCCTGTCGGGACAGCACGAGCCCCGTCGGCCGGCCTCCGTCGACCGCGACCCGCCACGCCTGCGCGCACTCGTTGGCGTCTGCGGGTCGGCAGACCGCCAGCCCGGGCATCGCCCGCAACGACGCGAGGTGCTCGACGGGCTGGTGGGTCGGGCCGTCCTCGCCCAGGCCGATCGAGTCGTGCGTCCAGGAGTAGATCACGTGCGCACCGGACATCGCCGCGAGCCGCACGGCCGGGCGCATGTAGTCGCTGAAGCAGAAGAAGGTCCCGCCGATGGGCAGCACGCCGCCGTGATGGGCCATCCCGGTCATCGCAGCGGCCATCGCGTGCTCCCGGATGCCGTAGTAGACCTGCTGGCCACCGGCGTGCTCGGGGGACTGGCGGTCCCCGCCGTCGAGCTTCATGCCGGTGTTGCCGGTGAGGTCGGCCGCGCCGGGGACGAGGCCCGGGATGTGGTCGGCGGTCGCGTTCAGGCACAGGTTGATCGCCTTGCGCGTGGCGACCATGGAGCCCGCCTCGAAGCGAGGAAGCTTGCCCTCCCAGCCCGGAAGCCCGCCCCCCGCCCAGGCCGCGTCCCATGCGGCACGGTCGCCGTCCCATCGCTCGAAGCGCGCCTCCCACTCGCTGCGCATCGCCTGGCCACGCGCCACGGTCCTGCGGTACAGCTCGATCACCTCGTCGGGCACCCAGAAGCTCTCGTCAGGGGGAAGGCCGAGGATCTCCTTGGTGAGGCGGATCTCGTCTGCGCCGAAGGGGTCGCCGTGCGCCTTGGCCGTGTCGGTGAGGTGCGGCGAGGGCCATCCGATGTGGCTGCGAACCATGATGAGCGAGGGCTTGTCCTCCACTGCCATTGCCTGGCGCAGCGCCTGCTCGAGAGCGACGGTGTCGTTCGCCGCCTCCCTCACGTCGTTCACGTCCCAGCCGTAGGCGCGGAAGCGTTCGGCTACGTCGTCGTCGTAGGCAAGCTCCGTGGGGCCGTCGATCGAGATGTGGTTGTTGTCGTAGACGTAGACGAGCCGGCCGAGAGCCAGATGCCCGGCCAGGGACGCCGCCTCGTGGCTGATCCCCTCTTCGAGGCAGCCGTCGCCGCAGAAGACGAAGGTGTGATGGTCCACGAGCTCTGGCCCGAAGCGAGCGCGCAGGAACCGCTCTGCGACTCCCATGCCGACTCCGTTGGCGAAGCCCTGGCCGAGGGGCCCCGTCGTCACCTCGACCCCTGGCACGAGATGCTTCTCGGGGTGGCCCGGCGTGCGGGATCCCCATTGGCGGAACGCTTTGATGTCGTCGAGCGTGAGCCCGTAGCCGCAGAGGTAGAGCATCGAGTACAAGAGGATCGACGCGTGCCCGTTGGACAGCACGAAGCGGTCGCGGTCCGGCCATGCCGGGTCGCTCGGGTCGTGCCGCATCACCTTCGTGAAGAGGACGTGTGCGAGCGGGGCAAGCGCCATGGCGGTGCCCGTGTGGCCCGAGCTCGCCCGCTCGGGCGCGTCCATGGCGAGACCACGGATGACGTTGATGCCGAGCTGCTCGAGGTCGGCGTCGGACGTGGGACCAGGGGGCATCGTGGGACCAGGGGGCATCGTGGGACCAGGGGGCATGCCGGCCAACATACCCACCGGCACCGTGCCGGCGGTGGCGTTGCCGGTGGTGCCGGCGCAGGCGGGGCCGGTGGTGCCGGCGCAGGCGGGGCCGGTGCCGCCGCGCTGGGCCCGTGGCCTCACGCTCGGTTGCGCGTCCGCTTGCGACCGGGGAGGGTAGCGGTGGAGGATCTACCTGGTAGCGGTGGAGGATCTGCCTGGTAGGCGCCCCCCGGAGGTCACCCACGGCTTCCGGTCAGGTGCCTTCCGAGGTGGGGCGAGCCTTCCGAGATGAGGCGAGCATTCCGCAACGAGAGGAGCCCTGAGCGCGCGTGGCACGATTCCGAATGGGACAGTCGTCGAAAGGTGGCCATATCCGGCAGAGTGGCACGGACGCGCTCCAGCTCGTCATCGACTACATCAAGCAAGAGACCCTCACGCCGCTCAAGGGACTTGGCCGGTACCTCGTCTTCGGGATCTTGGGTTCGATCGCCTTGTGTGCGGGTCTCGTCCTCCTCCTGGTCGCCTTCCTCCGGGCGCTCCAGGAGCAGACCGGAGGATTCTTCAGCGGCACACTGACCTGGGCGCCCTATGTCATCGTGGCGGGCGCCGCCATCTTGGTGATGACGTTCGCGGCGTGGCGCATCGTCCGCGGGCAAGCCGCTCGCCGGCGCCGTCCACCCGCTGCGAAGCCATGAGCGGATGGGCCCTGTTGGGGCCCTGCTGGAGTCCTGCCGGGGCCCTGTTGGGGCCCTGCCGACACGCGTCGGCGGGTGACGGCGGGTGTCGGCGGGTGAACGTCGAGGCTGAGGAACAAGCCGGTATGAAGAATGGAGACGGAGGGAACCGACCATGAGCATTCGGACGAACGGCCGGCCCATCACGCGGGCCGACCTCGAAG
>JAJZVL010000099.1 GCA_021845725.1 Actinomycetes bacterium | reverse complement strand
CGGCACGATCCACAGCCGCCGCCCACGACATCCCGTGGGCCCAAGGATCCAGTCTGTGTCATCGCATTGTAACCAGGTCCCGACACCCGACCAATGTCAGCTCGACCATCGGCGGCATCCGCGCCACGCGGCCGGCCGTCGGCGTCGTGCACGCTCGACGGCAACAGACCTGCGGCGACCGGGAATACTGTAGCACCTGATACAGTTGATCTGGCTGATGCCCCCGCGAACGTTCGGAAGCACACGATCGAAAGCAGCCGTCGGGGGAGCAGCTCGAGTCTCACAGAGGTCGGAGCCCGTGACCACGCCAGCGCCGCATCCAGCAGAACCCACACGCCCCGATCGAGGCACCCCCAGAGCCGCAGATCATCTCGACGACCGCGTCGCCGACCGCGTCGACGACCATCTCGACGACCGCGTCGCCGACCGCGTCGCCGACCGCGTCGGGCGCCCCCATTTCCCGCCGCCGCTGCAGCTCGAGCAAAGCCTCGGATTTCGCCTGGGCCGCCTCGTTCGGATGCTGCGGGCGGAGTGGGCCCTCGAGCTGGAGGGGCTGGGGCTCACCCCGCCGCAGGTCGCTGTGCTCCGGGGCGTCGCCGGGCGTCCGGGGTGCTCGCTGCGAGCGCTCGCGCGGACTCTCGGGACTGATCCCATGAAGGTCAAGCGCTGCGTCGACGTGCTGGAACGGCGGGGGCTGATCCAAAGCGCCCATCGCGGCACCGATCGCAGGCCGCGAGCGCTCCGGCTCGCCCCTGAGAGCCTGGCGCTCACTGCTCGGATCGACGCCCTGGTCAGAGCCCAGGAGGAGCGCCTCACCTCAGCGCTCGGCCCCGCCCGACTGTCCGACCTCGAAGGTGCGCTCGCTGCGCTGGAGGCCGACGTAGGCCTCTTGCCGGCGGCCGACGACCATTCCGCGCTCCGCACGAAAGGAACCACGATGACCACCGACCCGAGCTGCACAACCCTTCGGGACACAGGACGCGCGCCCGCACAGGGCCACCGGACGTCCGCACACTCAGGTCCAGCACCCACCCATGCCCACCATGGCCAGCACCACCGTGCCCAGCACGACGGCCAACACGGCACCGGCTCACCCGGAGCCGCGTGGGACGAGCGCTACTCGGGGACGGACTGGCCGACGGATCCAGACGCACCGCTCGTGGAGCTCGTGAGCGCCCTCCATCCGGGTCGAGCCATCGATCTGGGCTGCGGACCGGGACGCAACGCGATCTGGCTCGCCCGGCAGGGATGGAGGGTCACCGGTGTCGACGCCTCTGGCGTGGGGCTGGCCCAGGCCAAGGAGCGTGCGACCCGAGAAGGACTCGTCGTGGAGCTGGTGCACGCGGACCTGCTGAGCTACGTGCCGTCGCAGGCGGCCTTCGACCTCGTCGTGGTTGCCAATCTGCACTTCTCGCCCGAAGAGCGCGGGCTCTTCTTCGCCCGCGCCGTCGCCGCCGTCGCCCCTGGCGGCCATCTCTTCGTCACCGGCCACCACCTCGACTCCCTCGGCCAAGTCGGCCCGCCGTTCCCCGAGCGGCTCTACACCGAAGAGCTCCTGCGCGAGCTGCTCGCTCCGCTCGCGGTCGAGGTTCGCCGCTACGAGCGCCCCGTCGGCGACGGCCAGCTGGCCGTGGACGCCGTCGCGTGGGCGGCCGCTCCGACGGCGACCGCTCCGACGGCTTCGGGAGGCGGGCGATGACCTCGTCACGAGAAGACGCGGTCGCCCCGGGGGGCGCAGCCCGATCCTCCGCGCCGACCAGAACCTCGGAGCCGATCGGCGCTCGCCCGCGACCGCACCACCGTCTCGCCCTCGTGGTGATCGCCACCGCTCAGCTGATGGTGATGCTCGATCTCACCATCGTCAACATCGCCCTACCGTCGATGCAGCGAGAGCTGCACTTCTCGGCGACCAACCTCACCTGGGTGGTGGACGCATATGTCCTGGTCTTCGGCGGTCTGCTGCTCCTCGGGGGCCGGCTCGGAGACCTGTTCGGCCGGCGTCGGATGTTCGCCATAGGGATCGCAGCCTTCGCCGGAGCGTCGCTCGCCGGAGGCCTGGCCACGGACCAGACGTGGCTGATCACCGCGCGCGCCATCCAGGGCATCGGCGCCGCCATCGCGTCTCCCACCGCGCTCTCGCTCATCGTGACGACGTTCGAGGAGGGCGCGCCACGCAACAGGGCAATGGGCGTCTACGCAGGGATGTCCGCTGCAGGTGGAGCGCTCGGCCTGCTGCTCGGCGGCGTCCTCGTCGACGTGGCCTCGTGGCGCTGGGTCCTGTTCGTGAACGTCCCGATCGCCATCGCCGTCCTCGTCCTCACGCCGATGTCGCTGCACGCGGGACGGGCCCCGAGCCGCCGCGACCACCGCCTCGACGTTCCGGGCGCGCTGAGCATCTCAGCTGGGATGGCTCTGCTCGTCTATGGACTGGTGAGCGCCCCGACCAACGGATGGTCGAGCGCGCGAACGGACCTCGCGTTCGCCCTCGCCGCGTTGCTCCTCGGCGTCTTCGTCGCCGTCGAGCGCTCCTCCAGGGAGCCTCTCATCCCCCTCGGCTTCCTGCGCAATCGCAACCGGGCAGCGGGCTTCGGTGTCATGCTGCTGTTGGGCGCCGCGATGCTGTCGCTCATCTTCTTCCTCACCCAGTTCCTTCAGGACATCCTCCACTACAGCCCCATCCTCGCCGGCGTCGCCTATCTTCCGATCCCCTTCAGCGTCGCCGGGACCAGTGTCGCCGTCTCACGACTCGTTCGGCGCTACGGTGTACGGCGGTTCCTCGTCGTCGGCCCCGTCCTGGTCGCCGTGGGCCTCCTCTGGGTCTCCGAGGTGAACGCCACTTCCAGCTACGCCCAGGTCTTCGGGCCGCTCGTCCTCGTCGGGCTCGGCATGGGCCTGTCGTTCGTCCCGCTCACGTTGAACGCCGTGGCCTCCGTGGAGGGACACCAATCGGGCCTCGCGTCAGCGCTGCTCAACACGAGCCAGCAGGTCGGAGGTTCGCTCGGGCTGGCCACGCTCGTCACGGTGGCAGCAACCGCGACGCGTGACCAGCTCCAGCACGCCGTCACCGGGCTTCGCGCAGCTGGAACGAGCCTGAGCACGCCCCGCCTCCATGCTCTCGCGGCCGCCGCGAGCGTGCACGGGTACCAGATGGCGTTCCGCTGGGGCGCCGCGGGAGCCGGCATCGCGTTCCTCATCGCCGTCGCGCTGCTGCGATCCCCGGCCTCCGGCCGGGTCGGACCTCCTGGAGAGCCGGCGTCGTCCGAGGAGCCGGCCGCGCTCCACGAGCCGGTGGCCCTCGCCCCACGCGCGTGACTGAGCACCTGGAGGCAGCGCTGCTTCCCTGCTTCCGGGGCCGCTCAGCCATGGTGGCATACCCGCGGATGAGCGGATCTCCACCGTTCCCAGGGTGGTTCAAAGGACCGAGAGCCGCTCGCGGCCCGGGCAGCGCGCGGGACGCGTGAGCGCCGGCACCACCACTACCTGAAGGACGTCCTCGTCTGCGGGGTGTGCGGAAGGCGCCCCTCGATCCAATTCTCCAAGGGCACCTACAACCACCGCCGAACGGGAGCTGCTCGCCACCCGGCGCGAGCGCCTCGAAGGCGAGCGCTTGAAGCTGATGGAGGCGTACTACGCCACCGCAATCGACGTCGCCATGCTCCGACGCGAGCGGGAGCGCATCGGCGCCGAGCTGCGCACCATCGAGCCGCGCCAGGCCACCCTCGACGGCAGCCTGGAGGACGGACAAGAGGTCATGGACCTCACCCTGCGGTTCTCGACGCGTTGTGTCACCGCCTGCCGACGTGCCGGTGACCGGACCCGGCGGCTCCTCAACGCGGCGGTGCTCGACGAGGTCCACGTCCGCGACGGGCACGTCGTCGAAGCGACCTGCAAGGAGCCCTTCGACCTGCTCTTCGCTGTGCCGACGTTCGGATACGGCGAGGTGGTGGAGACGACGATGTCGTATTCAAACCTGGCTGAGCTGCGAGAACGGCTCGCCGGACTCGGTGAGCCAGGCTGAGGCCTTGCGACCGAGGAGCTCGGTGTAACGATATCTATAGATGAGTAACAAATGTCCTTACAGACAGTTATAGATGCTGATACGATCGGCCGATGAATCCGATCGACAACCCTTACCGGCCCGGGGCAGGGCGGCGGCCGCCCCTCCTTGCCGGTCGGGCCTCCCTCCTCGACGACTTCGAGGTGGTCAAGACTCGAGCGGAAGCCAGAGGGGAAGGCGATCGAAGCTGGGTACTCAATGGCCTCCGGGGAGTGGGGAAGACGGTGCTGCTCGGCGAGCTCTTCGCCCGGGCAACGGCGCGTCAATGGATCGCGGCGAAGGTCGAGGTGGGTGCCGGCGGACCGCTACCGGCCGCTCTCAGCCGGGCGCTCACTGCCAGCATGCGACGAGCAACCGGTCATCATCCAGCGCCTCGCATACGACGACTACTCGGTGTGCTCAAGGGGTTCAGCTTGCGGGTCGACCCGACAGGTGCCTTCGCCGTCGGGGTCGACGTCGACGCCATACGTGGGATCGCGGATACCGGGCGGCTCGGGGATGACCTCTCAGGCTTGCTCGAAGTCATGTCCGAGACTGCGCGCGACCTCGGCATCGGTGTCCTGATCCTCATCGACGAACTCCAGGAGGCGCCCGAAGAGTCCCTGGCGGCCATCAACACGGCCGTTCACCACCTCGGCCAACTCGACCCCGCACCGCCGGTTCTCTTCGTCGGGGCCGGACTGCCGTCTTTGCCAGCTCAGCTGGCCGACGCCACCAGCTACGCCGAACGTCTGTACGAATACCGAAATGTCGGTCTCCTCGATCCCGGTGCCGCCAGGGAGGCGCTCGTTGTTCCCGCGCGGGATCTAGAGGTCGAGTGGAATCCCGATGCGCTGGAAACGGCACTCGATGTCGCTCGCGGCTATCCCTACTTCCTCCAAGCAATTGGCAAGCACGTATGGGATGCAGCTCGGACCAACGTCATCGATGCGGAAGACGTGGAAGTCGGCCTCGAGGCCGCCCGGCAAGAGGTCGACGACGGTCTCTATCGATCTCGATGGGAACGAGCGACTCCAGCTCAACGCGATGTCATGCGGGCACTCGCCCGCCTCGGTGGTGAGGAGCCAGCCCCCGTCGCCGACATCGCCGTCGCTGCGGGGAAGACGAGGACCTCAGACATCTCGGTTGCTCGCGTCGAGCTCATCAAGAAGGGCCTTGTGTACGCTCCCGAGCGGGGACTTCTCGCGTTCACTGTTCCAGGCATGCACGACTTCGTGGCTCGCCAGAATTAGCCGGTTTCAGACCACAGCCCAGACTCAGCCACCAAAGTCGTGGCGCAAGCGCCTGCGCGAGGAGCTGGAAGCCGAGATCACCGCCCGCCAGCACCGCAACGCCGCCGAGCGCGAGTTCCTCACCCGCAAGCTCGCCAAGGCCGACACCGAACGCCGCAAGCTCCTCGACGCGTACTACGCCACCGCCATCGACGTCACCATGCTCCGACGCGAGCGGGAGCGCATCGGCGCCGAGCTGCGCACCATCGAGCCGCGCCAAGCCACCCTCGACGGCAGCCTGGAGGACGGACAAGAGGTCATGCAACGGCTCCTGGCACTATCGCGGAGCGCTCACCTGATCCGGGAGCAACACTCCAGGATATAATGTTGGTATGTCCAAAGTTATGGTGTCGTTGCCTGAGGACTTGATCCACCAGATCGACGACGAGGCACGCCGAAGGTCCATGAGCCGCAGCGCGCTGCTAGCTGCTGCCGCTCGACGCGAGCTTGCTCGACCGGACCCCGACGCGGTCGACGAAGCCATCATCCGCTCCGAGCAGCGGTTCCGTAACGCCGGAAGCTTCGAAGCCGCAGAACTGGTCCGCCGCGACCGGGACAGTCGTCTGTGACGACGCTCCTCGTCGACACGTCAGTCCTCGTCAAGTGGTTCCACAGCGAAGGCGAATCCGAGCTCATCGAGGCGCGCGCCATTCGCGACGCGACGAGGCGGGGGGAGATCGAAGCCCGCGTGATCGATCTCGCGATCTACGAGATGGGAAATGTGCTTCTGCGCTCCCTGCATTGGAGCGCCTCCGACGTCGCGGACCAACTCGACGATCTCATCGTCATCTGCGGAGCCCCCCTCGCGATTGCAGCCGCGTGGTTGCGACAAGCCGCCGACATAGGGGCAACGCACGGGCTCACCTTTTACGACGCCTGTTGGGCGGCCGCGGCCCAGGCGCTCGGTATCTCGCTCGTCACCGTCGACGCCCAACTGCTCGCCGCCGGGCTCGCTGAATCGCCGGCAGCGCTCGTCGAACGCGTACGTCTCCATCCTTGACGCCAGACGGTCGAGGTTCCTCGACGTCAAGGTCCGCATCGATCAAGGTCTTGCGGGTTCCAACGTGGGCTGACCTGCGAAGACACTTGCCGAAATTCCGGTGGGCCGTAGGCACTCGTATTCGAACCTGCTGGATCTGCGCAACCGGCTCGAATACCTTCCCACCCTTTTCGGGCGCGTGGTATACTGGAGAGATGAGTGGGTCCTATCCGGTGAAGATGGGTGATCGGGGCAGGCTCGTTATCCCAGCCGAGGTTCGCGAGCGCGCCGGGCTCGCCGAAGGCACGCCCGTCGTCCTGTTCGAGACGTCGGTGGGCCTCGCCCTTCTCACTCGTGCGCAGCTGCGTGACCGGGTCCGCACGGACCTGGCTGGGCTGGACCTCGTCGGAGAGCTGCTTGCCGAGCGCCGCGCCGAGGCAGCTGCCGAAGAAGCCGCCTGACGGCTCGAGCGCAGCGTGAACGTCTTCGATGCTTCGGCGCTCCTCTCGTACCTCCAGGGTGAGGACGGCTCCGCGATGGTCGAGGCGGCCCTCGACGCAGGTGGGGCGTGCGGTGCGGCGAACTGGTCCGAGGTCGCCCAGAAGGTCCGCGGCCATGGTCGGGACTGGGCCCTTGCCCGTTCGCTGCTCCTCAGCTACGGCCTCGTCATCGAGCCGGTGACCGTGGATGATGCCGAACACGCAGCCAGGAGTTGGCACTTGGGTCAGGGTCTCTCGCTGGCCGACCGGCTCTGCTTGGCACTTGGGGACCGCCTGGACGCGCCGGTCCTTACGGCTGACCGTACATGGGGCGATGCGGGGCGTATACGGCAGATCCGCTGACCGTCCCTCCTCGCGTCTGGCCTGGTTGGTCGGGGAGACTCGCGAGAGCAACTTCGGTCAAGTACCAATTGCAACTTCCGTGCAACTTTCTGCGAGTGGGCCG
>JAJZVL010000025.1:2288-35637 GCA_021845725.1 Actinomycetes bacterium | reverse complement strand
ACAGGCAGGCTTCGGCACTGCTCCAATCATGCCTCAAGGGTGTATCACTGATGTGGGTTGGAGGCTTCGCCGCCAGCGCCCCTTGACCCCATGGCTGAAGCCAGGGGCTTGCGGGGCGCGTCTGGTCAGTCCCACCAGAGGTCTCCGTCGATCACCCCGCGCCCGATGAGGTCCAACTGGATCTGCGAGGTCCCCTCCACGATCGTGAGCTGACGTGCGTCGCGGTACCACATCTCCGTCGGGTGGTCCTCCATGTACCCTGCCGCGCCGAGCAGCTGGACCGCGAGGCCCGATGCCCGAACCGCGAGCTCGGCCGCGTAGTACTTGGCCATCGACAAGAACGGCACGTCCCCCTTGTGGAACCGGCCCGCGTCCGACATCGCGGCCGCGCGGTACGTGAGCAGCCTGGCCGCTTCGATGTCCACAGCGCACTTGGCGATCTCCCAGCGGATCCCCTGGAAGTCCGCGATCGTCTTGCCGAAGGCGGCGCGCTGGCGCACGTAGTCGGTCGCGTACATGAGCGCGCCCTCCGCGAGGCCGATGCCGCGTGCGGCGACAACCGGTCGCATCGAGTTCAGCCCGAGCATCGCGAGCCGGAACCCACCCACCTCGCCGATGACGTTCTCAGGCGGGACCCGCACCCCGTCGAGGAGCAGCTCTCCGGTGTCGACGCCACGGACGCCCATCTTCTTGTCGGTGCGGCCGACCGAGACCCCCTCCCAACGCCTCTCGACGATGAACGCGGTGACCGAATCGTGCGCACGGCTCTGGGGATCGCCGGTCTTGGCGAACACGGTGTACCAGTCCGCCTCTCGAACGCCCGACATCCAGCACTTGGTGCCGGTCAGCACCCATCCCCCCGGTCGATCGGGGTCGGGCAGCGCCCTCGTGCGCATGCCCATCACGTCGCTCCCCGCCTGAGGCTCCGACAGGCCGAACGCCGCGCGCTGGGTGCCTTCGGCAATCGGAGGCAGGTACCGGCGCTTCTGGTCTTCGCTGCCGGCGATGAGCACCGGCCCGGTCGGCAGCCGGGTGAGCAGGAGCATCAAGGCGGCGGTGTTCGAGTACTTCGCGACCTCTTCGATCGCGATGCTGAGACCCAGGACGCCGGCTCCAGACCCCCCGAGCTCCTCGGGGATGCACAGACCCAGCAGTCCCGCGTCACGGAACGCCTCGAACAGGTCCGCCGGGTACTCACCGGTACGGTCGATCTCCGCAGCTCGCGGCTTCACCTTGTCGCGCGCGAGCTTGCGCACGGAGGACTGAAGCGCCTGCATTTCCTCGGAAAGCTCGAATGCCATGGCAGGTGACGCTACCGCGTCGGCGCCCACCACCAAGAAGAGCGCCGGGTGCCCGCGTATCGAGCCACCGGCTGACCACCGGCTGACCTGCCTACGGTCAGCGAGAACGTGCGATCAGGCAGACTTGCGGCGCTGGCGAAGGATCCGGCGACGCTCCCGCTCCGTCGCCCCTCCCCACACGCCCTCGCGCTCGCGGTGGACCAAGGCATGCTCGAGGCACGCCTCTCGGACCGGGCACACCTCGCACACGGCTTTCGCCGCTTCCGCCTCCGCGTCGTCGTCGGTCTCCGGGAAGAAGATCTCGACGTCGATGCCCCGGCAGGCAGCCCGCTTGCGCCACGTGGCACTCATCGAACGCACATCCTCTGGTCTGGTTGGCACTGCCGGGCCCCGGCCCGCCCGTGGGCACCGTGACCACCCACCCGAACTCGCGGCAGGATGTCGATTATGCCGCGCCGTGGCACCGCGCGCAATGACTGGCCGCCGTCCTCCCTGCCGTGGCCAGGGAGGACGCTCTTGTCAGGCGAGCGGGAGCAGTTCAGTCCGGCCCTCGAGGTCGACGGAGAGCTCGGCGCGCGCCTCGTCGCCGAGCACGGCATGCGCCTCGTACTCGGGGTGGTGCACCGTCAGCGCGACGGGGTCTCCACCCACGAAGCGCTCCCGCGCGTCTGGTGAGAACGGGAAGCGGATGTAGTGGACTGCGGAGGTGACCGTCTGCCGCGTCAGCGCGTCGGCATGGGACGCCTCGGGAACGCTGCGCGCCACTGCGGCCACCGGGTCGCCGAGCTCGAAGGCGAGCGCGCTCTCCACTCCCACGAGCCGCGGAAGCCAATGGCGAAGGTCACGCTCGGTCGTGAGCTCGACGAACAAGGTGGCCGAAAGCTCGCCGCCGCCGGGCAAGAGGGTGTTGTACACGTCCAGTTCCTGCTGGACGCCCTCGTCCGTCACGATGCGCTCGGCCCGGACCATCTCTTGCACCTGGAACCGCACGGTCTCGAGGCATTCGAACGTCACCGTGATGATGGGGCCCAGCGCGATGCGGCGCCGACGCTTCAGCTCGATGACGCGACGGCGGTAGTCGTCGCGCACCCGCTCGTAGGCACGAAGATCCAGGATGTCGTCGACGCCGAGCGCCCGGGAAGCCACGCCACTCAGGAGACGGACTCCAGACCCTTGGCGAAGCGGCCCGCATGCGACTTCTCGGCCCGCGCGAGCGTCTCGAGCCACTCGGCAATCTCCTCGAACCCCTCGTCACGGGCGGTCTTCGCAAAGCCCGGGTACATCTCGGTGTACTCGTAGGTCTCGCCTTCGATGGCACTCTTCAAGTTGTCCGAGGTGCTCCCGACCGGGGCACCCGTCACGGGATCGCCGACCTCGCGCAGGAAGTCGAAGTGGCCGAACGCATGACCGGTCTCCCCTTCGGCAACCGACCGAAACAGGGCCGCGACATCGGGGTACCCCTCGACGTCCGCCTTCTGGGCGAAGTACAGGTAGCGCCGGTTGGCCTGGCTCTCACCTGCGAAGGCGGTCTTCAGGTTCTCTTCGGTCCTGGAACCCTTGAGCTGGGGCATTGCTCCTCCTTGCTTGTCTGTGATGGCTTGATGGGCTTGTCTGTGATGGCTCGATGCTGATGGGTCCTTGATGGCTCGACGGTGCCGACGGCTCGTGCTGGCGGACGGAGGTCAGGCGATAGGTCGACCTCAGCTCTCGCCGTGGCACCGGCCGCAGCGCCCTCGGAAGACGATGTCGCTTCGCTCCACGTCGTAGCCCTGGGCAAGGCGTTCCGGCAACCCCACCACAGGGAAGTCGACGAAGACGTCTCGGACGTCACCGCACACGCGACAGACCAGATGGTGGTGGGGGCGCTCCACGTTCGGGTCGAAGCGCACGGCACCCGTCCCGACATCGAGAGGGGTGATCTCCCCGAGGTCCTCGAGATCGTGGAGCGTCTGGTAGACGGTCTTGAGCGAGATGGTCTCCATCTCCGCACGAACCGCCTCGTAGACCTTCTCCGCCGTCGGATGGCTCTCGTTGCCCGCGAGAGCGCGAAAGATCGACTGGCGCTGCGGGGTGACGTGCCGCCCGCTTGCACGGAAGAGCTGGGTAAGTTCCGCCGGCGTCCGCATCGCAATCGATCATAGCGTAAAGATTTAGCGGTTGACATCTCCTTTCGAAACGGTGACATCGGCGTGAGCGGGCGGGAGATCGCCGTCGCTGTGGCACGCTTGCCGAGATGAGCGCATTCGACCGCGACGGCGCGAAGGTGGCCCCGCTGATCGCCGCCGAGCTCGGTTGGAGCGTCAGCCAGGCAGCGAAGGACGGGAGCCGGCTCCATACGCAGGTCGGCACCGACCTCGAGCAGGCGCGCATCCCCGCACCGGCCGGGAGAGGGCTGTGACCAAGCCGACCCCGGTGCCCCCGGTGCCCCCGATTCCAATCGAGGGCGGCGCGGAGCACGCCGGCCAGCGTCTCGCGACCCGCCCGGTCGCGGTGCCCGAGGCGATCCTCGACCGCGTGCGCGAACAGGGAGGCACCGTCGAGCTCGAGATGGCCGCGCGCGCGGAGGCTGGGCGCGACTGGTGGCCACTCGGGATTGGCTGGGCCGCGGCCGGCCGCGTCCCGGCCATGCCGGCGGCGGTCGTGCGCCCGGTGTCGGTTGCACAGGTCGCCGAGCTGCTCGCGTCCTGCGCTCGCGATCGTGTCCCCGTGACCGCGATGGGAGGACGCAGCGGGGTGTGCGGCGGAGCGATCCCTCTGTACGGCGGCGTCGCGCTCGACTGCACCGGGCTCGCCGGGGAGGTCGAGGTGGACGAGGCGTCGCTCGTCGCCGAGGTGCCAGCAGGCACCAGCGGCCGCGACCTCGTCGAGCGCCTGCGCACCAGCGGCACCGGCTACACCCTCGGCCACTGGCCCCAGTCGGTGGACCTGTCCACGGTGGGGGGATGGATCGCATGCCGCAGCGCAGGCCAGTGGTCGACCAGATACGGAAAGATCGAGGACATGGTCGTCGGTCTGCAAGTCGCGCTCGCGGACGGTCGGATCGTGCGCACCGGCGCCCAGGCGCCGCGAGCGGCGACCGGGCCCGACCTGACGCAGCTGTTCACCGGCAGCGAGGGCGTGCTCGGGGTGATCACCCGCGCGTGGCTCCGTGTGCACCCGCTTCCCTCGGCACGAGACCAGCGCGCCTTCACGTTCTCGAGCTTCGACGCGGGCCTCGAGGCCTGCAGGCGGGTGCTGCGGCGGGGGGCAACGCCAGCGGTCCTCCGGCTCTACGATGCAGCCGAGTCCGAGCGCACCTTCTCGCACTCCGACGGGTGCGTCCTCGTCGTCGCGGACGAAGCCGACCAGGGGCTGCTCGATGCGACGCTCGCCGTGGTCGACGAGGAGTGCTCGTCAGCCGATCGCCTCGACGCCTCGGTCGTCGACCACTGGCTCTCGACGTGCAACGACACCTCGGCACTGGCTCCGCTGTGGCGCGCCGGGATCGCCGTCGACACCTCCGAGGTCGCGGGCCGATGGGCGGCGCTGCCGGCACTCGCCCGAGACGTCGTCGGCGCGCTGGAAGCCCTCGACGGCACCATCGCCGCGTCGGTGCATCTCTCCCACGCCTACCTCGACGGCGCGTGCCTCTACTTCACGTTCGCCGGAGGGCGCCCCTCGGGCGAGGCGGCCTCGGAGCACGCGGCCTCGGGCGACGCGGGCCGCGGCGCGCCTGGAGCATCCTTCGACGCAGCGTTCGCCGAGGACTACTACCGGCGGGCCTGGGACGCGCTGAGCGTCGTGGTCGCCGAGAGCGGCGCGCCCATGAGCCACCACCACGGCATCGGCCTCAGCCGCGGCCGCTTCCTCGCTCGCGCGCTCGGCAGTGCCTACGACGTCCTCGTGTCACTCAAACAGACTCTCGACCCTGCAGGGATCCTCAACCCGGGAAAGCTCGGGATCCCGACCACGTTCGGGGAGGTGCCCTGGCCGTGACGGACGGCGTGCTGGTCGTGGACGTTGGCTCGACCAGCCTGCGCGCGGGCGTGGTCGGACCCGACGGCTCGGTCGAGCATGCCCGCCGGGCACCGCTCGCGACGCGCTCGCCCGCGCCCGGTCTCGTCGAGCTCGACGCGGCCCACCTGGCCGAGGCTGTCGTGGGGCTGGCCACGTCGGTGCTCGCCGAATCTGGGCCGGTGGCCGGCGTCGGCGTCGCCACCCAACGCGCGACGGCGGTCGTCTGGGACCGCCGCAGCGGCCTCCCTGTCGCCCCGGCGATCGGGTGGCAGGACCTGCGCACGGTTCTCACCTGCCTCACGCTGCAGTCCGAGGGCATCCGCCTCGCACCGAACATGTCCGCCACCAAGGTCGCCGCGATCCTCGACGCCGTCGACCCCGAACGCGTGCGCGCGCGAGCCGGTGAGCTGTGTGCAGGAACCATCGACAGCTGGGTCGCGTGGACGCTCGCCGGGGGCACGCGGGGGTTGGACGGCGGCCTGCACGTCACCGACGCGACCAACGCTGCGGTCACGGGCATGCTCGCTGCAGGCGAGTCAGGCAACTGGGACGCCTGGGATGAGCGCGTCCTGGACGCGCTGGGGATCCCCGGCGCACTGCTGCCCCGCGTCGTCGACTCTTGCGGCACCATCGGCGAGGCAGCCGCCCTCCCCGGATCTCCACCTCTGTGCGCGCTGATCGGCGACCAGCAGGCCTCCTTGATCGGCCAGGGCTGCACGCGCGCCGGCCTCGCCAAGGCAACCTTCGGCACCGGCGGGATGCTCGACCTGTGCACCGGGACGGCACCGCCCGAACGTGCAGTCCGCAACCCGCGCGGGACCTTTCCGATCGTGGCATGGCGGCTCGGCGGCGAGCTCACGTGGGGCACCGAGGCGATCATGCTGACCGCCGGCGCGTGCGTCGACTGGCTGCGCGACGACATGGGCCTCGTCGCGACCGCCGCAGACACCGAGGCACTCGCATTGTCGTGCGAGCCCACACGCGACGTCTGGTTCGTGCCCGCCCTCATGGGCTTGGGAACTCCCGTGTGGGACTTCGGCGCCAGGGGCACGCTCGTCGGGCTCACCCGCGGCTCTGGCCGGGCGCACGTCGTCCGCGCGGTCCTCGAAGGGGTGGCCCACCGTGGCGCCGACCTGCTCGAGGCCGCCGAGGCGGACGGTGCCGCGAGGGTCCCGACGCTCCGAGTGGACGGTGGTATGAGCGCGAACCGCTTCTTCGTCCAGGCTTTGGCAGACGCCTGCGGACGCCCCGTCGAGCTCTCCCGCGAGCTCGAGGCGACGACCCTCGGCGCCGGGCTCCTCGCGGGAGTTGCTCTGGGCACGCTGTCGGGAACCGAAGAGATCGCCGACGCGTACCGTCCGAAGGGCGTCGTGGAGCCTAGGCTCTCAGAGCTGACCCACCGGGAGTTGCGGAGCCGGTGGCTGGAGGCACGGGAGCGGGCTGCCCGCACGATCCCCGAGCTGTCGGGCATCGAGTTCTAGGGGGTCGCCATGACCGCGTGGTCGGCTACGGCGAAGGCAGGGCGTGACGGCGAGCACTTCGGCGCGCCCGACGCGCCCGCAGGACCCGTTCCACCGATCGCGCCCACCACCCCCTCCGCGCCCGCCGTCCCCCCGGCGGCGACCGTTCCCAGCGTCCCCGCCTCCCCCCCGGCGGCGACCGTTCCCAACGTGCGGCACACCGGGGAGCCGGCCGCCGAACCGCCGGAGGACGCGATGGACCTCGTCGGCGCGACGGCACTCGCCCGCGCGCTGCGTGACGCCGTGAGCGAGGTGGTCCTCGGCGCGCCAGATGCGGTGACCGTCGCCGTGTGCGCCGCGGTCTCCGGAGGGCACCTCCTCATCGAGGACGTGCCGGGGACGGGAAAGACCGTACTCGCGCGAACCCTCGCGGCGGCGCTCGGCGCGGAGCTCTCGCGCATCCAGGGGAACACCGATCTGTTGCCGACGGACGTGACCGGCGTGTCCGTCTACTCCCCCGACCGTGGGGACTGGCGCTTCCACCCCGGACCCGTCTTCGCGCACGTCGTCCTCCTCGACGAGCTCAACCGCACGCCGCCGAGGACCCAGTCCGCGCTGCTCGAGGCGATGGCCGAGGAGCAGGTGACCGTCGACGGGGCACGCTGGCCGCTACCTCGCCCGTACCTCGTGATCGCCACCCAGAACCCGGGCCAGCTCGGCACCTTTCCGCTGGTCGAGAGCCAGCTCGACCGGTTCGCGCTCTCCACGCAGCTCGGCTATCCCGACGCAGAGACCGAGCTCGACCTCGCGATGGGGCGGGGCGGTCGTGACGCCCTCGACAAGCTGAGGCCGGTCTGCTCCACCGCCGAGTGGGGGCGCCTCGTGGACGCGTGCGCGGCGGTGCGCGTAGCTCGGGAAGTGGCCGGGTACGCGGTTCGCCTCGTACGCGCGACGAGGGTCGCAGCCGGAGTCCACCTCGGTGCGAGCCCACGTGCGACGATCACCCTCGTCCGCTCCGCACAGGCCCACGCGCTCTTGGAGGGCCGGCCGTACGCGACTCCTGACGACGTACAGGCGGTCGCCGTTGCGGGCCTCGCGCACCGACTGGCCAGCGACGCGCTCCCTGACCAGCGTGCGGGCCTCGTGCGCGAGGCGCTGCGGTCGGTACCGGCACCGAGACCGTGACCCGGCACCGGCTCCCGCGCCCTCGACGGGCGGCGATGCCGGTCATCGCGAGCGCAGCGGCTCTCGGCATCTGGGGAATCGTCGCCCACGACGCCGGCGCAGGATGGGTCCAGTCCATCGGCGCGCTGGTCGCCGGTGCGCTCGTGGTGGGGGCGCTCGCACCAGCTGCCGTCGTGGCGCGGGTGCGGTGCCGATGCGTCGCAGCACCCTACGACGCATCGGCCGGAATCCCGGTCACGCTCGAGATCTGGACCAGCGCACCGGTCGAGCTCCACCCAATCGACCCGCCCGGCCCGGCAACGACGACGAGGCGTCGCGGCTCGAGCACCCTCGACGTGCGACCGGAGCATCGCGGCGTGGTCGACCGGTGCACGCTGACCCTCGCGAGCGCCGCCCCCTTCGGGATCCTGTGGTGGACACGCACCGTGGTCCTCACGCTCCCGCACCCGCTCGCTGTCGCACCGCGCGTCGGGGTGTCGGAGCTCCGGCCGCGCGACGGTCGCAGCCCGGCAGACACGCCTCTTGGCGCACCAGGGCGGGGCGATGACCCGCGAGGCATCCGCCCCTACGAGCGCGGCGACCGGCGCACGCTCGTGCACTGGCCCGCGACCGCGCACACGGGCTCGCTCATGGTGCGTGAGAGCGAGCGCCCTGGACCGCTCACGGCGGTCGTCGACGGGCGGCTCCCCACAGATCCCTCCGAGGCGGAGCACCAGGCTGAGCACGTGATGGCGGAGGTGCACGCGCTGCTGCGCTCCGGCGCGCGCGTCGAGCTCGAGACCACTGAACCCGAAGGGCATGTCGTCGCACCGGTCACCACGCTGCACGCCGCGGGACGGCGGCTCGCCCTCGCCCTCCCGCGGGTCGGGGCCTCGTGCTCGCACGACCACGCGCACGACCACGCGCACGACGACGCGCACGACCACGCGCACGACCACGCGCACGATGCGACGAGAGCACGCCAGGAGCCCTGGGTGGACGGATCACCGTGAACCCGATGCGCGCCCTCCGGCGACCCGCGCGGACGTGGCCCGCCGAGAGCTCCGTCGCACTTCGCGCGTCATCGAGCGGCGCAGTGTGCGTCGCCGTCATCGCGTGCGCGGCCCAAGGCGAGCTCTCGGCGTGGTACGCGGCCACCTGCAGTGCCCTCGTCTGCGTCGGAAGCATCATCTCCTACCGGCGCCGCACGCGCCCGGTGCCCTATCTGAAGATCGCCCTGGGCGCCGCGATGCTCGCAGCGTTCGCCTGGTTCTTCGTCACGGTGTCGGCCGACGCGTCGAGCGGTCAGCTCGGTTCCGTAGAGGCCCCCCTCGCCGTCCTCTTCGCCGCGATGCAGGCCGCCCACTCCTTCGACATGCCTTCTCGACGCGACCTGGGATTCTCGCTCGCAGGATCCGCGACCCTCATGGCCGTCGCGGCAGCCCAGGCCATCGACCTCTCCTTCGGGCTCTACGTCATCGCGTGGGCTCTCCTCGCTCTCATCGCTCTGCATGCTTCGTGGGCGTCGATGGCAGGGGGGACGGCGCCGCACGCCTTCGGCATCGTGGGGTGGAGCGCGGCGGCGCTGCTCGTCGCGGGGCTGCTCGTGGTGTTCCTCCCACTTCCGAGCCCGCCGAGCTTCGCGGTGAGCCCCAGCCTCGGAGCGCGAGCGGGTGCGGACGGCGCGAACCAGCCAGTCCGCTTCGTCCCCGCCCCCCGCTCGCCAGACGAGGGACCCGCGTCGGCGAGCGGGCCGACGGGGGTCGGGGGCTTCCTCGGCTTCGCCGGACCGCTCGACACGGCGCTGCGTCCCCGGCTCGGCAACGAGGTCGTCCTCCGAGTGCGCGCGGACCGCCCGACGTACTGGGTCGCCGAGACCTACGACACCTGGTCGGGACGCTCTTGGACCCAGATCGGACCGCGCCTGCCAGCCGACGAAGCGATCGGCGAGACCGGGGTGTCCACAGGGCGCTCGGCTGTCCTCACCGGCGGCCCGCCCTTCCTCGTTGCACCGAGCGCGATGCCACCGGCCGAGCAGGGTGCCAACGCGACGACGGCGCCTTCGGAGGCCGCCCGCGGCGACGTGCAGCCCGACTACCAGACCTTCTACCTCGCGACGTCGGCGTCGAACCTCGTCCTTCACGCCGAGCAGGCGACCGCGGTGTGGATCCCGACCCGGAGGTTGTACGTCGGTGCGGACGGGACCATCCGAACGGCTCAGGCACTCGGCGCCGGGTCCGTCTACAGCGTTGCGTCCACAGTCGCGACGCCGAGCGATGCCGAGCTCGAGAGAGCGAACGGCACCGCAGGGCTCACAGCATCTGCCCTCCGTGAGGATCTCCAGCTCCCCCACCCTTACCCGCGGGTCGCGTCGCTCGCCCGCCGGGTGACCGCACACGACCCGACGGTCCTCTCGAAGATCCATGCGCTCGAGCGCTGGATCGGTGAGCACACCAGGTACACGCTGCACATTCCACCCCTCGCACCGGGTCAGGACACGGTCGTCGAGTTCCTCTTCGGCACCCGACGCGGATTTTGCGAGCAGATCAGCACCTCGCTCACCGTCATGCTCCGCACGCTCGGGATCCCCGCACGCGAGGCGGTCGGCTACGTCCCCGGCCCCCTCGACCCGATCACCGGCCTCTACGACGAGCAGGCCAAGGACGCGCACGCGTGGGTCCAGGTGTGGTTCCCCGGCTACGGCTGGCAGAGCTTCGATCCCACCGCCTACGTACCGCCTGCGAACCCCTCGCCGGCCTCGACGATCGTCCACGATCTGCTCGCGACCCTCCGCCTCGTGCCGGTCGCCTCCACCGCAGCCGCCATGGGCGCCCTCGGGCTCGTGGCGCTCGTGCTCGTTCGGCGGCGCCGGCGGCCGCGCTCTTGGAGCGCGAAGGTCACGCGCGAGCTCGAACGCGCTGCGAGGCAGGCGGGTCTCGACGCAGACCCAGGGGCGACTCTCGACTCGATCGCCGCCGCGCTCGACTCGGTCCTCCGAGCGGGGAGGCACCCTCCCGGGACCGACGCGCCGGCGGCCGCTGCAGAGCGCCCCGCGCGGCCCCCGCGGCCCGCGTGCACCGCACGCGAGCTCGCGTCTCTTGCTGGCGCCGCGACGTGGGGTGACAACGACGCAGCGCCACGCACAGGGCGCCGCTACATCCGCGAGGCCCGAAGGCTCCGACGCACCGCGCGCTGGCACCCGCGTCGCAGGGGCCCAGCAGACGTGCAACCGATGCCTGACGTCATCGTCCCGCCTCCAGGAGCGCCACCGCCTCGTCGAACGTCGCACCCGACACGAGCAGGGGCCGGAAGGACATGAGCTGGCGGGGGCGCGAGACCGCGACCGCCGCGCTCAGCCGCCCACGCCGGCCGTAGACGGCGACGAACCTCGCATCCGGTGCATCGAGGCTCCCGTCGACCACGGCGACCTCGTCATCGGGACCTGGGTGACCGAGGACCTGGATCCTCAGCCCATACTGGTCCGACCAGAAGTAGGGCACGGGGTCGAACCCCCCGGCATCTCCCCTGCCGGCGAGAAGGCTTCGGGCGGCAGCCGAGCCCATCTGGGACGCCACCTCCCAGTGCTCGATCCGAACGGACTGCTCGTCGTCCAGGTGGCGCCAGCTCCATCGACACAGGTCCCCGGCGCACACGACACTGTCCGCGGCGAACAGCGCGGCGTCACACAGGACGCCATCTGCAACCTCGAGCCCAGAGCCCTCCAGCCATTCGGTGTTCGGCACCACGCCGACCCCGACGACCACGACGTCGGCGGGCAGCGCCTCGCCGTCGCCGAGCACCACCTCGTAGGGCCAGCCCGACGAGCGCGTGCGCACCCCCTCGACCTCGACGCCGGTGCGCAGCTCCACGTCATGGTGCAGGTGGAGCGCACCGAGGGCACCCCCGACCAGCTCCCCCAGAGCGGGCGCGAGCGGCGTCGGGAGCGCCTCGAGCACCGTGACGACGCACCCGAGGCCGCGGCAGGTCGCCGCCACCTCCGAGCCGATGAAGCCGGCCCCGACGACCACGACCCTGCATCCGGGCCCCGCGCCGAGGATCGCCGCGCGAAGCCGCTCGCAGTCCTCCAGCGTGCGCACGACGGCCACCTCCTCGAGCATCTCGGTGCCGCGCAGCCGCCGCGGTCGTGCGCCGGTCGCGACGACCACGCCGTCTGCCTCGAGCACGGTCCCGTCGTCGAGGGTGACGCGGCGAGAGGCCGCATCGAGTGCCTCCGCTCGATGCCCAAGGCGATGGTCGATCCCGAGCTTCTCGAGCCGGTGGCGGTCGGCGAGAACCGTGCGCTCGGGAGGCCAGGTCCCCGCAAGCACCTGCTTGGAGAGTGGCGGGCGGTCGTAGGGGTAGTGGCCCTCGTCGCCCACCATCACGAGCGATCCGGTGAAGCCGCTCTCACGGAGCTCCTGCGCGGCACGCAGGCCCGCGAGCGATGCTCCGACGACGACCACCGAGCCGTCGACTGGGAGTGGACCGGGGGCTCGCGCTGCGCTCATCGTGCGAACATGGCCAGCCACTCCTGCGCCGAGCGCGGCCTGAGCACGGCGTTGGTCCGGCGCGTCTCGCCCATCGGGGCGAAGGGCTCCTCCGAGTAGCGGTGCCCGGGGTACACGAGGGTGTCGTCGGGCACCTTCGCCAGCCGCTGCGTGAGCGACTCGTAGAGGGCTTCGGGATCCCCGCCGGGCAAGTCGGTCCTCCCGCAGCCCTGCAGGAAGAGCGTGTCGCCGGACACGAGCTTGCCTGCGACGAGGAAGCACTGGCTCCCAGGAGTGTGGCCTGGGGTGTGCACCAGCTCGACCGCGACCTCTCCCGCCATGACGACGTCGCCGCTCTGGTGGAGGATCAGGTCTCCTTCACCCACACCGGTCGCGCGCAGGACCCAGGGGAGCTCGGCGCGTTGGACGTGGACCGGCACCTGCACGCGTTCGAGCAGCGCTGCGATGCCCTCGACCTCCACCCCCATGGCTGACCCCCCGACATGGTCGAAGTGGTAGTGCGTCGCGAGCACCCCCGCACAACGCATCCCGTCGCCCTCGATGACGTCGAGAAGGTCCCCGACGCGGTAGGCGGGGTCGACAAGGAGCGCGTCACCCGTCGTCCTGTCGCCGATCGCATAGGCGAAGTTGACCATCTGGCGCGCGACCGGGTCGTCGCGGGCGAAGTCATTGCCCGACAGGAGCTGTCGGAAGTACAGGCGATCGGAGGGCTGCTCCTGGCCCGTCATCCACGCCTCGTCATCGGATCATCCATGCCCTTGGTTCTTCTCTTCGTTCTCGGTTCTTCGTCAGAAGAGCCCGGGGGCGCCTTCGGCGCTCGCGCTGCCGGCGGCTTCTGCGGCCTCGTCCTCGCTGCCGGCGGCTTCTGCGGCCTCGTCCTCGCTGCCGGCGGCGTCCTCGAGCACCGCCGTGAGCCGGGGCACGAGCTGCTCCACCTGCATCCGCGTCCGACGTAGCCGAGCGTCGAGCTCCTCGATGATCGCGGTCGCGCGGACGAGCCGTCCTACCAGCTGGTCGACGTCGACCTCCCGACCTTCGAAGAACGCGACGATCGTGTCCAGCTCCTCGCTCGCCTCCCTGTAGCTCATGTCCTCGACCCGGCGATCAGGAACACCCGTCTCCTCATCCATGAACGCTCCCATCACGCCTCCACTCGCTCGTCTCGACGCGCACGAGCTGCGGCATCGCTGTACGCCACCTCCACGCCGCGCGTGCCGTGGGTGCCGTCCGCCACCGATCCGACGTAGCCGTCGGCGAAACGGGTGACGAGACGCCGGCCTGATCTGATCTCATGGGCATGGCGCACCACCTGACCATGCTCGTCGAGCGTCAGCGTGTAACCGCGCTCGAGCTGGCGCTCGACGTCGTAGGCGGCAACCAGCCGGCGCCACGCGACGAGTCGGTCCTGCGAGTGCTCGACCCCCGCCTGCACGAGAGGCCCGACGCGAGCGCCACGGCGGACGATCGAGCTCCAAGCATCATCGACCATTCGTGGGGCGCTTCGCCCGATGGTCGCTGCTCGCCGCACGACGTGCTCGTGCTGGCGATCGAGAAGGTGCCGTGCCATCGCGCACAGCCGTGACCGGGCTGCGTCGTGCTCGCGTCGGGAGCTGGCCAGCGTCTCGGCGGAGCGGCGCGCAAGAAGTGCCGCAGGCGCCGAGACGGAGACCTCCCACCACGTCTGGACGCGCTGGACGAGCTCCCTGCCGCACTCGGTGGGGGTGATGCACGCCCGGTTCGCGACGACGTCGGCGACCGACTCGTCGCCCGTGTGACCGATCCCCGTCCACACCGGGACCGGCGACCCGGCGACGGCCCGGGCCACAGGCTCGGCGTCGAACGCCGCGAGGTCGGCCTTGGACCCTCCGCCACGAACCAGCACGATGAGGTCGAGACCGTCCGGCCCGATGTCGCAGAGCCGTCCCAGCGCAGCGCTGATCGCCGACGGAGCGGCTGCTCCTTGGACCGTCGTCCGGGCCACCTGCACGGAGAAGGCGAACCCGGACGCGACGAGCTGACCGACGAAGTCGCGGTAGCCCTCCGTCCCCGGGCTCGCCACCAGGCCGATGCGCAGCGGCACCTCGGGAACGGCCAGCTCGCCGTTGCGCGTGAGCAGCCCTTCGGCCTCGAGGGTCCGGATGAGCGCGGCGCGCGCCGCCGCCAGCCGTCCGAGCAGGGCGGTGACGTCGAGCTCCTGGAGGACGAAGCCGATCTCGGCCTTGGGTCTGTAGAAGTCGAGGGTGCCGCGCAGTACGACCACCATGCCCGGCTGAAGCTCGATGCCCTCGCGCCTGAGCGTCGCCCGAAGTGGTCCCCAGGTGGACTGCCAGCACTTGACCTTGAGCACGGGCGCCTGGCGATCCCGGGCCGACTCGGGATCGACCAGATCGATGTAGCAGTGTCCCTGTCCCGCGCGCTGGTCGGAGACATGCTGGATCTCGCCGCGCACCCACAGCGTGCGCCGGCGAGGGAACGCGCGCTCGATCGCGCCTTGGACCTCGTCGTAGAGATCGGTGATCGTGAGCGCGTCGGCATGATCGCCACCGAGGAGCTCCCCGGGACCCTGTGCCATGGGATCCACCATAGCGAGGAGGTGTAGCGCGCTCGGAGATCGTTCGATGCTCCCGGGGAGCGCCGGGCCCGCACTGGACGGCCGCGGCACCGCCGGGTTCCTGGCACAATGGGTGCGACGGTGAGTCGGCCGGGTGGCCGCGGCCCGGGTTGTGCCTCGAGCACGGCACCGGGTCGAGGAAGGTCGGGACTCCGCAGGGCAGGGTGCTGGCTAACGGCCAGTCGGGGCGACCCGCAGGACAGTGCCACAGAGAGCAGACCGCCGATGGCGGGCCTCAGGCCCGCACAGGCAAGGGTGAAACGGTGTGGTAAGAGCGCACCAGCGGTCCGGGTGACCGGACCGGCTCGGTAAACCCCACTCGGAGCAAGGCCAAGCGTGGGACACGGGCGGCCCGTCCGCCCCGCGAGGGGCAGTCCCCAGGTAGGCCGCGCAGATGGATGGCCACCCACGCCTCTTCGAGGCTGGACAGAATCCCGCCTACAGGCCGGCTCACCGTCACGCGGTGCGGCTCTTGTCCGGGCCCCGCCAGCCGCGTGCCGTTGCAGCCCCGCCTGCCACAGGGCGACCCGGCGCAAGTAGCCTGGTGCCGACATGTCCACCACTGCCGTACAGCGGCGCCGCGGTGGCCTGATCGACCGCCGTCTTGCCGCCCGGGTCAGTGCGACGCGTCGGTACCTCCTCACCGCGGTGGGCGTCGGGCTCGCCTCAACCGCATCGGTCGTCGCGCAAGCCATCCTGCTCGCGTCCGTCGTGTCCTCGGTCGTCCTCCACGGGGCCACGCTCGGCGCCGTCACGCCCCGTCTGGCGGGTCTCGCCGCAGCGTTCGTCGCTCGAGCGTTGCTCGGCTGGGCGGGTGAGGCGGCGGCCCAGCGCACGGGAGCCGCGGTCACCTCCACGCTGCGCCGACAGCTGCTTCGACACGCGCTCGACCTGGGACCGGTCTGGCTGGGCGGAGAGCGAGCCGGCGAGCTCTCTCTCGCGGCGACCCGTGGGACCAGCGCGCTGACCACCTATTTCGGGCGCTACCTCCCCCAGGCGGTGCTCGCTGCGCTTGCCCCCATCGGGATCCTGATCTGGGTCGGGGCGGAGGACTGGCCGTCGTTCCTCATCCTTCTCGGGCTGGTGGCGCTCGTCCCGGTGGCGATGGTCTACTTCGGGAGGGAATCGGCTGCCCGCACGCGTCTGCAGTGGCGCAGGCTCTCCTCGCTCTCCGCGCGCTTCTTGGACATGCTGCGCGGCCTGCCTACGCTCCGAGCCTTCGGAAGGGAGGCCCATGGACGACGCGAGGTGGCGGAGGCGACTGACGGGCTCCGCCAGACGACCCTGAGCACCTTGCGCGTCGCGTTCGCCTCCGCGCTTGCCCTCGAGTTCCTTGCCGGTATCGGCACCGGGCTCGTCGCAATGGTGCTCGGGCTTCGGCTCCTCGGCGGCCATGTGAGCCTGTACACGGCGGTCGCGGTGCTGCTGGTCTCCCCCGAGGTCTTCCTCCCGCTCCGCCGCGCGGGGGCGGAATTCCACGCGAGCGCCGAGGGACAGGCCGCCGCGGACCGCATCCTCTCGGTTCTCGACGTCGAGACGGAGCCGCACGAAGGCCGTGAGGACGGTCGCACCGAGAGCGTTGAGGCCCCTCCCAACCTGGATCCCGGCGGGCGGGCGGGCGGCAGCCTTGCCCGCGGTCGTGTAGCGCTCAGCGCGCACCGTGTGACGGTCAGCTTCCCCGGCCGCGCCACGCCAGCCCTCATCGACTTCTCGGTCGAGGTCCGCGACGGCGAGCACCTCGCGCTCGTCGGACCGTCCGGATCGGGCAAGTCCACCGCGATCGGCCTGTTCCTCGGCTTCGTGCGCCCGACCACCGGACGGGTCTTCGTGGCTGGTCACGACGTCGTGCTCGCCGAAGCCGCCCTGTGGCGGCACCTGCTCGCCTGGGTTCCCCAACGCCCGCACCTCCTTCACGGCTCGATCGAAGACAACCTGCGGATCGCAGATCCCGACGCCAGCGAGGCACGGCTCACCCGGGCGATCGAGCTGGTCGGCCTCTCGCACACCGTGCAGGGGCTCCCCAAGGGGCTCGCGACCATGGTCGGCGAGGGCGGCGTCTCCTTGAGCGCCGGCGAGCGCCAGCGTCTCGCGCTCGCGCGCGCAGTGGTGCGCGACGCCCCGATCGTCCTCCTCGACGAGCCGGTCGCGCACCTCGACGCTCACACGGAAGCCGCGCTACGCGACACGCTCGGCCCCTGGCTCGAGTCTCGGGCGGTCCTCGTCGCGGCCCACCGGCCGGAGCTCGTCGCTCGCCTCGACCGCGTGGTACGGCTCGGCACCGGACCCGATGCGTCGAAGCCCGGCTGCGAACCGGGCTCCGAGCCCGGGGAGGGCTCAGAGGCAGAAGAGGACGTCGCCGAGGCGGCGAGCCAATGACATCCAAGACCACGGGCTCGCTCACGGCCCCAGCAGTGATCCGGGAGCTCCTGCGCATCGGCGCGCCGCCCTGGCGCAGGCTCGCGCTCGCTGCCCTGCTCGGCGTGCTCGGCGCCCTCGCGACCGTCGGGCTGCTCGCCGGTTCGGGGTACGTCGTCGACCGCGCGGCATTCCGGCCCGGCCTCGGAGCGATCGCCGGCGTTCTCGCTGCAGTCGAGGTGCTCGCCTTCCTGCGCGGACCGCTGCGCTACGGCGAACGGCTCGTCGGCCACGACGCCGCGTTCCGGTCGCTCGCGCGCTGGAGGGTCTGGCTCTACGACCGACTCGAACCGCTCGCGCCCGCCGGACTGCTCGGCTGGCGCAGCGGGGACGTGCTCGCGCGCGTGACCGACGACGTCGACACGCTCCAGGACCTCTACCTGCGCTGCCTCCTCCCCGTGGGTGTCACGGTCGCCGCCGCGACCCTCGCGGTCGCGCTCGTCGCCGTGGTGCTCCCCGTCGCCGGAGCAGCGCTCGCGGCGGCGCTCGTCGTCGCGCTGTCGGTGGCTCCGGCGGCAGCGGTCGCCACCGGGACCGCGAGAGGGCGCGAAGCGGAGCTGCGCGGCCGGCTCGGAGCGGAGGTGGTCGACGTGCTGCGCGCTGCGCCGGAGCTGCTCGCCTTCGGCCGTGACGCAGAGGCACTGGCGAAGGTCGAAGCCACGGACCGTGAGCTCACGGCGATCGCTCGACGCCGCGCGTGGTCCACCGGCGCGTCCGGCGCCATCGTGACCGCGTGCCTGGGCGGCGCGGTGACGGCCGTCCTGGCACTTGGCGTGGGGGCCGTGCACGCGCACCACATGGCGCCGGTGATGCTCGCCGTGCTCCCACTCGCGGCCGTCGGCGCGTTCGAGACGGTCCCCGCGATCGCGACCGCTGCGCTGCGAGCGAACGACGTGGTTGCCGCTGGGCGCCGGCTGCTCGACCTCACGTCGATCCGCGTTCCGGTCATCGACCCCGAGGAGCCGGCCACCCTTCCCGCCGGTTGCCCGCGGATCGCGGTGCACGACGCTCGTCTGCGGTACGCACCCGACCTCCCCTGGGCGCTCGACGGCATGGATCTCGACGTCGCGCCGGGCGCTCACGTTGGCCTCGTGGGGGCGAGCGGCGCCGGCAAGAGCAGCCTCGTGCACGCGCTGCTGCGCTTCTGGCCCCTGCAGGAAGGATCGGCATCGCTCGGGGGCGTCCCGCTCGACACCCTCCGCCAGGCAGACGTTCGCCGCACCATCGCGCTGGTCGACCAGGACGCGCACGTCTTTGCCGGCAGCATCCGCCAGAACGTCACGCTGGGACGACCCAAGGCGACCGAGGGCGAGGTCGACGGCGTCCTCGCGCGCGCACAGCTCGCGGACTGGGTGGCGACGCTGCCCGACGGGGTGAACACCCAGGTCGGGGAGGAAGGGGCCCAGATCTCGGGCGGCCAGCGGCGAAGGATCGCCCTCGCACGAGCGCTCCTCACCGGTGCGCCGGTGCTCGTGCTCGACGAGCCGACCGCCGGGCTCGACCAGGAGAGCGGCGCGCAGCTCGTTGCCGGCATCGTCGACGACGCCCGGACGCGCGGCACGAGCGTCGTGCTGGTCACCCACCGAGCCAGGGACCTCGGGCACCTCGACCGGGTGATCGTGATGGAGAACGGGCGCGTCGCGCACGCCCTCGACGGCCCCGAAGCCGCCGGGCTCCACGACCCGACGCGTCCCGCGCTCCCCGACGGGGCCGGCGCCGACCGACCCACCCCGGTATGACGGTGCAACCAGGTTGCGAATGGCTAGCCTCGGGGCTTCATGCCGCTCGGGAACGCAATGACATCGACAAACCCGGCTGCGTGGCCTTCCACCCCGCATTCGTCGGCGTTCCGAGTCCTCGACGCCGACGCCGGTCACCGGGCCGGCGCTGCTGGCAACGATGACCCGGTCGGTGTGACCGTGACCGCCGCCGGGGCGACCGAGCACGGGAGGCTGCGCAAGGGGGAAGCCTCGAAGGAGCGCGGCGAGCGCACGCGCGCCAAGATCGCCCAGGCGCTCATCGATCTCTTGGGCGAGAGCGGGGACCTCCCCACCGCGAAGGAGATCGCCGCCCGTGCAGGCGTCTCCGTTCGGCTGGTGTTCCACCACTTCGAGGACCTCGACACGCTGTACAGCGCGGTCGCCCACGCCCAGATCGAGCGACACTGGCGCTCGATCCGTCCCGTCCCCCCCGATCTTCCCCTCCCCACGCGCATCGAGCGGACCGTCTCCCAGCGCGCGGCGCTCTTCGACGCGATCAGCCCGGTACGCCGGAGGGCCGTCACCCTGGCATTGCGTCACGGAGGGGTGGCCGAGGGGCTCGACCAGACCAACGCGATGCTGCGGACGTGGCTCGAATCGACGTTCGCCGAGGAGCTCCGCGCAGCCGGGCGCGGCAGCCGGGAGCTCGGTGCCGCCCTCGAGGCGGTCGGATCGTGGGAGATGTGGGAGCGGCTCCGCCACCTCCAGGGCCTTCCGAGTGCCACCGCACGCCGGATCGTCACCCGGATGCTGACGGCGCTCTTGGAGCCATCGGGATCGGACGGTCCCCGGGCGTCCTGATCCCGGGATCCCGGGATCCCGGTCAGTCCGGAGGCGAAGAGCGCGAAGTCGACGAGCCCGCAGGCGCAGAGGAGGTCGGCACGAGGATGCGGCCGCACTGCTCGCAGGTGACCACGGTTCCAGGAGCAAGATGGCGGATGCGGTCCACCTCCATCGAGGGCAGCTCGAGATGGCACCCGCTGCACCGGTTGCCGGCGAGACGTGCTGCGCCGGTCCCGCCGAGACGCGCACGGAGTACGTCGTAGCGACTGCGGAGATCCTCGGGAACGGCATCCGCCGCCGCCGTGCGCGCGACCCGCTGGATGGCGAGCTCAGCATCGATCTGGGCCTCTGCCTCGGCGAGCGCCGCGCGCAGCTGGGCCGCTTCGGTGCCCAGAGCGGCGCTCTGTGCCTGGAGCGCCGCGCGCGCTGAGTCGAGCGGCTCGAGGGCGACCATCACCTCGAGCTCGGCGTCTTCCAGCTGGCCCTGCCGCTCGCGAAGGTGGTGGATCTCCTCGTCCATGGCCTGGAGCTCCCGGGCCGGGGTGCCGCGCGCAGCGTACATTCGCTTCTCGAGAACCTCGCGACGAGCGGTCGCGGCGGCGATCTCCGATTCGAGCGCCTCCTGGCGTTCCACGAGCGCTGCCCGTGACGCCTCCACCTCGGAGACCCGATCCTCGACTCCGCGGAGCGCCGCGACCACCCGGGCGAGCTGGCGACGCTCGGGAAGCGCTGCCCTGCGGTGCTCGAGCTGGGAGATCGCGGTGTCGAGGTCCTGGAGATCGAGCAGGGCATCCAGCGCGCGGCGGCCGCGCACTGACGCCTGCACCGGGGTCGGCGCATGGTCATCGGCGCCCGGAGCTTGCTCGTCGGCACCCGGCGCGTGCTCGCTCGGACCCGTCGCACGCTCCTCACCCGTCATGATGGTCCGCTCCTCGCGAGCTCGGCGCGTGCCGCGCGCAGCGCGCCTCGGAGCGCCTCGTCGGCGAGATCTTCGGCGTGCTCCCAGCTGAACCATCGCACCTCGGGGCTCTCCCCAGCGGCGGGGACGGGGTCCCTGTCTCCTGCGACGTGCAGCAGGAAGCAGAGATCGAGGTGGACGTGGGTCGCAGCGGCGTGCACGTCGAGACGAACGAGCGAAGGCCCGGCAACCGGGTGTGACGCCTCGAGCCCGGTCTCCTCGAGCGCCTCACGCACGGCAGTCTCCGCGGCCGATTCGCCGAAGTCCACGTGTCCGCCGGGCTGGAGCCACCGTCCCAGGCGGCGGTGGCGGTGGAGCACGGTCCCCCGCACCCCTGCCACGACGGCCGACGCCGTCACATGGACCGGGTCCGCGTCGCGGTCGAAGGGTCGCGCGAGCCGGTCGAGCTCGACGAGGAACCGCTCCTTCGACGAGCGCTCCCGGGCGTCGCTCGGGTCATGGGCGTCGACGAGGGCCCGCAGCCGCGCGGGAGCCGGTGACCCGGCCGCCTCCCGCGCCGCGTCGGCGTGGAAGGGCTCGGGACGCATCTGCACAGGCCCATCGTTAGCACAGCCGCTCCAGAGTGCCGAGGCATTCCTGGTCCTTTTCCTCATGAGCCGGGCCACACGAAGGCCGTCTCGGACAAGCCGATCTCGCGCGCGAGCGCCTGCATCCCGAAGTCCGATCCTGGCCGGTCCAGAAGGCATACGCCGGCAGGATTGCCGGTGAACGGACCTTCACAGAACGCGTCCACCCAGAACAGGGGCACCCGGGCGTCGGACACCGATGGGCCGCCCACCGACCGGGCGCGGGCGGCAGCTCAGCGAGCGAGCACCTCCAGGCGACCGAGCGCGTCGCGCAGCACCTCCGGGCGCTTGCAGAACGCCCAGCGCACGAGCGTCCTGCCGGGAGCCGGGTCGCGGTAGAAGGCGGACGAGGGCACTGCCACCACCCCGCAGCGCTCGGGAAGCCCCCTGCAGAACCTCAGCGCGTCGTCCTCTCCGATGGAGGCGATGTCCGTGGTCGCGAAGTACGTCGCCGACGGGACGTGCACGGTGAAGCCGAGCTCCTCGAGCCCGTCACAGAGGAGGTCCCGACGTTCGCGTAGCGAGGTCCGCAAAGGCTCGACCAGCCGGTCACCCGCGCCGAGCGCTGCGGCGACCGCATGCTGGAACGGGGTGCCCGTCGCGAACGTGAGGAACTGCTTCGCCGCGCGCACGCGGGCCACCAGGTGCAAGGGCCCGCACGCCCAGCCGATCTTCCATCCCGTGAACGAGAACGTCTTCCCCGCCGACGACAAGGACACGGTGCGACCGCGCATCTCCTCCAGGGTCGCGATGGGCACGTGGACGCCGTCGTAGACGAGGTGCTCGTAGACCTCGTCGGTGACGACGATGAGGTCCCGCTCCACGCAGACCTGCGCGATCGCTCGCAGCTCTTCGACGGAGAAGACCTTCCCCGTGGGGTTGTGCGGGGAGTTGAGCAGCACGAGCCGGGTTCGCGACGACACCGCCGCGGCCAGCTCCTGGGGGTCGAAGGACCAGTCCGGCGTGCGCAAGGTGACCGTCTTGGCGACAGCTCCCGCCATCGCGACGCACGCGACGTAAGAGTCGTAGAAGGGCTCGAACATCACGACCTCGTCTCCCGGCTCGCACAGGCCGAGGAGGGCCGCGGCGATGCCCTCCGTTGCACCGGTCGTCACGAGGACCTCACCGTCGGGGTCGTAGTCCAGCCCGTAACATCGGCGCTGGTGGTGCGCGACGGCGGCGCGCAGCGACGGGATGCCAGGACCCGGGGGGTACTGGTTCTCGCCGGCCCGGATCGCGGCGACCGCCGCCTCTGCGATCTCGGCGGGACCGTCGGTGTCGGGGAAGCCCTGCCCGAGGTTCAGCGAGCCGGTCGCGACGGCGAGCGCGGTCATCTCGGCAAAGATCGTCGTCGAGTAGGGCGCGAGCCGCCCGGCGGGCGGAGGGGTCGACACGCGACGCGATGGTACCGGGCGCGCCCCCGGTACCCCTCTGGGTGGCGCCCCGGTGCCAAGCGCGGCGATCCCGCGACCTATCGTCGAGACGTCAGTGGACCGTCTCGACCCCTCGCCCGCCTTCAGTGTCGCCACCTTCAACGCGCACGCGGGCGTCGACGGGTGGGGGCGACCCTACGACGTCGTCGCTGCGTGCCGCATGATCGACGCCGACGTGCTCGTGCTCGAGGAGAACTGGGCACCCGACGACGGGCCCAGCTTGGCGGCACGCGTGGCCGACGCGCTCGGCTACGAGGCGCGCGAGCTGGCCCTGGCCGCCGGCCGGCTGGCGGGTCCCCACCCGGACGCGGACGCAAGATGGATGCGCCCGCTCGACTGGCGAGGGAAGAGCCACGCGATCTTCCTCGACAGCGAGCTGCCGTTCAGCGAGAAGGTGGCGCGGTCTCGCCGGTTCTGCGAAGCCGAACCAGGGCGATGGGGGATCGCGGTGCTGAGCCGCTTGCCGGTCGTGCGCACCGACGCGCTCGACCTCGGCCGCCTCGCACGGGACCGGGCGCGTAGGTCCGCGTTGGCGGTGACCGTCGACACGACGGCCGAGGTCACCGTCGTGGGCACGCACATGTCCCACATCACCTACGGGGCACCGCGCCAATTCCTCCGCCTGGCCCGCGCCGTGCGTGGCGCGGTCGGCACCCGTCCGGCGGTGCTCGCGGGCGACATGAACCTGTGGGGACCGCCGGTGAGCCTGCTGCTGCCTGGATGGCGCAGGACGCTGCGCGCGAAGACCTGGCCGGCGTGGCGCCCGCACAGCCAGGTCGACCACGTGCTGGTGCGCGGCCGGCTCCTCGTGCTCGGCGGTGCCGTGCTCGGCACGGTGGGCTCGGACCACCTGCCCTTACGGGTGACCCTCGGCATGGAGCAGCCGTCATGAGCGCAGGACGCCGCCTCCGGCTCTCACCACGGCAGGGTCCGGCGGCCGGCATCCGGCGCACGACTGCCGTCGCGCTCTGTGCAGTCGCGCTCTACGCGGGGCTCGCGTCGGGGGTGAAGCCCTTCACGGCTCTCGCCTACGCAGCGGCAACCGTTCCGTTCGCGCTGTGCATCGGCGTGCTCGTCCTGCAGCGGCTCCGACCCGACGCCGGACCGTGGCGCCGCTTGGACCCGGCCCGCCCCGAGAGCGAGGGCACCGGGATCGTGTGGCTGGCGTTGATCGTGGTGCTCCTCGGGGTCGAGCTCGCCTCCTACTTCCACCCCGGACCGCGTGCCGATTACCCCACCCTCAGCTTCGGGTTGGACGCGTTGCTGCGCTACCGCGCAGTGAACGCGGCAGGGTGGTTCGCCTGGATCGTCCTCGGCTGGTACCTCGCACGGCGATGACGTGGGCCGAGGTCACCTATGGGCTGTGGGCGGCGGTCGCTGCAGCCGCGCTCGTGCTATGGCTCGCCTCCGCGCGCGCCTGGCGGCTCGGCGGCGCCCGGATCCGCCGTCCCTCGGCCGCGCTGCGCGATGCCCTCGGCACTCGCACGTGGCTGCGCGTCGCGCTCGTCCTCGGCTGGGCGTGGCTCGGCGTCCATGCCTTCGCCCGCTGACCCCGCCGGCACGGCCGGCCAGAGCTCTTCGGGCTCCTTGCCCTTGGTCTCGGGGAGGAGCAGGAGGAGCCCCGCCGTGAAGATCATCGGGAGGAACACGACGGCCGCCGCGAGGGCGAGGTGGTGCGACGTCCCTCGGACGTCGGCGACCACACCGAAGGCCAGGAGCCCGACGACCGCACCGACGACCCCGGCGGCGATGTACCACCCGGCGACCGACGCACGCACCGACGTCGGGAACAGCTCGTTGGCAAGCGACCCACCTGCCGGCGCGAACGCCGCACCGCACATGATGCCCGCGACGTACCCCGCGAAGAGCGCCCACGGCGGCCCGGCGTACGCGAGGGTCCCGAAGATCGCCATCCCCGCCATCGCGATAGCGACCGTGGGACGTCTCCCGAGCCGGTCCGCCAGCCACCGCCCGACGAGCAGGCCGCCGAGACCCGCCGCACCCGCTGCGACCACCATCCCGCTCGTGACGATGCCGCTCAGATGGAGGAAGTTCTCGGCATAGATGAACACGAGGCTGTCCGCCGGCCCGGTGATCACCGAGATGCTGAAGGCGAGCAGCGCGACGACGAGGAGCCGGCGCCGGTACGGCCGGGCGACCGCACCGAGGACCGGCTGGGCGCCGCTGGCAGAAGCCTCCACGCGTGCGAAGCGGTCGGGCTCGACGACCTTGCGCACGAGCAGGGGGAGGAGGAGGAGCGGCACCACCGCGAGCGCGAAGATCCCCCGAAAGCCCAGCGTCTTCTCGGCGAGGCTGTGGACGATCGCAGCGAGGCCGGCGCCCACGGCGTAGCCGGCCGCCACGAGGGACACCGCCTTGGCCCGCTCGCGCGACGCGGTGAGCTCCACCGCGCTCACCTGGGTGAGCCCCACGGCCGCGCTCAGGAAGGGCCTGCCGAGGGCGAAGATCGCGACGAACCACCAGTAGCTGGGGCTCAGGGTCGTCAGCGCGGTCAGCGCGAGCCCCGTCGCGCACATCGCCGCGAGCACGGGCTTGCGTCCGAAGCGGTCCGCGAACGCGGCCAGCGGGAGGCCCAGGAGGGAGGCGGCGCGGATGGTGGCAAGGCCGATGCCGATCACGCTCCCCGAGAGCCCCGCCTGGTCGGCGAACGTCGCCCCGTGCTCGAGGTGGCCGAAGGTCTTGGACACGTCCCCGAGTGCGGCCACCGCGCCGAACTGCCCGAAGCCCGACGCGAGGGCGAGCAAGGCGACCGCGATGAGCGATGGGGCGGACCACCGGTACGTGCGCAAGCCGGTCGTCGTGACCTCGACCGCGTCACCCACCGCGTCGCCCCCGCGCGGGGTCGGCACCATGCGACCGAGGTTAGGTCCGGGTCCCGCGTGACTGGCCTTCCCCGGCGCATCGCGGACGAGCGACGCCCGCCTCGTGACCACCGTCACGTCGCAGCACGTCGGTCACGCAGATGTTCCGGCGGCGATGTGGGCAGCCCACGCGCCCATTCGAGGAATGGCCTCGACTCGCCCGCCGATGCCTGCCACCATCGGACCGAGCGCGAGGGACGCGCCGCACGTCACCGGCGTGGGGGAGACAACGAGGAGCTCCGGTAGCAAATGCCGCGACCAGTCGAGGGATCGAGCCCGTACAACCCAGGTTTGGACGGCATCCGCGCCATCGCCGTGCTCGGCGTCATCGCGTACCATCTCGATCTCGGGTGGGCGAGCGGCGGCCTGCTCGGTGTCGGCGTGTTCTTCGTCCTCTCGGGCTACCTGATCACCGATCTGCTCGTCGCCGGCATCCACAAGCGCGGGGCGCGCTCGTTCGGGAAGTTCTGGGTGCGTCGGGCACGGCGACTGCTGCCAGCGCTGTTCGTGATGCTGCTGGTGACCGTGGCGTGGGCGACCTTGTTCGACAGGTCCCAGCTTCCCGGCCTGCGCGGCGACATCCTTCCCGCCGTCTTCTACTACAGCAACTGGTGGTACATCTTCCACCATGTCTCCTACTTCGCCCAGTACGGGCCCCAGTCGCCGCTCGGCCACCTGTGGTCTCTGGCGATCGAAGAGCAGTTCTACCTCGTCTGGCCGTTCGCCCTCCTCGCCGCCTTGCGCTGGGTGCGCAGCCGTCGCATGCTGGTCATCGGCTCCCTCGTGCTCGCGGCGGGCTCTGCCGTCGAGATGGCCCTTCTGTTCGTCCCCTACACGGACCCCACCCGGGTCTACGACGGCACCGACACTCGAGCGTTCGAGCTCCTCATCGGCGCGGCTCTCGCCTTCGTCTGGCCAAGGACCAGGCGCTTCGCACCGATCACCCCCCGGGCGCGCACGGTGCTCGAGGTGGCCGGGGGCGCCGCGCTCGCAGGCGTGCTCGTCATGTACTGGCAGACGGGGCAATACGACCCTTTCGTCTACCGGGGCGGCATGGTGCTGCTCTCGGTGCTCACCGCGATCCTCATCGCCGTCTGCGTCCACCCGGGAGCACGCGTGGGACGCGCGCTCGGGGTCGGGCCCTTGCGCTGGATCGGTGAGCGCTCATATGGCATGTACCTGTGGTCGCTGCCGGTGATCGTGCTCACCACCCCGCAAGGAGCCAGGGAGAGCCTGCTTCGTGACGCGCTCCAAGTCGCCGGGATCGTCGCCGCCGCAGCGCTCTCGTGGCGCTTCGTCGAGCAACCGATCCGACATGGCGCCCTCACACGGCGCTGGCGCGACCTCCGCGACACCTGGCGCCGCAGGGACTGGGCGAACCTCGTGCCGGGCACGCAGGCGTGGACGGCGACGGGCGCGGTGCTCGCTGCCACGCTCGTCTCGGGGCTCGGGCTCTCCGGCGTGATCTCCGGCGCGCCGGCCGTCCCCGAAGCGACCAGGAGCATCCTCCCTCCACGCCATCACCTCGAGCGCACCTCGAGGACCGCCCCTGCCCGAGACCCGGTCGTGACAGCCGCCGGCGAGCGCGGTCACGGCACGCTGCCAGCCGGGGACCCGACGACGACGACCGTCCCCGCAGGGACCGGCGTCACGGTCATCGGCGACTCGATCATGGTCGACGCCGCGCCGTACCTGCGCCAGATGCTCCCAGGGGCCGTGATCGACGCGCAGGTGGGGCAGCAGCTCTACGAGGTACAGGCCGAGGTGCCGCAGCTGAAGAGGGCGGGGGACATCGGCGACGAGCTGATCCTCGAGCTGGGCACCAACGGCTACTACAGCGTCACACAGCTCGAGACGCTGCTCCGCTCGCTCGGACCGATGCGGCGGGTCGTGCTCGTGAACACCCACGAGACACGACCGTGGGAGCAGGCCGTCAACCAGACCATCGCGACGGTCGCCCGCAGCTGGCCGAACACCACGATGGTGAATTGGTACAGCCTCAGCGCGAGCACGCCGCAGTACTTCTATCCCGACGGCGTCCATCTCGACCCCCAGGGCGCCCAGTACTACGCCTCGCTGCTCGTCCACGCCCTCGAAGCGCCGCTCCCGGCGTCTGCGGCCACCGGCCGCGCGCGTCATGCTGGAGACGTGGTGAAGTCGACGAGCTGCAACCATTCATGCGACTGACGCCAGCCGAACGAGACCGCCTCCTCGTGTTCGCCGCTGCCGAGCTGGCAAGGGCACGACGGGCCCGAGGGCTACGGCTGAACGCGCCCGAAGCGACTGCGCTCATCGCCGATGAGGTGGCAGAAGCGGCGCGGGACGGTCTCCGCCTCGCCGGCGCCATCGAGCGAGGGCGAAGCCTCCTCACTCCCGACGACGTGCTCGACGGAGTGGTGGAGCTGGTCGACGAGGTCTGGATGGAGGCCACCTTCGACGATGGGACGCGACTGGTCGTGGTGCACGACCCCTTCTGCGCGGCGAGCCCGTCGCGGAGCTCTCGTCGCGACGACGGCCGCCGCGAAGATCGTCTGGCACCCGGCGAGGTGGTCGAGGCAGCGTACGAGTCCGAGCGCCGGGTCGATGCCGTGGTCGAGGTCACCAACGAGAGCCGCGTCCCCATCAGCGTGTCGAGCCACTTCCACTTCTTCGAGGTGAACCCGCGCCTTCGCTTCACCCGGGCCGCCGCCTACGGCCGGCACCTGGCGGTCGACGCCGGGACGACCGTCCGCTTCGACCCGGGCACCACGGTCAGCGTCGAGCTCGCAGACATCCAGGGCGCGAGAGTCGCCTACGGGTTCGCCGGGCTGGTCGACGGGCCCCTGGACGCGCCTGGGGCGAAGGAGCGGGCCCTCGAGAAGGCCCGGCTCTGCGGCTACCTCGATCGCGACGACGGATGAGCCCTCCTCGTCATGCCGTGTACGGCCCGAGCGCGGGCGACCTGGTGCACCTGGGGGACACCGGTCTGGTCCTGCGCGTCGAGTCGGACGCAGAGAGGCGAGGTGACGAGCTCCTCGTCGGGTTCGCGAAGACCGCCCGCGACGGCATCCATCTGAAGGCAGCCTCGGTGGCCGACACCTGCGACCTCGTGATCGCCAACGTGGTGCTGGTCGATCCGGTGCTGGGCTGTCACAAGGTGAGCATCGGCGTGCGCGAGGGCCGGGTCGCGGGGATCGGACGCGCAGGCAACCCCGACACGATGGACGGCGTCGACGTCGTCGTGGGGACCGGCACCTCGATCGTCTCGGGGACCGGGCTCATCGCCACCCCGGGGGCGATCGACACCCACGTCCACTTGCTGTCGCCGAGGATCATGGAGGCGTCCCTGGCCTCGGGCGTGACCACCATCATCGGCCAGGAGTTCGGTCCGGTGTGGGGCGTCGGGATCAACTCGCCCTGGGCCCTCTCGCACGCCTTCTCGGCGTTCGACGCCTGGCCGGTCAACATCGGCTTCTTGGCGCGCGGGTCGTCCTCGCACCCCGCGCCGCTGGTGGAGGCCCTGGAAGCTGGGGGTGCCTGCGGGTTCAAGATCCACGAGGACCTGGGAGCCCACCGCCGGTCGATCGACACTGCGCTCAGGGTGGCCGAGGATCACGACGTGCAAGTCGCGTTGCACTCCGATGGCCTCAACGAGGGGATGAGCGTCGAGGACACCATCGCCGTCTTGGAGGGCCGGACGGTCCACGCGTTCCACGTCGAAGGGTGCGGCGGGGGTCACTCCCCTGACGTGCTGCGGCTTGCGGGGCTCCCGAACGTGATCGCCTCTTCGACCAACCCCACCCTCCCCTACGGCCGTGACGCGCTGGCCGAGGCGTTCGACATGATCTGCGCCGCCCACGGCTTGCGCAAGGACGTCGACTCCGACGTGCGCATCGCCCGGGATCGCATCCGAGCGACCACGATGGGCGCCGAGGACGTCCTGCACGATCTCGGGCTCATCGCCATCACGTCGTCGGACGCGCAGGGCATGGGCCGCGCCGGTGAGACGTTCCGGCGCACCTTCGCCATGGCGGCGAAGATGAAGCACGAGCGGGGGCTGCTCGAGGGCGAGGTGCGCGACGACAACCAGAGGATCCTGCGCTACCTGGCGAAGCTGACGATCAACCCTGCGATCGCCCATGGGCTGAGCCACGAGGTCGGCTCCGTCGCGGTGGGCAAGCTCGCCGACATCGTCCTGTGGGACCCGCGGTACTTCGGGACCAAGCCCTCGCTCGTCTTGAAAGCCGGGTTCCCTGCCTGGGGGGTGACCGGAGACCCGAACGCCAGCGTCGAGTCGTCCCAGCCCCTCGTGATCGGGCCCCAGTTCGGGGGGTACGGTGCCACGGCTGCGGAATTGTCGGTCGCGTTCGTCTCCAAGGTGGGCCTCGCCGGACCGCCTTCGGCCATGCCCACCAGGCGCCGGCGCGTCGCCGTCACGCAGTGCCGAGGCATCGGACCGGCGTCCATGTGCCGCAATGCCGAGATGGGCACGGTCGAGGTGGACCCGGCGACGAGCGAGGTGCGACTCGACGGGCGGACGCTCACCTCCGAGCCTGCCGACGAGGTATGCCTCTCGCGCCTGTACTTCCTCTGAGAGCGCGGGGCTCGGGGACCTCGCGAGATAGCCTCCGAGCGGAGCACTGCGCGTCGAGGAGGTCCCATGCCGTCCCCCCAGCTGACGATCGACCCAGGCGAACGACGCCTCCTCGGAGCTCTGGCCGTTCCCCCCGTCCCTGACGACCCCGCAGGACGTGATCTGCTCGCCCGGTTCTACCGCGCGCTGGGTGACCCCACCCGCCTGGCCCTCCTCGCCTTCTGCGCCGGCGTCGAGCGGACGGGCAGCGAGTGCGTCGCCCATGCCGGGCTCTCCCAGGGGCGCGTCTCGGCGCACCTCGGCTGCCTCGTCGACTGCGGCCTGCTCGAGGTGCGCAGGGAGGGACGCTTCGCCTACTACCAGGTGACCGACCCACGCGTGGCGGAGCTGGTCGGCATCGGCTCCTCGATGGTCGCCGACCACGCCGCAGGCGTCGCAGCGTGCACGAGGGTCGCGCCCGCACCCTGAGCGAGCGGCAGGGCACGCCGCACGAGCCCGCCGGTAGGAGTCCGTACGAACTACGGAAGCGGTACCCCGGCCGGGGGAACAGGCTGCCTCGGTGCTGACGCGGGTCCCAGTGGCTCCCTGGGACCCTGGGAGAGGCCGGCGAGGCGAAAGGCGGCCGTCTTCACAACCTCTGCCACCAACAGGAAGAGGACGCCCATCCCCAAGCCGATCCCGATGACCTCGGGGGTGACGGCGGTCATGAGCCATCCTCGCCAGGCCAGGATCGCCACGACCACGAGGTCGGCAACAGAGCTCGCAGCCAACCACGCGCTCGGCCGGGAGTGCCAGAAGTGGCGGCGTTCCCGCACCGCGTAGATCGTGGCCTGTGCCGACGCGACCAGCCACACGAACACGAGGGTCTGCAGCGATCCGAGGTGAAGTCCGAGACCGACCCGCCCCACGTACCACAGGCCGAAGGAGAGCAGGATCAGGGGAAGGGCAAGGCTCGCCGATGCGATCACCAAGCCGGCCACTCCCCAGCGCTCGGGAAGACGTGGAGTAGAGACCCGGTCAGTGGCCAGGGACATCGTGGCGAAGTTGTTCGCCAAGAGGAGCAGCACCACGAGCAACGGCGTCGTGGCGAACTTCCCGAACACGACGATCCCAAGGCTCAGGAAGATGGACACCTGGAGCGTCTTGGCGATCTTGTTCAACGTGTAGGTGAGCATCCGTTCATGGATCCGCCGGCTCACCTCTACCCCTGCCACGACGTTCCCCAGGCCTGGGTCGGTGAGCACCAGGCTCGCTGCGGCCTTTGCGACATCGGCCGCGTTGGAGACCGCGATACCGACTTCGGCTTGGCGCAGCGCGGGGGCGTCGTTCACGCCGTCCCCGGTCATCCCAACCACCGCCCCGCTCCCTTGGAGGCGGTTGACGAGGGCCAGCTTGTCCTCGGGCAGCACTTCTGCGTAGACGTCACAGACATCTTCGACAGAAAGGTGCGAGGGATCGCGTTCCCGCAGCGTGCTGGCACCGCAGGTGCGGTCCCCGATCCCGACTTGGCGGGCAACAGCCCGTGCGGTAGCCACCCCGTCACCCGTCACCATGACCACGCGCACACCCAGGGCTCGAAGGCGCTCGACGAGGGGAGCGGAGTCGGCGCGTGGCGGATCGGCCATGGCGATCAGCCCCGCCAGCACCGGCGGGGCACCAGGTTCGCCTTCGCTGACGGCCAGCACCCTGGCACCGGTGTCTGCCAGCCGTGCCACGTCGTCGGTGAGACTCTCGGGAAGCCCCTGCGATGTGCACAGACCACTGATCACCTGGGGGGCGCCCTTCGCGACGCGTCTGGGTCCTTGCGTCGTCTCGACAGACGCTTCCGCCCGCTTGGTAGCTGGATCGAACGGGACCTGGTCATGACACGGACCGAGCGGACCCAGCCCCCGGCGGTCCATCTCGGCCAAGATCGCCAGGTCGAGCGGATCTTGGGTCGCCGCGTCACTGGCTGCGCCTGCCAGCTGTACCACGTGTGCCTCGTCGCAGCCATAGGCGACGACACCGGACACGGCGAGCTGGTTCTTCGTGATCGTCCCGGTTTTGTCGCTGCAGAGGACCTCCATGCTCGCCGCCTCCTCGATGGCGGCCAGGCGGGTGACCAACACCCCTTTCGCGGCCAGTTCCCGGGAACCGAGCGCACTGGCGAGCGTGAACGTGGTGGGAAGCGCGACTGGCACAGCGGCAACGACCAGGATCACGGCGAAGGGGAGCAGGCTCGACCACGGCAAGTGACGTACAGCGCCGTCCACCAGGACGAGAGCCACCAAGCCGGCGTCGAGCACGAGGAGCGCGGTGACGAACCCCATGATCAGCTGTTCGAGCCGCCCCGGAGCGTGCGACGTGCTCACCAGCTCGGCGGTGTGCCCGAACTTGGTGCGCGGTCCCGTTGCGGTCACCGTGCCCGTGGCCTCGCCACGTACCACGATCGATCCCGACCATGCCGCCTCTCCGGCCGACACCGTCTTCGCCAGCGACTCACCGGTCAGCGAGGACTGGTCGACGGCAAGCTGTCCCTCGGACAACTCGACATCGGCAGACACCAGGTCGCCCTGGCGAAGGTGGACCACGTCCCCCTCGACCAACGACTCCGCTGGAAGCGCCTGCCAGCTGCCGTCTCGGTGGACCCGCGTGATGACCTGGAGCTGCTTTCGCAGCAAGGCCAGCGCCTCTTGGGCGCCTCCTTCTTCACGGAACGAGAGCGTGGCATCCAGCGCGACCAGGACAGCGATGATCAGCGCCTGCACGTCGTTGCCGAGCACCAGCTCGAGCACGATCGCCGCCTCCAGCAGCCACGGGACCGGGCCCCACAGCTTCGATGCCAGCAACGCCAGCTTGCTCTGGTGCACTTCGGGAATCGCGTTGGGACCATCACGAGCCAGACGTCGTGCGGCCTCGGCGCTCGAGAGCCCTGCGGC
>JAJZVL010000025.1:0-2188 GCA_021845725.1 Actinomycetes bacterium | reverse complement strand
CGGGGAGTGGCGCAGGACCAGCGGGCTCGGACCCCGGCCTCACGACCGCCATGCCTCGTCGCGCCTCCACTCGCAGCGTCGCATCGCAGCAGCATCTCACCACCGCAAGGCGCGCGACTGGGCACGCGCGGGATCGCCCGGTCTCCGACAGACCGCCACCGCGACAGCGGGAGGTCGCCATGCCGAGATCACCGGGCGGGCTCGCCCGCGCGATGCGAGCTGAGGGCCCTTCGACCCTGGCAGGCACTGCGGGGCGGGTGCGACACTGCCATGAACCACCGAGCACGACGACGCGTCGGCCGACGCCGGCGAGAAGGGAGCCACAGGCACGATGAGCACGTCTGCGAGCAGCGATGGACCCCTGGCGCAGGACCAGCTGGCGGCGATGGACGCCTGGTGGCGGTGCGCCAACTACATGGCGCTCGGCCAGACGTACCTCATGGAGAACCCGCTGCTCGAAGCGCCGCTCACGCCCGAGATGATCAAGCCGACGCTCCTCGGGCACTGGGGCTCGGCGCCGGGGATGAACTTCATCTACGTGCACCTGAACCGCCTGATCACCACGTTCGACCTCGACATGATCTACATCGCCGGCCCCGGCCACTGCGGGCACTCGATGATCGCGGGCGCCTATCTCGACGGCACCTACAGCGAGGTGTACCCGAGCGTCTCGCTCGACCGCGAGGGGCTCGGGCGCCTGTTCCGCCAGTTCTCCTTCCCTCGTGGGGTGCCGAGCCACGTGGCACCCGAGACGCCCGGCTCCATCCACGAGGGCGGCGAGCTCGGCTACAGCCTGCTGCACGCGACGGGCGCGGCGTTCGACAACCCCGGGCTGGTCGTGGCCGCGATCGTGAGCGACGGGGAGTTCGAGACCGGCCCGCTGGCCGCCAGCTGGCACTCCAACAAGTTCCTCGACCCGACCAGGGACGGGGCGGTGCTGCCGATCCTGCACCTCGACGGCTACAAGATCGCACTGCCGACCGTCCCGGCGCGGCTCGAGGCCGGCGAGCTCGACGAGCTGCTCCACGGCGCGGGCTGGGAGCCGGTGACCGTGGCGGGCGACGACCCGTTGGTCATGCACCAGCAGATGGCCGCCGCGCTCGACCACGCCGTCGCCGAGATCCGCTCGATCCAGGAGCGCTGGCGCACCGGAAAGGCGCAAGGCCGCCCGCGCTGGCCGATGGTGGTCCTGGCCTCCCCCGCGGGGTGGACCGCCCCCAAGACCGTCGACGGCCTCCCCGCCGAGGGCACCTGGCGCTGCCACCTCACCCCGCTCGAGCGCCCGCGGACCGATCCCGGCCAGCTCGCCCAGCTCGAGACCTGGCTCCGCAGCTATCGCCCCGAGGAGCTCTTCGACGAGACGGGAGCCCCCGTCCCCCAGATCCGGGCCCTCGCCCCCAGAGGCACCGCCAGGATGAGCGCCAACCTGCACGCCAACGGAGGCGCGCTCGCCCGGGACCTCTCGCTCCCCGACGTGGAGCCCTACGCCGTCGCCGTCCCCTCCCCGGGGAGCGTCGACGCAGAGGCGACCCGAGTCCTCTCGGCGTGGCTGCGCGACGTGCTGGTGGCGAACCCGGACCGGTTCCGGGTCTTCGGCCCCGACGAGACCTCGTCGAACCGCCTGAGCCACCTCTTCGAGGTCACCGACCACGAGTTCATGGGCGAGATCCGCCCCACCGACGAGGACCTGTCCCAGCACGGCCGGGTGATGGACGTGCTGAGCGAGCACCTCTGCCAGGGATGGCTCGAGGGCTACCTGCTCACCGGGCGCCACGGGCTCTTGAACACCTACGAGGCGTTCGCCCACGTGGTCGACTCGATGTTCAACCAGCACGCCAAGTGGATCTCCAAGTGCAAGGAGATCCCGTGGCGCCGGCCCATCCCGTCGCTCAACTACCTGCTCACCTCCCACGTGTGGCGCCAGGACCACAACGGCTTCACGCACCAGGACCCGGGGTTCTTGGACGTGATGGTGAACAAGAAGGCCGAGGTGATCCGCATCTACCTGCCGCCCGACGCCAACTGCCTGCTCGCCGTGGCCGCGCACTGCCTGGCGTCGCGCGACCGCGTCAACGCGATCGTGGCCGACAAGCAGGCGGCGCCCGTGTGGCTCGACATCGACGCCGCACGGCGGCACTGCTCGAGCGGCATCGGAATGTTCGAGTGGGCGAGCAACGACGGCGGCGGC
>JAJZVL010000098.1 GCA_021845725.1 Actinomycetes bacterium | reverse complement strand
TCGTCTCCTACTCGCGCGGCTCACCCCTCGACCCGGCGTCCTACGACCCGGCGGGAGGCTCGCACCTCGTGACCAAGGTCGGTATCGACGCCACGAGGAAGGCGAACTACCAGCCCGAGATCTCCACCCCCGGCGTCGACGAGGTCGACCTCGACGCCCTCTTCGGCGACCTCTGGCGACAGGTCCGCCAGGACTGAGGGCGGACGTGTCGGCGCCCCGCAGGCTCATCGTGGGCATGGCTGGAGCTCCAGGGGCGAGCTATACGGTGAGCTTGCTCGGGCGTCTGCGCCAGCTCGGAGTCGAGAGCCATCTCGTCACGTGCGGGTGCTCCAGGTCGATCATCTACTCGGAAACGGGCCTCGGGCTGCGCCAGCTGTGCTCCAGGGCGGACGGGTGGTACCACGAGAGGAACCAGGCCGCGGCCATCTCGAGCGGCTCGTTCCTGAACCTCGGGATGGTCATCGTGCCGTGCACGATGCGGTCGCTCGCGGCCATCGTGACCGGTGTCGCCGACAACCTCGTCCAGCGCGCGGCTGACGTGACGTTGAAGGAGGGCAGGACGCTCGTGCTGGCGATGGCAGAGTCGAGCAGCTCGCGGATCGGACAGGAGAACCTGCGACACGCCGAGGAGGTCGGCATGCGTATTCTCATGCTTCCGCCGCCAGGCTCGATACTGACAGTGGCGGAGAAGAACGAGGAGATCTTGGCGTGCTTCGGCCTCGGCGATGCCGCCGCCCGGGTGCCCGCGCCACGATGACGCAGCGCTACGTCGGCAGGTCCATGCCGAGGAGGGAGGACCGGCACCTCGTGACGGGGGCGGGCACGTTCGTCGCGGATATCCGCCTGAACGGCATGCTCGAGGCCGCCGTGCTCCGCAGCCCGTTCGCCCGCGCCCGCGTCCTCGGCATCGACGCGACCGCAGCCCGACAGCTACCGGGCGTCGTTGCGGTCGTCACCGCCCAGGATCTCGCCGGCGCCGTCGCTCCGTTCACCCGTTTCGTCGACCAGGAGAACACCCCACCTGGCCTCGAGGAGGCGGTGCACCCGATCGTGCGCCCCTGCCCGATGGAGCCGCTCGCGTCGGACGAGGTGCGGTACGTGGGCCAGCCCGTGGCGGTCGTCGTGGCCACATCCCGGTACGTCGCCGAGGACGCGGTCGAGCTGGTCGTGGTCGACTACGAGGAGCTGCCCGCCGTAGTGGACTCCGAGGCTGCGGTCAGAGACGGCGCGGACCTGGTGCACGCTCATCTCGGCACGAACGTCCAGGCATGTTTCCAGGTGAGCGTCGGCGACCCTTCGGCTGCGCTCGCCACCTCCGAGCACCGCCTCACCTGCCGGGTTCGAGTCCCGCGCCTCTCGGCGAACCCGCTCGAGACGCGCGCGGTCCTTGCCGACTGGGACCCCTCCCGCGAGCAGCTCACCGTGTGGAGCTCGACGCAGGTTCCGTACATGGTTCGCACGAGGATCTCCGAGCAGCTGCACATTCCCGAGGCGGACGTGCGGGTGGTCGCGCCCGACGTCGGCGGCGGCTTCGGCCCGAAGGTGAACGTCTATCCCGAGGAGGTGATCGTTCCCCATCTCGCCCGGGCGCTTGGTCGGCCCGTGCGGTTCGTGGAGGACCGCCAAGAGCACCTCGTCTCCACCATGCACGCCCGCGACCAGCTCCACGATGTCACGGTCGGCTTCACCTCCGACGGGCACGTGTCCGTCGTCGACGACCGGTTCCTGCTCGATTGCGGTGCGTACAACCCGTTCTCCCTCACCTGCGCATACAACTCCGCAGCACATCTTCGAGGTCTCTACCGCATTCCGAACGCTCGGATCGACGGGTTGTGCGTGCTCACCAACAAGACGCCCAACGGTCCCTATCGCGGCGCGGGCAGGCCGGAGGTCGTCTTCGTAATGGACCGCGTGATGCACCTGGTCGCGACGAGGCTCGAACTCGATCCCGCTGAGGTGGTGCGAAGAAACCTGATCACTGCAGACGAGCTCCCCTACGACCAGGGTCTTCCCTATCGTGACGGGGCTCGCGTGATCTACGACGGCGGTAACTACCCTGCGGCGCTGGATGCGGCGCTCAGCGCCGTCGACTACGAAGCGTTCCGGGCTGGCCAGGCGCTGCGGACGTCGGAGAGCCGGCGCGTCGGGCTCGGCATCTCCCTGTACGTCGAAGGCACGGGTATCGGTCCGTTCGAGGGAGCTTCGGTGAGCGTGAACGGAGACGGCAAGGTGGTCGTGCGCGCGGGGTCGGCGCCGCACGGCCAGAGCCACCTGACGACGCTCGCCCAGGTCTGCGCCGACGCGCTTGGCGTCCCGATCGACGACGTCGACGTGCGCGCCGGCGACACGGCCCTTCTGCCCTACGGGGTTGGCACCTTCGCCAGCCGCAGCGCCGTCACTGCCGGAGCCGCAGTGGCGGACGCTGCGAGAAAGGTGAAGGAGGAGATGTTGGCGGTCGCCGGCGAGCTGCTGGAGGTCGACGCCCGCGACCTCGTGGTCGAGTCGGGGTCGGTCCATCCGAGTGGCTCGCCGTCCACCTCGGTCGACCTCCGGGCGATCGCGCGGGCGGCCGCGCCCGGGCCACGAGCCAAGGTGCCTGCAGACAGGCGCTTCGGCCTCTCGGCGACGTCGTATTTCGTCCCTCCGTCGGTCACCTTCGCCTACGGTGTCCACGTGGCGATCATCGAGGTCGACGTCGAGCTCGGCCAGGTGAAGGTCCTGCGCTACGTCGTCGCTCACGACTGCGGGCAGATGTTGAACCCGCTCGTGGTCGAGGGACAGGTGCAGGGTGGCGTGGCCCAAGGGATCGGCAGCGCGCTCTACGAGGAGGTCGTCTACAGCCCCGACGGCCAGCCGCTCGCGACCACGTTCATGGACTACCTGCTCCCGACGGCGGTCGAGGTGCCTTCAGTCGACCAGATCCACCTGTCGACGCTCTCGGAGCGAAACGTCCTGGGCGTGCGGGGTGTCGGCGAGGGCGGCACGATCTCGCCGCCGGCGGCGGTCGCCAACGCGGTGGCCGACGCGCTGGGCCACGACGCCGAGGACCTCGTGGCGTTGCCGCTCAGCCCTGAGCAGGTGCTCCGGCTCGTGGACGCGGCCGCGGCCGCGGGCGCCGGGCAGCAGTGGGGCAGGACGTCACCCCCGAGCCCTGGCGGGGCACGGCCGTGAGCACCGCTCTCGGGGATCGGTTGCCCGACGCGGTCACGACCGCGTTCGACGGCGAGCACCTGGAGGAGAAGGTCGGCCTCGGGTACCTCCTCGTCACGAGCGACCCCGACGGCTCACCGCGGCCGTGCATGCTCTCGTGCGGCGAGCTGCTCGCTCCCGACGACCGCCGGTTGCGTGTCGCACTGTGGATCGGCACCCACACCTGTGAGAACCTCACGAGGGGGGCGACGTGCCTGTTCTGCTACGTCGCAGAGGGGATCGTCCTCTACATGCGGGGCACGGCCAGGCACGTCGGGGTCTTGGAACGCCACCACGTCGACTGCTTCGACATCGATGTCTCGAGCGTGGAGAGCGACGATCACCCCGGAATGCCGGCGGCGGGTACCTTCCGGTTCACGGTCACCGGACAACCGTTGGAGTCGGTCGTCGCAGAGTGGCAGGAGCGCCTGGCCGCACTGCGCTCCTTATGAGCCCGCTGGGGAGCGAGGGGAAACGGGAGGTGGCGACATCGGAGCAACCGCTCGTCGCCGATCGGCAGAGCGAGCTCAGCGTGCCTTTGTGCTGCGGCGCCCGTCGCCGGCGTCGGGCTCATCGAGGGGGTCGGCGAGGTCTCCGAGATGCAGCAGGAGCGTTCGCAGGAGCTCTGGCAGGACGCGACGCTCGGAATGCGAGAGGACGTCGAGCATGCGACGCTCGTTCTCGAGGTGGTCGCGCACGGCATCGTCGATCACGGCGCGTCCGCGCGCGGTGAGGACAACCCTGATCCCGCGGCGGTCGTCGGCGTCCGGGATCCGCTCGACCAGGCCCATCTCCTCGAGGCGGTCGATACGGTTGGTCATCGCTCCCGATGAGATCAGCAGGGAGCTGTAGAGCTCAGTCGGGGAGAGCTCGTACGGCGCGCCAGCCCGCCGGAGTGCCGCGAGCACGTCGAAGCCGCCTCTCGACAGGCCATGCTCTGCGAAGATCTCTTCGGTGGCGGCTTCGGAGAGTCGTGCGAGGCGCCAGATACGGGCGATGGTGCCCATCGGGGACGCGTCGAGGTCCGGGCGCTCGCGCGCCCACTGCTCCAGGATCTGGTCGACGTAGTCTCTCACGGGCGCAGGTCGAGTCCCCTGGCCCTTCATCTCCTTGTCGGTGCCAATGACGGTCACGGAGGCCTCCTGCAGTTGTCTCTCTAGCTATTGTATCTTGACATCAAGTAGACGAAAGTATAGCTTTCTTGTTGAACCGGAGCTGGACCCACGAGAAGGGGGGCGGTCACCATGCATCATCGGTTCGCCAAGGTAGTCGCAGCGCTCGGGGCAGCGGGGCTTGTCCTCGCCTTCTGCGGAGCCGGGACCATCGCGGGCGCCAGCCAAGCGAAGCATGCCAAGAAGGGCTTGTCGGGCGTCTCGGGGAAGCTGACCATTGGCGTCTTCAATCCGTTCAGCGGGCCCACAGCGAGCTTTGGCCCGCTCATGATGGCGGGGTGTGTGCCTGCTGTGCGTGTCATCAACGCAGCGGGTGGTCTGGACGGGCACAAACTGACATGCCTGCCGGTCGACACCAGGGGAGACCCGGTCGACGCAGTCCCGGCTGCCGACAAGTTGATCGCGACGGCACACAATCTCATCTTCGTGATCGGCCCGAGCTCCGACGAGGCGCTCGCGACCGTACCGATCTTTCAGCACGCGAAGGTGCCCATGTTCCCTGACGCGGGCAATGCGGCCTTCGACCGCAGCAGGTACACGTACCTGTGGCGGCTCATCCCCCCGGACGCATCGACCGGTGTTGCAATGGCGATCTGGGCGCACAAGATGGGCTACAAGCGCGGGGCCAACATCTACACAACGGCGACCGGCTACGGTACAGGCCCCGCAGGTATCGACGCGGGCTTCCCAGCGGTGGGCGGCAAGATCGTCTACAGAGCGGTGCTCACTCCGGAGCAGCCGAGCTACGAGAGCACGATCACCGCGATGCTCGCGAAGAAGCCGCAGGTGATCTTCTACCAGGCAGGACCGCCGACCTCTGCCACGTTCTTCTCGGAGCTCAAGGCACTCGGTCACGTGCTGCCGACCATCGGACCCGAGGCGATCTACGAGCCCCAGTGGGACCACGCGGTAAGCGACGTGATCGGAGCGAAGAACCTTGCCAAGACGGTGACGATCGTCGAGGGCTATGTCACAACGAAGGCCAAGGGCTTCCCGATCTGGCGCAAGGCGCTGCTGTCTTCCGGCTCGCAAGTGCCGACAGCGAAAACCTACCTTACAGACCCCTTCGCGCTCGCCAACTACAACGCAGTCAACATGGTGAGCCTCGCCATTCTGGAGAAGAACACGATCACACGGTCGGTGATCAACGACACGCTCAGCTCCATCATCACTCCAGGCAGGGGCAAGACGGTATGCAACTCCTTCGTCCAGTGTGAGAAGCTCGTTGCCAAGGGGAAGAAGGTGCAGTACGTCGGCGCCACAGGTCCGATCAAGCTGAACAAGTACCACAATGCGGGCGGGACATATCATGTGATCACGGATTCTCTGCACCCCAGCACCTTGGGGAAGATCTCCGGGGCAGATGTGGTCCCGATCTTGGAAAAGGCAAAGATCAAGACAACGCCATGATGATGGGGTGCACGGCCGACGCCTGGCGGTGCTCGCCGGACAGGCTTGAAGAAGGGCGCTACGGATGAGCGAGTTCGTCGCCGCGACCGGTTTCGGGATCGTGAGCGCAGCGATCTTCGCCCTTGCCGCGGTGGGGTTCACCCTGCAGTTCAGCGTGACGAACGTGCTGAACATCGCATTCGGCGCCCTGATGAGCCTCTCTGCCTTCATCGCCTACGAGTTCAACGTGGTGGTAGGTATCGACATCTGGGTTGCATTGGTCATTGCTGGCCTCGCGAGTGGGGTTCTCTCGGTGCTCCTGAACCGCGGGCTCATCCAGCCGTTCTTGAAACGCGGGACGAGCTTTTTCGGGATGGTCGTCATCACGATCGCGCTCGACCTCATCGTCGAGTATGCGATCGAGGCGATCTGGGGCCCGACATTCTTCCACTACAACGTGAGCGTCGGTGCGCCGGTGTCGCTCGGGAGCATGACCTTCACCCACTTCCAGATCGTAGCGATCGGGATCTCCGTCGCCGGCATGCTTGCGATCCATCTGCTGCTCAAGCGGACGAAGCTCGGGAAGGCAATGCGTGCGACGTCGTGCGACGCACGGCTCTCGAAGGTGTGTGGCATCCGGACGTCGCGGATCCACGACGCCGGATGGTTCATTTCTGGTGTTCTCGCCGGTGTGGCCGGCGTCATCCTCGGACTGACGCTCGGGACCTTCTCGTTCACGGTGGGTGATGAGTACCTGATCGTGATCATCGCGGCGACGATGCTTGGAGGGATCGGTCAGGCGTATGGCGCGATGCTGGGCGCCGTCGTCATCGGGCTGGTCACCCAATGGAGCTCACTGGTGATCTCGGGTGGCTACAACGAGGTCGTCGCCTTCTTGATCCTGATTGCGGTCCTGCTGGTCAGACCGACCGGCATCATCTCGGGAGTCGCGGCAGACAGGAATATGGCAGGATGAGCGGCAACGACCTCTATCTGCTCACGACGCTCCTCGTGTACACCGGGGCTGCGATGATCGCTTCGTGGGGCCTGGACTTGCAGATCGGCGAGACCAATGTGCTGAACTTCGGGTTCATCCTCTTCGAAGCGATCGGCGCGTATGTCGCAGCGCTTCTGACCCTTGGTCCGGACACCGCGAACGGCGGCGTACAGCAGTACGTCTTCGGGGCGCAGTTGCCGTTCCCGGTACCGTGGCTCGCCGCGATGGGCGCCGGGGGCGTGCTCGGGCTCGTCATGGGGCTCCTCACGGTGCGCCGGCTACGCGGCGACTACGAAGCGGTTGTGATGCTGGTGATGGTGCTCGTGGCGTACTACGCGGTGTCCGCGGACACGTCGCTGCTGAACGGCGCGACGGGGCTGAGCCTGATACCCGCGCCGCTCGTTCACCTGATCGGTGGTGGCCCGGCGACATCGATGACGTACCGCTGGGCGTACGTGGGGATCGTCGCGTTCGGCTGCGTGCTCGCCTACCTCGTCGTGCATCGCATCAGTTCAGCACCGTTGGGACGTGTGCTGCGCGCCGTGCGGGAGAACGACTCGGTCGCTGCTTCGCTGGGCAAGGACGTGGTGCGCATGCGCGTCCTCGTCCAGGTCGTCGGCGGCATGCTCGGCGCGCTCGCTGGTGCCATGCTCGTCCAATGGGTCGGTGCGTGGGCACCTGGCGCGTGGACCTATCCCGAGACGTTCACTCTCTTCGCGGCGATCATCGTCGGAGGACGGGCGAACGCTGCCGGCGTGGCGCTCGGCGC
>JAJZVL010000024.1 GCA_021845725.1 Actinomycetes bacterium | reverse complement strand
TCTCGGTCCGCCCCCGCCGGCGGTGAATTGGGGCGGAATGCTCTCGACAGGGATCAACTACATCTTCGACAACTACTGGTGGCAGATCTACCCGGCCGGGCTCTGCATCGTGATCACCGTTCTCGGCTTCAACTTCTTGGGCGACGCAACCCGCGAAGCGCTCGACGTGCGCCTCCGCCGCCAATGACGACCGTTCGAGCCGACCTCGAGGCGCTCGACATCGGGACCGTGCGCGTCCTGCACCCTCTATGGCGTGAAGGTCCGGTAGAGCGCGCAGCCCGACAGTGTCGCACGGACGGCCTTGCCGTCGATCAGCGTGTCGAAGCGGAGCCGCTCGGGGGAACGCTCGTCGCTGCCGAGCCGGAAGCCGCCATCGGGCAATCGTTCGAGGGGTGCGTCCTGGCTGACGTCGTCCATGGCATAGGACGCCCAGAGCTGCCCCGCGCGACCGTACACACGAAGGTTGGAGCACCACGGGTTGTACGTTCGATAGTGACCCACGAACGGCAGCGCCCACGAATCGGGCTCGTCCCCGGTCACAGGATCCGTCCGGACCGAGGGCCTCACCGTGAAGGCGGGCTCGGGCGACCCGCTCCGCTCGGCACGCAGGACCGCAAGGGCATGGAAGGTCAGCTCCTGCCAGGGCCCGTCTCCGTTCGCCAGCACGATCGCGCCCAGACCTTCGTCGAGGTCGCACGCCATGTGCGCGTGATAGCCGATCATCCCGCCGCCATGGGACGCGTACCTGTGCCCGTCGACCTGGGAGATGCTGACCCCGAGCCCGTACGAGAACCCGGGCTCGTCGCTCTCGACCAGAGGCGAGAGCATCTCCTCCATGCTGGACGTGCCGAGAAGGCGCGTGCCGGGTTCGCCGAGCCCGCCGGTGATGAGGAACCGCAGCCACGCCGCCATGTCCCGCGCGCTGGCCGCGATGCTGCCGTCGGCAGACGCCGTCTCCACCCACGTCGCGGGGACGAGACCGTCTTCTCGCCGCGGTGCGCGGTCGTCATAGAACGGCTCGTACCCCACAGCCAGACGCTGACGCGTGTCGTGGGTGATCGATGACTCCGACTCGGCCATTCCGAGAGGGCGCAAGAGCCGATCTCTCAGTACCTCGTGGTACGGCTGCCGATGGACGGATGCAAGGACGAGGCCGAGAGCCTTGTAGCCCACGTTGGAGTAGTGGAACCAGGTGCCCGGCTCCGCCGTCGCCTCCGTCTCTCGTAGTGACCACACCTCGAACGCGGACTCACCCGAGAAGTCCGTGCCCGAGACGATCCCCCCAGTGTGCGTCATGAGATCCCTGATCGAGATCGGTCGGAATCGTGACCTCACTTCGAACCACGGGAGGTACTCCTCGAGCGGTTTGTCGATATCCACCAGCCCTGCTTCTTGGGCTTGAAGGAGGAGCGCACACGTGAAGCCCTTCGAGATGGACCCGATCTCGAACAGCGTGCCCGCCGTCACCTCTCGACGGGCCGCGAGGTCCGCGAAGCCGAGCGTCGCTGCCCAGATCACGCCGTCATGATCCGCAACAGCGAGCGAAAGCCCTCCTGCCAATGCCGATCCGAGCAAGCTGCGCTCGGCGGCGTCCCGGATCGCACGCGAGGCAGGGCTCGTCTCCCAGCCCTCAGCCGGGAGTGGTCCCCGCGGCACCGCTACCGCGCCTATCGACAGCCCAGCTGGGTCGGTGGTCATATGCACGACCATAGACCGCCGGAGATGCGACCGACGGCTGCATACCGGGAGACTGTTGCTGAACATGTTCATGATGTTTCTGCAGAACAAGGGGAGGAATGAGATGAAACTTCAGGCAAAGGCAGCGCGTATTCTCTTGGCTGTCCTATCCGGCGCCGGGCTGGCGCTGACGGCGGTCGGGAGTGCCGGAGCTGCACCGCTCGACCAGAAGAGCGGGGTCATTACTTGGGCAGAGACAGCGGGATTGCCCCCCTCCTACATCTTCCCGCTCGATGGAAGCGCTACCGCGGTCGACAGCAACCTGACGTACCTGGAGCCTCTGTTCTGGCTGCCGCTGTACTGGTATGGGAGCAATGCGCATCCCAGCCGCACCCTGAACCCGAAGCTCAGTCTGGCCAAGCCGCCTACGTTCTCCAACGATGACAAGTCGATCACGATCACCTTCAACAAGTACGCGTGGTCGACAGGCGCGCCGGTGACGTCTCGAGACCTGAGCTTCTGGATGAACCTGATGCTGAACGAGAAGACAAACTATACCTATTACACCCCGGGCGGGTGGATGGACCACGTGGCGTCGTACTCGACCCCGTCACCGAGCACCTTCGTGCTGAACCTGTCGGTGTCGTACAATCGCACGTACCTCATCGACGATGTGCTCTCCGAGCTCTTCCCCATTCCACAGCAGGCATGGGACAAGACCTCCGCGAGCGCCCCGGTCGGCAACTACGACGAGACCGCAGCCGGTGCGAAGCGCGTGTACGCCTACCTGAACCAGCAATCCCGCTCGCTCAAGACGTGGGACACGAACCCGCTGTGGCAGGTCGTGGATGGCCCGTGGCACATCGAGCCGGGCTCGGGGTTCCAGACCACCGGGCAGCTGACGGTCGTTCCGAACACCCATTACTCGGGGCCCGACAAGCCGAAGGTCGCGCAGTTCGAGGAGCTGCCGTTCACGAGCACAAGCTCCGAATTCGACGCGCTGCGCTCGGGCACAATCGACTACGGCTATCTGCCCTTGACAGACCTCGGCCAGATCCACACGCTGGAATCACAGGGCTACAAGATCGTGCCCAGCTACGCCTCGAGCCTGACGTACATCACAATCAACTACTCGAACCCCCGATATGGGCCATTGGTCGGCCAGCTCTACATCCGTCAGGCGATGCAGATGCTGATCAACGAGCCTCAGTACGTGAAAACCGTGCTCGGGGGCTACGGCAGGCTCACATATGGACCGTTGTACGCGCCACGGACCAGCCCGTCGTCGACGTCCGGGAAGGTGCACCCCCCGTACCCGTACGACCCGGCGAAGGCAGAGCGCCTGCTCGAGTCGCACGGATGGTCCGTGCCCGCTCACGGCGTGGCGAAGTGCGTGAAGCCCGGCACGGGTCCTCATCGCTGTGGCAAGGGCATTGCCGACCACACGCCGCTCGACATCCCCCTGACCTACGCCAGCGGTGTCCCCGTACTGGCTGAGGAGTCACAGGCGATGCAGGCCTCGTTCGCCGCCGCAGGGATCAAGCTCCTGCTGAAGGAGGAGCCGTCCACAACGGTCATCGACGACAGCTATGACTGCCATGGTGAGTCGATGGCGAAGTGCTCTGCGCATTCTCCCACGCTCAGCTACTGGGCATCACCGTCGTACACCTACGGTCCGACATACTTCCCTGGAACGACACTCTTCGTCTGTCATGATTCGACAAACGACGGGAACTACTGCAACCCGACGGTCACAGCACTCGCGAAGAGCGTGCTCACCGAGAAGACATCGGCAGCGGCCGCGACGCTGCGTCGTCTCGACCAGCTCCTGGCAAGGCAGCTTCCCGACTTGTGGATGCCGTCGGCCCCCGCGGAGATCGCGGCGATCTCGTCGAAGCTCGCAGGTGCGTATGCCGAAGGCACCAACGAGTACTTCTATCCCCAGACATGGAGCCTGAAGTCCTAGCGCGCCGTCTGGACGGGACACCGCCGTCGCACGGGTGCGCCGCCGTCTGGTCGGCGGCGCACCCGTGCCCGCGAGACCGCCGCGTGGCAACCTTGGGACCCATGGAGGCCAAGGGGCCCGAGACATGAGGTTCGTGCACTGCGCAGACGTGCACTTGGACAGCCCGTTGCGGGGCCTGTCCCGCTACGAGGGGGCACCCGTGGACCGGCTGCGCCGAGCGACGCGCGGTGCGTTCGAGCGACTGGTGCACTGCGCGATGGACGAGAAGGCGGACTTCGTGGTCATCGCCGGTGACCTCTACGACGGGGACCGGGACGACTTCCAGACGGCGATGTTCCTCCAGGGCCAGCTCCACGTGCTGCGCGAGGCGAACATTCCGGTCGCCATCGCCTACGGCAACCACGACGCCGCCAACGAGATCACGAAGCGCCTGCGGCTGCCCGACAACGTCTTCGTGTTCCCTCACGACGCGGCCGGACAGACGGTCTTGGAGGACGCCGGGGCGGTCCTGCAGGGCCGCAGCTATCCGAGCCGTGCAGTCAGCGACGACCTGTCGGCCGGCTACCTCCCCGCCGTGGACGGCGCTCTGAACGTGGGGGTCCTGCACACCTCGCTCGACGGGCGCCCCGGTCACGACCGGTACGCGCCGTGCACGCTCGACGCGCTCGTCGGGCATGGCTACGCCTACTGGGCGCTCGGCCACGTCCACACCCGCGAGGAGCACGAGGTGGACGGCGTCCACGTGGTCTTCCCCGGCAATCTCCAGGGCCGCGACGTGGGTGAGGTCGGCCCGAAGGGTGCCACGGTGGTCGAGTACGACGCCGACCGCGTCCGACGCGTGTCCCGTCGCGACCTCGCGCCGGTCCGCTGGGCACGTAGGGAGGTCGACCTCAGCGACGTCGCGCAGGTCGACGAGGCGCTCGACCGTGTCGTCGCCGATCTGGGCCAGCTGCGCGCCTCGGTTGCGACGGAGGCCGCCGCCACCGCGCCCGAGCTGCACGCCGTGCGCGTGGTGCTGCGGGCGAGCACGCCGATCGCCCAGGAGTGGCTGCGCCATGCCGACCGCTACGAGACCCAGCTGCGGGCCGACGCCGGGGGAGGGGGCGACGATCTTTGGATCGAGCGCGTCGAGATCTCCGCGCCGGCGCGGACGGCAGGCCGGGAAGGGGCGAGCGGGGAGGCCGTCGACGCGGTGCATGAGGCCTTTGCCCGCCTTCGCGGCGGCGTCTCGGGGCGGCAGTCTTCGACCAGGGAGATCGCGGGCATTCTCGCAGGGGTGCGCAGGCGATTCGGGACCGATCTCGACGACGCGCTCGACCTCGGGGCCAAGGTCCTCGACGGTGCCGCGCTCGACGACCTCCTCGAGGAGTCCGAAGCGCTCCTCGTTGCCGAGCTCGAGGCCGGCGACTGATGCGGGTCGAGCAGCTGGAGCTGCTGGCCTACGGCCACTACGGCGGCACGGAACTGGATCTCTCGGGGCCCCCGAGCGGGCTCACGATCGTGGTGGGCCCGAACGAGGCGGGCAAGTCGACGGCGCGCCGAGCGCTGCTCGCTGCGTTGTGGGGCTTTGCCCGTGGAGCCCCGGACGCCTATCGCTACGGGCCGGCCGGGCTTCGGCTGGGGATGACGCTCCGCTCGGCCGGGGGTGCGGAGCTGCACGCCGTGCGCCAGGGCGCGGGGAGGGGTAAGCTCGTCGACGCCGAGGGACGTGCGCTCCCGGAGGACGCCATGGCAGCGTTCGTCGGCGGGACCACGAGGGAGCTCTACGAGCACCTGTTCTGCGTCGACCACGACGAGCTTCGCCTGGGCTCCGAAGCCCTGCTCGATACGGGTGGCGAGATCGGCCGTCTCGTGTTCGGAGCAGCCCTGGGTGCGCGATCGCTCAGCGAGGTGCTCCGCCGTCTCGACTCGCGAGCCGGCGAGCTCTACAAGGAGAACGGCCGGCGCCAGCCGGTCGTCGAGTCACTCGCGGCGTACCGCGACGCCATGCGCCAGGCCAGAGAGCTGCGCGTCCGCTCGCGCGACGTCGACCGGCGCCGCCAGGCGGTCGAGGACGCGCAGGCCCAGGTGCTGCGCCTCCGCTCGGAGCTCGAAGAGCGCCGCGCCGAGCTCGCCCGGAGCGAGCGGATCGGGACCGCGCTGCCCCTCGTCGCCCAGCGCTCCGAGCTGTTGCGCAGCCTGGGAGACCTCGAACGACAAGGGGTGCTCCCCACCGCCGACTGGGCGAAGAGGGCAGCCGCCTCTCGGGCGGCGCTCGAGGGGCTGGACAACCGGCGGAGCGAGGCGGCCATGCGGCGCTCGAGGCTCGAAGCCGAGATCTCGAGCTTCTGCGTCGACCCCGCAGTGTTGGCGCGTGCAGGGCAGATCGAGCTCGTCGTCGAGGGGCTCGACCGCTACAAGAACAACGCCGAGGACCTTCCCGAGCGCCAGGGTCGCCTGCGCGTCGCCCGCCAGCGCGTCGAGGACTGCCACCGGCGTCTCGGCATCACTGCTGGGCAGGAGGCGGGCGACTGGGTGGTCTCCGACGGCGAGCTCGCCCTCGTGGAGGACCTGGCCGCCGCACATGCCGCCCTCACACAGGCAGTGCGCACCGCCGCCGAGGAGCTGGCAGCACTGGACGCAGAGATCGAGGACGGCGAACGGCGCCTCGAGGCCCTTCCCGCGCCCGTCGACGTCGGCGAGCTCGTCCGCGCGCTCGCACTGGCCGCCCCGCTGGTCGTGAAGGCTGCGGACCTTCCGGCCGCGCACGAGCAGATCGGACGCCTGCGAAGCGATGCGGCCGCCCTGGCGAGCCGCCTCGGGCTCGGGCACCGCACGCTCGATGAGGTCGAGGGAGTGCCCGCACCCTCGTCCGCCGAGGTCACCGCGGCGGTCCGTGGCGAAGAGGTCCTGGCCGAGCGGCGAAAGGGCCTGGAGGAGGAGCGGGAGCGCCACGCGCTCAGGTGCGAGGACCTTGGCCGTGCACTGGACGAGCTCACCCGAACGCGGGGGGTTCCCGAGCCCGAGCAGCTCGAGGCCGCCCGCCAGCACCGGGAAGCCGGCTGGATGCTGGTGCGCAGGGCGCTCTTGACCCAGACGGGCGCGACATGGGCGTCGGAGGTGGCCGCGTGGGTGGCCCCGGGGAGCGCGACCTCGCCGTCTGATGCCCGAAGCGGCGTGCTCGGAGGACCCGACGATCTCGTCGTGCACCTCGCCGGGGGCTACGAGACTGCGGTCGTCGACGCCGACGCGGCGGCCGACGAACGGTACGCGCACGCAGAGGACCTCTCGAAGCTGGGGCAGCTCAGGGCCCAGTACGACGAGGCGTCCCTGGCCGGGGCGGACATCGAGCGCCGTCTCGTGGAGCTCGACGACCAGATGGCCGAGGAGCGGCGCCACTGGGCCGAACGCTGGGCACGGATCGGCGTCGAAGCACGCCACCCGGCGGAGATGGTCACGTGGCTCGAAGACCACGGCCGGCTCCTGAGCGCGATCGACGAGATCAAGAGCGCCGAGCAACGGGCCGGCACCGTCGCACAGGAAGTCGCCGAAGCCGCCGCGATCGTGGACGGGGCGCTGCAGCGCCTGGATGCTTCCGTACGTCCCCAGCCTGGCGCGCCGCTGGCGTTGCTCGTCGCGCGGGCCCAAGAGATCGTCGATGCGGCCCGTGACCGGGCGAACGCGCGTGAAGGCACCGAGAAGGACCTCGAGCGGGCGCGGGCGAGCCGTGTCGCGCGCAGCCGTGCCCTCGATGACGCCCGGGAACGCCTCGGCGACTGGGAGCGCTCGTGGTCCGCCGCGCTCGTGCCGCTGCGTCTCGCTGCCCGCACGCCGGCTCCGGTGGCACTGGCGACGGTGCGCGCGCTGCGTGACCTCGCCAACGCCCGGGCTGACGTCGCGGACCTCGAAGGCCGGATCCGCGGGATCGAGCGTGACATGGCTGCGTACCGCTCCCTCGTGGAGGAGGCCGCGTCCGGTCTGAGGCTCGGCGACGCGACCGACCCGCCGACCACGGCCGACCCGCCGACGGCGATCGACCCGCTGACGGCGACCGACCCGCCGACAAGGGCCGACCCGCTGACGACGGCGGCGTCACTTCGAGATCGGCTGCGCGCCGCCCGCGAGGCCGAGACGTCCCGCAGGGTGCTGCGGAGCCAGCTCGACAGCGTCGGCGAGGAGCTGGAGACCATCGACGCAGAGCTGAGCATCTCGACCGAGCGGCTGCAGGCGCTGCGCGACGAGGCTCGTTGCGGCTCGGAGGCCGACGTTCGGTCCGTGGCCGATCGGGCGATCCGGGCCGACAGCCTGCGCCGGCAGATCGCCGATCGGGAGACGACCTTGCTCGAGCAAGGCGGGGGACGCACGCTCGACGCCATCCTGGCCGAAGTCGCCGGAGACGGCGCGGACGGAGACCGGCTCGCTGCGCGCGTCGCGACCCTGCACGACGACATCGAGGGGCTCGAGGCGGACCTCGAGGCCGCGAACCAGTCACTCGGCGAAGCCCGGAAAGACCTCGAGGCGGTCACCGATGCCGGAACTGCAGCGGACATGGAGCAACGTGCCCAGGGCCACCTCGCCCTCGCGGCTTCGGCTGCTGCCGAGTACGCGCGAACGGCGGTCGCAGCGGTCGTCCTGCGCCAGGTGGTCGCCGCCTACGGCGAGCGGCACCGAGGCCCGATCCTCGAGCGCGCCGGGACGATCTTCTCCGACGTGACCACTGGTGCGTTCACGCAGCTGCTGACCGACACCGTGGGCGACCAGCAGGTGGTCCTCGCGCAGCGCCGCAACGCTGAGGTGTGCGCCGTCGACCAGCTGAGCGACGGCGCGAGAGATCAGCTGTACTTCGCCCTTCGGCTCGCCGGGATCGAGCACCAGCTCTCCCACCTCGACGAGCCGCTCCCAGTCGTCTTCGACGACGTCCTGGTGAACTTCGACGACCAACGCACCGCGGTCGCGCTGCGCACCCTCGCGTCGCTCGGGTCGCGTACCCAGGTGGTCCTCTTCACGCACCATGCAGGCGTGGTCGCCGCCGCCGAAGCAGCGATCGAGCCTGGCCAGCTCGCAGTCCGTCGGCTGGCTCCGCGGGACCACGGCTCCCCACCGTCGGCACAGGGCGTGCCGAGGTCTGCCCCACGACGCGCGGGGTTGCTCCAGCCAGCAAGCACGGCGCGGCGCTCAGGTACAGACTGCGCGGAGGCGATCCTCGACGTCGTGCGCCGCGTGGGCAGGGCGGTCTCGAAAGCCGAGATCCTTGCCGCTGCAGAGATCCCCGAGGAACGTTGGCCCCAGGCGATCCGTCGGCTGGTCGACGCAGGGAGCCTGGTGCAAGAAGGGGTGAAGCGCGGGGCGCGCTACCGGACCGCTTCGGGGTAGCCCGGAGCGCCGCGGCGCGCTGGGGACACCGGTGACGGAAGCGGCCGCGCTGATGAGGGGGGCGAGAGGGCCGGGGACGCGAGGGGTGCGGACGCGAGGGGTGGTGGCGTGGGCGTGGGCAGTGGCGGCGCTGGCGTCTCGTCACTGCGGCCCGGGCCCCGGGGACCGACAGACAGGTTCCCTCGTGGTGGGCAAGGACGTGGTGGGCAAGGACGTGGTGGGGAGAGCCGTCCAGGGCCGAGGGCCCGCGGAGCGACCCCCGCCGCCGGTCCCGCCCGCTTCGACGGGGGAGGCGGGCTCGAGGTAAGGCTCGAAAGGGGACTCGAGGTAAGGCTCCGCGCACGGCTCGAGAGAGGGCCCCATGGACGGCTCGGCGCCCGCTGTGCGGCCGACGCGGCGGGAGCCGAATGGTCGGGAGCCGCCGGGTGGAAGGAGGCATCGTCCACGTGGGCTGCGTCGTCGAGCGACAAGGCTCCCGACGGCGCCGGCTCTTCCTCCACAAGCGGGCGATCGGACGTGCCGGGCGACGAGGTCCCCGGCGGCGACAGCCCTGCCCGGTCGGACGGGCGCGCGGCAGCTACCGGTCCTGGGAGCGCGTAGGGGGTCGTCGACCCGACCGCCGGACCCGCGTTCTGCGGAGCGCAGGTGAACCCGAGCATCCGGCACCCGAAGAGCTGGAAGGAGCCCGGAGAGGAGCCTGATCCCCAGACCGTGGCCGCTACGGCGAGCGCCACTGCTGCTGCGACGGCGACGATCCCGAACGCACCTGCGAGCATCACCAGCGCTCGTGTGAGCGGTCGTTGCACTGCCTGCACCCCCTTCCCCGCACCGAAGTGTACTGCTCGTGATGATGTAGCCCGTGAGCGTCCACAGCCCCACCGTCACCGACGTGTGAAGGCCCGTCGTCAGCTTCGGCAGCGCGACCACGACGATGGTCGCGTCGACGTTGGTCACGAACGCGACCATGGTCAGCACCGCGAGGATGGTCCAACGCCCGCTGCTGCCCACTACGCCGGGGGCGCCAGGTGCCATCATCGTGGAGTGGGGCCGGTCGGGGAGCGTCGGAGGCGCAGGCGTCAGCGTGCCCGGCGCCGCGCCGTCGCAGCCCTGGTCCTCGTCCTCGTGCTGCTCGGGGTCGGCTTCGGCGTCGACCGCGTCACGAGCGGCGGCGGTCGTGGCTCGGCGACCGTAGCCTCGACGTCGACCCGGCCTCCTCGGTCGCGCCAGCAGTCCCACCGGGACGGCTCGGCCGGCGCGAAGCCCTACCTCGGGCCCTACGGCGTGGTGTCCCCGGCGATCGTCGCCCAGAACCGGCTGCCGGGCACGACCTCCTGGACGATCACGCACGAGCCCCCCACGGGATCGATCCAGGGGTGGGCGAGCACCACCTACGCCGCCGCCGGCCAGACCGTCGGCCTCTACGTCTCGACCACAGCGCCCACGTTCCGCGTGATCGCCTACCGCATGGGCTACTACCAGGGAAAGGGCGCGCGGCAGGTATGGGAGTCCAAGGCGGTGCCCGGTGAGGTCCAGCCGCCGTGCCCGGTCACCCCGGGGGTCAACATGGTGAGCTGCGACAACTGGCACCGCTCGCTCACCATCCGGATCACGCGCGCGTTCTTCCAGGGCGACTACCTCTTGAAGCTCGTCGGGAGCGGGGGACAACAGAGCTACGTGCTGCTCACGATCTGGGACCCGGCGAGCACGGCGACCTACCTCGTCGTGGCGCGCAGCCTCACCGAGGAAGGATGGAACACCTACGGGGGCTACACCTTCTACCAGGGCCAGGGCTCCTGCACCCTCGGGCAGACCAGCTCCTACCCTCCGTGCAACCGGGCCCGGATCGTGTCGTTCGACCGGCCCATGCAGACAGGTCTGGGCTCGTCCGACTTCATCGGCGACGAGTACCCGCTGGTCCGCTTCATGGAGCAGCATGGCCTCGACGTCGCCTACGTCACCGACATCACGGTGTCCCAGCACCCCTCGATCGTCCTGCACCACAAGGTCTACATCTCCCTCGCGCACGACGAGCTGTGGACGACGACCGAGCGCGAGGCCGTGCAGAACGCGGTCGCGCACGGGGTGAACGTCGCCTTCATGGGTGCGGCGCCTCTGGTCCGCCACGCGCGCCTCCAGGCGTCGCCGATCGGTCCGGACCGCGAGGAGGTGGACTATCGCGCCGCCACAGAGGACCCGCTCGACGGCACGGGCCATACACGCACAGTGACCGGCAACACCTTCGCGACACCTCCGACCGACTGGCCGCCCACACGCTTCATCGGCGGGGAGTACAGCGGCTACGTCTTCACAAACGCCGCGCCGCTCCCCTTCGTCGTCTACGACGCATCGTCATGGATCTTCAAGGGGACCGGCCTCAGCAACGGGACACAGATCCCCGACGTCATCCGCTCCGACATCGAGCACGTGAACCCGTCCACAGCGCCTGCGGACCTCCAGGTCCTCGGGCACTCCCCGGTGCCGCTCACCAGCGCGTACACGAACCAGGGGCAGTGGAACGGCGACACCTACTCGGACATGACCTACTACACGACACCTGAGAGCAAGGCGGGCATCTTCGAGAGCGGGACCGTCAGCTGGATCTCCCGGCTCACACTCTGCGATCCGTCGCCAGGACCGTGCCCACAGCGTGACGTCGCGCGGATCACGGGGAACCTCCTGCGCGTCTTCGGCCAAGGCCCTGCCGGCAGGATCGAGCCGTCGGTGCCGAACTGGTCGCAGGTGACACCTCCCGGGTCCTGAGCCGCTCGCCGAGCAAGGTACGAGCGCGTCTCGTCGAGCGGCGGGAGAGCACCTCGCCGAGCGCAGGAGGTCAGCGGGCACCGGGACGCACGTCGCGCACGAGCCGTTCCCGCAGCTCGTGGACGCTGCGCCGGCTCACCGGCAGGAGCTCGCCGAGCACTCGCACGGTCGTGTGGGCGCCCTCGCTCCGCAGCTCGGCCACGTCGCGCAGCGAGACGAGGTAGCAGCGATGGATGCGGGCGAAGCCGTGCCCGCTCCACTCGTCCTCGAGGACCGCCATGGGGGTGCGCAGGAGGTAGCTCGCCCCGTCGCGCAGGTGCAGGCGCACGTAGTCGCCCGCCGACTCCACCCACGCGATGTCCGAGCGCTCGACGAAACGCGTCGTCGCACCGGCGTCGACCGCGACCACCTCGCCTAGTCTCGATCCCTGCGATCCTTGCGACGCGTACGACCCTTGCGACGCGTCCGACCCTTGCGACGCGTCCGACCCTTGCGACGCGTCCGACCCTTGCGACGCGTCCGACCCTTGCGACGCGTCCGGCGGGGCGGCCGCGACGTCGCCGGCGCCCGATGGTTGCTCCCGGGGAGCCTGGAGGGCCGCGCGCCGGAGCACCCGGTCGAGGCGCGCCTCGTCGACCGGCTTGAGCAGGTAGCCGGCCGCTCCTACCTCGAAGGCCTCGAGCGCATGGTCCTCGTGGGCGGTGACGAAGATCACGACCGGGGGAGCGGCGAACCGCCCGAGCACGCGCGCGAGCTCCATCCCGTCGAGGCCGGGCATCCGGATGTCGAGGAGCACGACGTCGAATTCCTCGTCGCGCAGATGGCGCAGCGCGTCGGTCGCGTGCTGCGCGACGACGACGCGGTCGACGAGGGGCGACGCATGCAGCAGGTAGCAGAGCTCGTCGAGGGACGGAGTCTCGTCGTCGACGGCGAGGACCGCGAGGCCGGTCACCCCGAGGCCACCGGGCGTCTCTTGGGGATGCGAAGGGTCACGGTGGTCCCACCACCGACAGCCGTGCGGATCCGAAGCCCGTGCTCCTCGCCGAACACGGCACGCAGGCGCTCGTCGACGTTGTGCAGGCCCACCGAGTCGCTCGGGTCGGTGCCCGAGAGGACCCCGAGCAGCCGCACCGGGTCGGCGCCGATGCCGTCGTCTTCGATGCGCACCGCCGCCTCGGCTCCTTCGTTCGACACGACGATCGAGAGGGAGCCTGGGCGCTCGCTCGGCTCGAGCCCGTGGCGCACCGCGTTCTCCACGAGCGGCTGGATCACGAGCGAGGGCAGCATCACGCTCAACACCTCCGGGGCGACCCGCATCGTCACGAAGAGGCGGTCCCCGAACCTCGCGCGCTCCAAGTCGAGGTAGGCGTCGACCAGTCGGAGCTCCTCGGCCATCGTCACCCACTGGCCATGGCTCCGGAAGCTGTAGCGGGTGAAATCGGCGAAGCCGAGCAACAGCTCCCGGGCACGTTCGGGATCGGTCCTGATGAACGAGCCGATCGTGTTGAGCGCGTTGTACACGAAGTGCGGGGCGATCTGGGCCCGCAGGAACCGCAGCTGCGCCTGGTCGGCCCTCGAGCGTTCCCGCTCGAGCTCGGCGAGCTCGAGCTGGGTGGACACGAAGAGCGCCACCTCCGTCGCGAGGCGCGCGAGCGCGGATGAGGCGACCGTTGCGACCGTCCCGAGCGCCCCGACGACCTCGCGGTCCACCCGCAGCGGCACCACGACGCCGCCTTGGAGCGAGCAGAGCGAGTCGCCGCAGGTCAGCTGGCGCGTGGAGAGCACCTGCGCCTTGCCCGAGGAGACCGCGGCCTCGAGCGGGCGCTCCAAGAGCGCGCTGTGGTCGGTGTCCACGCCGTTCACGGCGAGGATGCCGTTGCGGTCCGCGAGGATCACCCCGCCGCCCAGCAGGCGCCGCAGGTGGGGAACGGCATCGTGCGCGCTCCGCCTGGTGAGCCCGGCGCGCAGTGGCGGCGCCGCCTGGCTCGCGGTGTGGAGCGTCTCGTACGTGGTCCGCTGGCTCGGCGTGCCCAGCCGCCCTCCCGTGCGAAGCGCCAGGCCGACCACCACGCCCGCGACCACCAGGACCCCCGCCAGCGCACCCCAGATCGCGACGTCCAACGGCAGACCCCCGCGTGCTGCGACGCCGTTCTCACGACGTCGACGCGTGGCAGTCTTCCACAGGCGCGCCCACCCAGGTGGCCCTTCGGTGCCTACCGCTCGGCGCACGGCACCAGCCGCCCGGCGCACGGCGCCTACCACTCGGCGCACAGCACCGGCCGCTCGGCGACCGGCACCGGCCACTCGGCGACCGGCGCCTACCGCTCGGCGATCACGCCTCGCCAGGCCTTGTCTCACGCGCTCGGCCTCATCATCATCGTTCCTGGCAGGGCCGTGTCCCGCGCACGGTCCCCGGAGGGGGCCGGACGGGCGCGCCCTGCGTGTGGTGCTGGTTCGCAACGAGCCCGTCCGGGGGACCGGGCGGAAGGAGGGAACGACATGGCAACCACCTTCGAAGCGGCCAAGCCCGTGCAGCAGATGGAGATCGTCGGCGCCCCGAACGCCGCCGACCCTGCGCCGCTCGGACTGGCTGCCTTCGCCCTCACGACCTTCCTCCTCTCCGCGCACAACGCGGGATGGACAAAGGGCACCGGCCTCGACTGGCTGGGCTACGCCTTCGCCTACGGCGGGGCCTGCCAGCTGCTGGCCGGCATGTGGGAGTTCAAGAACCGCAACGTCTTCGGGTGCACGGCCTTCTCGACGTACGGCGGGTTCTGGATCGGCCTGGGTCTGTGGGTCCTTCTGGCCGCGCCCCACGCCACCGGGCACATGGCCACAAACGACCTCGGCTGGATCCTGCTCGCCTTCTTCATCTTCAACACCTACATGCTCCTGTGGAGCCTGTTCGTGAACAAGGCCATCCTGGCCGTGTTCTTCACCTTGGAGATGACCGAGCTGCTGCTCTTCATCGGGAACTTCGCGCACACAACGAACCTGGTGAAGGCCGGTGGCATCGTGGGCGTCATCACCGCAGCGTGCGCGTGGTACACGTCGGCTGCGGGCGTGGTGAACGGCATGGCAGGGCGCCACATCCTCTTCGTGGGCAAGCCGCTCAGCTTCCCCTCGGCGGGACCCGCGGCGCTCAGCTGAGGCACTCGGGAGCGAGCCGCACACGGTGGCCGCACGCGGTGCCCGCACGCACGCGGTGCCATACCCGATTGCGCGGGGATTCCCCCGGGAGCAGGATTAGGACATCGGTGCCGTGCACCGGAGCGCACCACTGCGCACAAGAGGACCGCGGGGTCGGTGCACCCCTCCGCAGCCGGAGACGGCGGCGGAGGGGCTCGCACCTCGGGTCGTGGTCAACATGGAGGTGAACATGACGGCAGAGAGCACCCAGTCCACCGAGGCTGCGGACCTGCAAGTCAGTGAGGCCCAGATCGCGGTCCACTGGAAGGAGGAGAACTTCTACTACCCGCCGCCGAAGTTCATCGGGCAGGCGAACGCCTCGGACCCCTCGATCAGGGATCGCTTCAGCGAGGACAACTTCCCCGAGTGCTTCAAGGAGTACGCGGACCTCCTCACATGGGACCAGTACTGGCACACCACGCTCGACACCTCGAACCCGCCGTTCTGGCGCTGGTTCGTCGGCGGGAAGCTGAACGCCTCGTTCAACTGCGTCGACCGCCACGTCCGGACCCGTCCGAACCAGGCAGCGCTCATCTTCGTGCCAGAGCTCGAAGACGACGAGACCCAGGTGATCACCTACCACGAGCTCTACCGGCGGGTGAACGAGACCGCCGCGATGCTCCGCGACTACGCCGGGCTGAAGGCCGGCGACCGGGTCACGCTCCACATGCCGATGGTCCCCGAGCTGCCCGTCGTCATGCTCGCCTGCGCTCGCCTCGGCGTCATCCACTCCCAGGTCTTCGCCGGCTTCAGCGGCGCGGCGTGCGGCGGGCGCATCTCGGACTCCCAGAGCCGCGTCCTCATCACGATGGACGGCTACTACCGCAGCGGCACCCTGCTGGACCACAAGGTGAAGGCCGACGAGGCCGTCGCGCGCGCCAGGGAAGAGGGCCACGAGGTCGACAAGGTCCTCGTCTACCGCCGGCACCCTGGCCAGTACGCGTCACAGACCCCGATGGTCGAGGGCCGGGACGTGTTCGTCGACGACATCATGCCCCAGTTCCGGGACCAGCTCGTCGACCCGGTCTCCCTGCCTGCCGAGGCCCCGCTGTTCATCATGTACTCCTCGGGCACCACCGGGCGCCCGAAGGGCTGCCAGCACTCGATCGGCGGCTACCTCGCCTACGTGACGGGAACCTCGAAGTACTACCAGGACATCCACCCCGAGGACACCTACTGGTGCGCCGCCGACATCGGGTGGATCACGGGTCACTCCTACATCGTCTACGGACCGCTCTCCCTCGGCACGACGAGCGTGATCTACGAGGGCGTCCCGACCTACCCGGACCCGGGTCGTCCGTGGCGGATCGCCGAGCGGCTCGGCGTGAACATCTTCCACACGGCGCCCACGACGATCCGGATGCTGCGCAAGGTCGGCCCGACAGAGCCGAAGAAGTACGACTACCACTTCAAGCACATGACCACGGTGGGGGAGCCCATCGAGCCCGACGTCTGGCGCTGGTACTACGAGGTGGTCGGCAAGCGCGAGGCCGTGATCGTCGACACCTGGTGGCAGACCGAGAACGGCGGCTTCCTGTGCTCGACCCTTCCGGGGCTCGAGCCGATGAAGCCGGGGAGCGCGGGTCCCGGCGTGCTCGGGATCTACCCCGTCATCTACGACGAGAACGGCGAGGAGGTGCCGAAGGGGTCCGGCCGCGCGGGCAACATCTGCATCCGCAACCCCTGGCCCGGCATCTTCCAGACCATCTGGGGCGACCCGGACAGGTTCGTGGCGACCTACTACCAGAAGTACAACAAGGACCCGAAGAGCACCGACTGGCACGACTGGCCCTACTTCGCCAACGACGGCGCCACCGAAGCTCCTGACGGCTACTTCCGCATCCTCGGGCGGGTGGACGACGTGATCAACGTCGCGGGCCACCGCCTCGGCACGAAAGAGCTCGAGTCTGCGGCCATCCTGGTGGACGAGGTGGCAGAGGCCGCCGCGGTGCCGGTCGTCGACGAGCTGCGCGGCCGGGCCGTCGAGATGTACGTCTCGCTGAAGCCCGGCGTCGCCGCGACCCCCGAGGTCGAGGAGAAGGTGTGCAAGGTCATCGAGACCGAGATCGGGAAGGTGGCCCGCCCGAAGAACGTCTGGATCGTGCCCGACATGCCGAAGACCCGCTCGGGAAAGATCATGCGCCGGGTGATCGCGGGGATCTCGAACTTCACCGACGTGGGGGACATCACCACGCTCGCCAACCCCGAGGTGGTCGACGAGATCAGGGCGCACGTCCACGAGGTCAAGCAGTCCAAAGGTGAGGTGCCCAAGGAGCTCTCCGAGAAGGAAGCCGAGGAGATCAAGGCCTTCGGCCAGGCCGAGTAGGCGCCGCGCGAAGCGCCGCCACGACGGGGCCGTTCCTGGGCCCGTCGTGGCCATCGTCCGGGGGGAACCGGCGGGTTGACGCCGGGTCCGGGTGCCGCCATGGCGTCCGGACCCGGCGTAACATCGGTCACGTGCCACAGCACGCAGCTGGCCAGGTCGCAGGGTTCCGTCTCCGGTGACGCCCGGTGACTGGCTCACGGTCGTCTTCCTCGTGGCGCTCGCTTCCCTGGTCCCGGTGATCTGGGCGATCGTCGACGTCGCACGTCGCCCGTCGTGGCAGTTCTCGACCGGGCGCAAGGTGCTCTGGGCGGTCTCCCTCGGGTTCGGCTGGCTGATCCTGTGGCCCGTCGCCCTCGTCTCTTCGATCGTCTACCTGGCCGTGCTCCGGCGCCGCTTCCCCCCACAGGGCCCGCAGGCCCCGCCCGGTGGCCCCTACGGCGGTGGCCCCTACGGTTCCGGCTCGTACGGTTCCGGCTCGTACGGTTCCGGCTCGTACGGCGGTGGCCCGTACGGCGGTGGCCCGTACGGCGGTGGCTACGGCTACCCGCCGGAACCCGCTCCGCCCCCGCCGCCCGCGGGCTGGTACCCCGACCCTGCCGGAAGCGGCAGGGAGCGCTGGTGGGACGGGAAGGGCTGGACCGACCACCTCCGCTGACCGGGAGCGCCAGTCGATCGAGCGGATGATCGACTGGCCGGGCTCAGCAGCGCCAGTCGAAGAGATCGGGGGGAAGGGAGCTCGGCCGGGCTCCCTCGTGCGCCTCGTAGCCGGACCACCAGCGAGCGGCGTCGGGCGGCGTGGGGAGGCCCAGCTCCTTGCGCTCGTTCAACGCGTCTCTCACCACCCGCTTGGCACGCCTGAGCGCGGCGAGGTCCCCGGGGGACGCTGTTCCCTCCGACCACATCTGCTCCTCGCGGTGCCACGCTTGGGTGCGCGCGACGACGATCGCGTCGGTGGCCTCCGCACTCCGCTGGCGCGCGACGGCGCTGATGTCGGCGCACACGTCGGCCGCGCGCATCCAGCCGTAGTCCATGTCCAAGAGCATGAGGCCGCGCGCGACGTCGAACGGTCCGACCACGTCGACGAGGGGGTCGATGACTCTGAGCTCCGTGCCCTCAGCGAGCCGTGGCATGAGGTTCGTCCGCTGGCGCTCAGCGAAGGAGATGGCGCCCACCGCGCGCAGGAACACCTCGAGGGCGCTCGCGTTGGCGTAGTCGTGGTCGTCGACGGGAAGCTCGAGGGGCATCGCCAAGATCGCGAAGATCTGCGTCGCCCCGAGGGCCGAGGCGGCCGCCACCGGGACGTTCTCCACGACCCCCCCGTCCACGTACGCGTCGCCTGCGAGCACGCGCGGCGGGAAGATCATGGGGACGCTCGCCGAGGCGATGACGCCATCGACGAGCTCGACCGGTCCACCTGCTGCCCCGGGCACGGGCGTCACCGCGTCGGACTGCACGAGCATGCCGTCCTCGGTCACGTAGCGCAGCACCCCGGCGCCGAGCGCGACCACCGCGAGGCGGAGGTCGAGCCCCGGGCGTGCGACGAGCGAGGGATCGAGCGGGGCGACCCCGCGTCCGCCCCGGCGCAGGAGCTCGGCCAGCGGTTCCAGCGTGAGCAGCGACCCCGTACGGCCGCGCATCTGCCGGCGCGCCTTGCCGAGCCTCGGAAGCGCGCGCAGGACCTGGGCGGCAATGCGGATCGACCGCCCGCGAGACGAGCTCTGCGGCGGTGGATCCCCTCCGAAGACACCCGGCACCGGCGGGCGCGTGCTCTCGACGACCCAGTGGTCGATCACCCGCCCGAACAGGGTCCCGTCGAGCGCGGCGACCCACGGCTGCTTTCCGAAGAGCAGGTCGGCCCTCGTCATCGCGAGCAGGTCGTCGTGGAGCTCACGCGAGCGCTGCACGAGCTCATCGTGCGTGCGAGCCTGGGCCAGCACCGCAGCGAAGACCGACCCGGCGGAGGCCGCCGTGATCACGTCGGGGACGACGCCCTCCTCCTCGACGAGGTAGGAGACTGCGCCCGCCTCGAAAGCCCCCTTCGTGCCGCCGCCGGCGAGGACGAACGCCGTCTTCCCGGAGCGCTCCATCTGGACATTCTCGCGTGCACCGGACGCACCCCGGCGCGTCAGCTCCCCGGCTCGTCCACGGGAGGACCGACGTGGACACGGTCGGAGCAGGTCACCCGAGCAGGCCACCCGAGCAGGTCAGACGAGCAGGTCAGACGAGGATGGTGCGAACGTCGTAGCTGGCGAGCGCGGCGTCCGCCGTGAGGATCGTGAGGTCGAGGTGGCGCGCCTGCGCGACGAGGATCCGGTCGAAGGGGTCACGGTGGAGTGGCGGAAGAGCCGCGACTTCGAGCGCGTGGGCGTGCTCGACGGCGAGTGGCTCGGCCCCGATGGCACGCATGCGATCGGGAACGTACCGTTTTGGATCGTCCGGCAATGCAAGCCTTCCCAGGCGCACCTTGATCGCGATCTCCCACGAGCTCGCAGCTGACAGCAGCATGCTGTTCGCAGGATCCTCGACAAGCCGCAGATGTGCGCCAAGGCGCTCGGGCTCGGCGAGGAGCCACAGGAACACGTGAGTGTCGAGGAGGACCTTTGCCACTGTCCACCTACGCCTCGAAACTGTCGAGCACCTCGCTGTCGAGTGGAGCATCGAAGTCCGACGGGATCACCAACCGCCCTCGGTCGAGCCCGAACCGCCTCGAGCTCCCAGACCTCGCGGCCACCAGGCGCGCCGCAGGCTCGCCGCGGCGCGTGATCACCACGTCCTCCCCGGCCGCCACATCCTCGAGGAGTCGCGACAGGTGGGTCTTCGCCTCATGGACACCGACGGACTTGGTCATGAACTAAGTCTACTTCTCGAGGGTGGCCGCAGAGCGAGCACTCGAGGGAGCATCTCACTGACGACCGACCGTTCCGGACGCTCATCCCCCGGCTACGGCCGTGACGACCTCCACGTGGGCACCCTCTTCGACGACCACGTCCTCCCAGGAAGAGCGCGGCACGACCACCCGGTCGATCGCGACGGCGATGCCCCGGGAACCGGCCCCGAGCTCCTGGACGAGCGCGGCGACGGTGGTGCCGGCAGCGATCTCACGCGGCTGCCCGTTGACCGACACGCCGACCGTGCGCAATGCGTCGCCCTCGGGGCGGCTAGGCGCCTGCCGGTGCGGCGCCCTCCGGTGCGGCAGCGGCGAGGTGGCGGTCTGCGGGGAAGGCGTCGAGCGGGGGAGGGACGGTGCCGGTCGCAAGGTACGCGGCGACGGACTCGGCGGTGATCGGGGTGAGGAGAAAGCCGTTTCGGTAGTGGCCGGTCGCGAGCACGAGGTGCGGCACGGAGGTCGGGCCGACGAAGGGCGCGTTGTCCGGCGAGCCGGGACGCAGGCCCGCGATGCACTCCACGAGCTCCCACTCGTCGAGACCGGGCAGCAGCTGGCGCGCGTCGTCGAGCAGCATGTGGACCGCACCCGCGCGCACCGTGGTCTCGTAGCCGCGCTCCTCGGCGGTCGCACCGAGCACCACGGAGCCGTCGGCACGCGGCACGAGGTAGGAGTGGTGGCCGTGCACGAGGCCCCGCACGATGTGGTCGAACGCTTGGCCCGTGCCTGTCGTCCGGAACCGCAGCATGTGCCCCTTCACCGGACGCACCGGAGGGATCACGCCCGCCGGCACCCCGCCGATGAGCGGCGTCTCCGCGCCTGCGGCGAGCACGACCGTGCCCGCGGGGATCAGGGTGCCGCCTTCGGTGACGACTCCGTCCGCCGCGCCGTCTCTGCCGACGCTGACCGACGCGACACGCTCGGCGACCAGCTCGACGCCGGCGCGCGCACAGGCCTCGAGGAGCGCGAGCACGACCGCGCGGTTGTCGACTTGCTGCTCGCCGGGCATGAGCGCCCCGCCCCTGACGGCGGGGGAGAGGCCGGGGACGAGGGACCGGCACTCGCTTGCCGAGAGCCTGGAGGTGTCGAGACCGAGCGCGTGACGAAAGTCGAGGAGCTGGTCGATCTCGGCACGGTCCGACGCGTCCAGGGCCACGGCGACGGTGCCGCACTGCTGGAAGCCGGTCTCCATCCCGGTGGCCTCGGTGAGCCGCGAGGCGAACGCCGCCCAGCGCGACGCGGCGTCGAGGAAGAGACCGACGAGCGCCTCCTCTCCGAAGGTCGCCTCGGCCACCGGTGCGAGCATCCCGCCGGCGACCCACGCGGCACCCCGGCCCGGCGCTGGGTCGACCACGCGCACGCAGATGCCCTGCTCGGCGGACAGCCAGGCTGCCGACAGCCCGATGACGCCACCGCCTGCGATCACCACGTCCGCTAAACCGGCCACGATGCCGATCCTAGGCCGCCGCGCCGGGCGCACCGGGCCGGGTTCCGGCGCCCGCTACGATGATGGGTGCTCCAGGGCCAACGTCGTCCCCGGGCGCTCGTACCCGTTTCACCGGTGCTGCGCCGATGCGGCACCCCGAGCCCACCCAGCGAGGACGACGACCCCGTGGACCCCATGACGGCACCCGCAGCCCCTGGCGCTGCGCCCCCCGGCCTCTACGACCCGCGCTTCGAGCACGACGCCTGCGGCATCGGCATGGTGGCCCGCTTGTCCGGCGAGCGCGACCACGACGTGGTGGCGAAGTCCCTCACGGTGCTCGAACGGCTCGCCCACCGAGGGGCGACGGGCGCGGAAGAGGACTCGGGCGACGGCTCGGGCATCCTGGTCCAGGTGCCCCACCGCTTCTTCGAGCGCGCCGCCGTGGACGCCGGGGTCACGCTCCCGCCGGCCGGCGCGTACGCGGTCGGCTGCGTGTTCCTCCCGATCGACGCCGACGACGCCGCCAAGGCGCGCGCCCAGTTCGAGGCCATCGCCCGCGAGGAGAAGATGGCGGTGCAGTGGTGGCGAGAGGTCCCCTACGACCCCTCGTGCCTCGGCGACGCGGCGCGCCGTGCGATGCCGCGCATCGAGCAGGTGGTCGTCGTCCCGGACCCCGTCGTCCCGGACCCCGTCGTCCCGGACCCCGACGGCCCTCTCGTGACCGACCCGCTCGCCGTCGACCGCCTGGCCTACGTCGTGCGCAAGCGCGCCGAGCACGCCGTCGACGGGCTCTACCTCCCGTCGCTCTCCGCCCGTACCCTCGTCTACAAGGGCATGCTCACCTCGCACCAGCTGCGGCGCTTCTACCCCGACCTCTCGGACCCCGACTTCGTGAGCGCGCTCGCGCTCGTGCACTCCCGCTTCTCCACGAACACGTTCCCGAGCTGGCCGCTCGCGCACCCCTACCGGTACCTGGCGCACAACGGCGAGATCAACACGCTCGCGGGCAACCGGAACTGGATGCGCGCCCGCGAGGCGCTGCTCGCGACGCCGAACCTGCCCGGCGACCTCGAGCGGCTCTTCCCGATCTGCACCCCGGGGGCCAGCGACTCGGCCACCTTCGACGAGGTGCTCGAGCTGCTGCACCTCGCCGGCCGCTCGCTGCCGCACGCGGTGCTCATGATGATCCCCGAGGCGTGGGAGAACCACGAGTCGATGGACCCCGCGCGCCGGGCCTTCTACGCCTACCACGCGTCGCTCATGGAGCCCTGGGACGGGCCGGCCGCGGTCGTCTTCACCGACGGGACGCTGGTCGGCGCGGTCCTCGACCGCAATGGCCTTCGCCCCGCGCGCTACTGGGTCTCAGACGACGGGCTCGTCGTGCTGTCGAGCGAGGTCGGCGTCCTCGAGGTCGATCCCGGCGCCGTCGTGCACAAGGGCCGCCTCCAGCCCGGCCGGATGTTCCTCGTCGACACGGCGAAGGGCCGGATCGTCGGCGACGAGGAGGTGAAGGCGGAGCTCGCCGCCGAGCACCCCTACGCCGAGCTCCTGGCCGAGAGCCAGGTCCACCTCGACGAGCTTCCCGATCGCCACATGCTCACCCCGCAGCACGCGAGCGTGGTCACCCACCAGCGCCTCTTCGGCTACACCACCGAGGAGCTCCGGGTCCTGCTCGCGCCCATGGCGCGGCGCGGCGAGGAACCCGTCGGCTCGATGGGCTCGGACACCGCGATCGCCGTGCTCTCCGAGCGGCCCCGGCTCCTCTACGACTACTTCACGCAGCTCTTCGCGCAGGTGACCAACCCGCCGCTCGACGCGATCAGAGAAGAGCTCGTCACCTCGCTCGCGGCGACCATCGGGCCGGAGGGGAACCTGCTCGACGCCAGTCCCGGGGGACCCAGGCAGATCCTCGTGCCCCAGCCGGTCATCGACCGAGACGACCTGGCGAAGCTCATGTACGTGAACGAGCACGGCGAGACGCCGGGGTTCAAGGCGTTCACCGTGGACGCGCTCTTCCCGGTCGGGCCGAACCGGGCTGGGGGCGAGGCGCTCGCCGCGGCGCTCGAGGACGTCCGCCGCCGGGTCTCCGCGGCGATCGCAGGGGGCGCGAACCTCATCGTGCTCTCCGACCGTCACTCGACGGCCGAGCTCGCGCCCATCCCCTCGCTGCTCGTGACCGCCGCGGTCCACCACCACCTGGTGCGCGAGCGCACCCGCACGAAGGTGGGGCTGGTGGTCGAGACCGGGGACGCCCGGGAGGTGCACCACGTGGCGCTCCTCATCGGCTACGGCGCCGCGGCGGTCAACCCGTACCTGGCGCTCGACTCGATCGACGACATGATCGCCGGCGGACACCTCGAGGGCGTGACCCCGCGCCAGGCGCGCCGGCACTATCTGAAAGCGCTGTGCAAGGGCGTCTTGAAGGTGATGTCCAAGATGGGCATCTCGACGGTCGCCTCCTACACCGGCGCGCAGGTCTTCGAGGCGATCGGGCTGGACCGCTCGGTCGTCGAGGAGTACTTCACCGGCACCCCCAGCCGCATCGGAGGGGTCGGGCTCGACGTCCTGGCCACCGAGGTGGCGGCGCGCCACGCGTCGGCCCACCCCGATCGCCCGACCTCGCGGGCGCACCGGGAGCTGGAGGTCGGCGGCGAGTACCAGTGGCGCCGGGAAGGCGAGCACCACCTGTTCAACCCGCGCACCGTGTTCAAGCTCCAGCACGCGACGCGCGCCAAGCGCTACGAGGTCTTCAAGGAGTACAGCGCAGCGGTCGACGACCAGTCGGCGCGGCTGGCCACGCTGCGCGGCCTCCTCGAGCTGCGCCCCTCGTCGAGCGGCCCGGTGCCCCTCGACGAGGTGGAGCCGGCGAGCGAGATCGTGAAGCGCTTCTCGACGGGGGCGATGTCCTACGGCTCGATCTCCGCCGAGGCGCACGAGACGCTTGCCATCGCGATGAACCGCCTCGGCGCGAGGTCGAACACGGGGGAGGGGGGTGAGGACCCGAGCCGCTACGTGCCCGACCCCAACGGCGACAGCCGGCGCAGCGCGATCAAGCAGGTGGCCTCGGGGCGGTTCGGGGTGACGAGCGAGTACCTCGTCAACGCAGACGACCTGCAGATCAAGATCTCCCAAGGGGCCAAGCCCGGGGAGGGCGGCCAGCTGCCGGGCCACAAGGTCTCCCCCTGGATCGCCCGCACCCGCCACTCGACGCCGGGGGTGGGGCTCATCTCGCCCCCGCCGCACCACGACATCTACTCGATCGAGGACATCGCCCAGCTCATCTACGACCTCAAGTCGGCGAACCCCGCCGCGCGGGTGCACGTGAAGCTGGTCGCCGAGGTCGGGGTGGGCACGGTGGCCGCCGGCGTCGCCAAAGCCCGCGCGGATGTGGTCCTCATCTCCGGCCACGACGGGGGGACCGGCGCCGCGCCGCTCACCTCCTTGAAGCACGCAGGGATCCCCTGGGAGCTCGGCCTCGCCGAGACCCAGCAGACCCTCGTGGCGAACGGGCTCAGGGACCGGATCGTCGTCCAGGTCGACGGTCAGCTGAAGACCGGGCGTGACGTGGTGGTCGCGGCGCTGCTCGGCGCCGAGGAGTTCGGGTTCGCGAGCGCGCCGCTCGTGGTGTCGGGCTGCGTGATGATGCGCGTGTGCCACCTCGACACGTGCCCGGTGGGCATCGCGACCCAGAACCCCGAGCTCCGCAAGCGCTTCAGCGGCACCCCCGAGCTCGTGACGACCTTCTTCGAGTACGTGGCCGAGGAGGTGCGCGAGCACCTCGCGGCCCTCGGGCTGCGCTCCCTCGACGAGGCGGTCGGGCGGGTCGACCTGCTCGACGTGCGTCCGGCGGTGGGCCACTGGAAGGCGTCGGGCCTCGACCTGTCGTCCGTGCTCGCTGCCCCGGCCGCCCCGGCCGGCCCGACCGGCGCCGCCGTGCGGCGCATCCGCGACCAGGACCACGGGCTCAGAAGGGCGCTCGACCACCGGTTCCTTCCCGACTGCGAGCAGGCGATCGAGCACGGCACCCCCGTCGAGCTGCACCTTCCGATCACGAACAGGGACCGCAGCGTGGGGACGATGCTCGGCTCTGCGGTCACGAAGCGCCACGGTGCCGCGGGGCTGCCGACCGGCACGATCCGGCTCACCTTCTCGGGCTCCGCCGGGCAGAGCTTCGGCGCCTTCGTGCCGCCGGGCGTCACCCTGCGCCTCCTCGGGGATGCCAACGACTACCTCGGCAAGGGCCTGTCGGGCGGGCGCCTCGTGGTGCGGCCCCCCGAGGGCTCACGCTTCGACGCCGAGGAGGAGATCATCGCCGGCAACGTCATCCTCTACGGCGCGACGGCCGGGGAGGCGTTCATCCGCGGGCAGGTGGGCGAGCGGTTCTGCGTGCGCAACTCCGGCGCCACGGCGGTCGTGGAGGGCGTGGGCGACCACGCCTGCGAGTACATGACCGGGGGAAGGGTGGTCGTGCTGGGCCCGACGGGGCGGAACTTCGCCGCAGGCATGTCAGGCGGCGAGGCGTTCGTCTACGACCCCGGGCGGGCGCTCCTCGAGAAGCTGAACCGCGCGACCGTCGACCTCGAGCCGCTGTCCGACGGCGACGGCCGGTGGCTCTTCGACGTGGTCGCCCGGCACCACGAGGAGACGGGCTCGCAGGTCGCGGCGCGGCTGGTCTCCACATGGGCGCACGCGCTCGGCGACATGGTCAAGGTGATGCCCCGCGACTACCGCCGCGTGCTCGAGGCGATGCAGCGGGCCGCCGAGGAGGGCCGATCGGTCGACGAAGCGGTGATGGCGGCGGCCCATGGGTGAGCCCACCGGCTTCATGGAGCACCGCCGAGAGCTCCCGCGCCGGCGTCCGGTGCCCGTGCGGGTGCGCGACTGGCACGAGGTCTACGAGCCCTTCGACGAGGCGGCCGTGCGCACCCAGGGGGCGCGCTGCATGGATTGCGGCATCCCCTTCTGCCACGATGCCTGCCCGCTCGGCAACCTCATCCCCGAGTGGAACGACCTCGTCTACCGCGACGACTGGGTGGACGCGGCAGAGCGGCTCCACTCGACCAACAACTTCCCAGAGATGACCGGGCGGCTCTGCCCCGCCCCCTGCGAGGCGGCGTGCGTCCTCGGGATCTCCACAGACCCCGTCACGATCGAGCACATCGAGCAGGAGGTCGCAGAGCGGGCCTGGGCGGAGGGCTGGGTGACCCCGCACGTGCCCGCGTCGCGCACGGGGCGGCGCGTCGCGGTGGTGGGCTCTGGGCCCGCAGGGCTCGCGTGCGCACAGCAGCTCGCCCGCGCCGGGCACGCGGTCACGGTCTTCGAGCGCGCGCAGCGCCCCGGCGGCCTCCTGCGCTACGGCATCCCCGAGTTCAAGATGGAGAAGCACGTGCTCGACCGCCGTCTCGCGCAGCTCACCGCCGAGGGGGTCGACTTCGTGTGCTCGACGCCGGTCGGCGACCCCGCCGGCGCTGCGGGGGCCGTCCCGGCGCGGCGGCTCGCAGAGGAGCACGACGCGCTCGTGCTCGCGATCGGCTCGACGGTCCCGAGGGACCTCGCGGTGCCAGGGCGCGAGCTCGCCGGCGTGCACTTCGCGCTCGAGTACCTGAAGCCCGCCAACCTCGTCCAAGAAGGGGCGCTCGGGTCCTCCCCGATCGACGCCGCCGGCAAGCACGTGGTGATCGTGGGGGGCGGCGACACCGGCGCGGACTGCCTCGGCACTGCCCACCGCCAGGGCGCGGCCTCCGTCGTCCAGCTCGAGATCCTCCCCGAGCCGCCGCGCGAGCGAGGGGCCGAGCACCCCTGGCCGCTGTGGCCGGTCATCCTGAGGACCTCCGCGGCGCACGAGGAGGGGGGTGCGCGGCGCTGGTCGGCGACGCCCACCGAGCTCGTCGGCGACGCCTCGGGCAGGGTGCGGGCCCTGCGCGGGAGCGAGGTCACCGTGTCGGTCGACAACGGGCGCACGATCATCCAGCCGGTGCCCGGCGCCGGCTTCGAGCTGCGCTGCGACCTCGTGCTGCTCGCCATGGGCTTCCTCGGCCCCGAGCCCCGGGGCGTGGTCGCGGAGCTCGGCCTCGAGCTCGACCCCCGGGGCACGCTCGCCGTCGGGCCCGACTGGCAGACGAGCGCCGAGGGGGTGTTCGCCTGCGGGGACGCGGCGAGGGGGCAGAGCCTGGTGGTCTGGGCCATTGCCGAGGGACGCTCCGCTGCCGCGGCGGTCGACCGCTGGCTCATGGGGACGACCGCGTTGCCCGCACCCCTCGTTCCGGGCCAGACTGCTCTGCGCTGAGGACGAACCGGGCGCACGGCGCCGCTTCGCCGCAGGGCGCCGGATCTCTGCCGGCCGCCATGGAAACGTAAGACTGGAGGCATACCCTAAGAGTGATGACGGGCTCCGCCCAGTACGAGGAGGGGCTCCGTGCCCTGGGTCGTGAGATCGACGGGAAGGCGTCCCCGCGCCGCTCCCAGCGTGGCGCGCACGCGCGGCGAGACGGCGGGGGCCCGACCGGCGGGCCGCCTGGTCGCTCCGGCGGCCGGGGAGGCGGCCCCTACGGGCGCCCGCGCAAGCGCCGATGGCTCAGACGCACGCTCCTCATCTCGCTCGTCGTCATCGTCCTGGCCATCGCCGCGGGGGCCGGCTACGGCTGGTACCTGAACCACAGGATCCATCGGATCGCCGTCGGCGGGCTCACCACAGGCGTGACGACCGGGAAGGATGCCAACACCGAGAACATCCTCATGGTGGGTTCGACGACGCGCTGCGGGCTGAAGCACCAGACAGCCGCATACGGCCTGTGCACACAGGGGGTCACCGGGGTCAACAGCGACGTCATCATGGTGCTGCACCTGGACCCGCAGACCCACGCCGTCTCGATCCTGTCGCTGCCGCGCGACCTGTTCATCCCGAATGCCCGGTCGACAGGCGCCTACAAGGTCGACGCCGCCCTGGCCCAGGGCCCGACCCAGCTCGTCAACGCGATCGAGGAGGACTTCGGCATCCCGATCCAGCACTACGTCGAGCTGAACTTCGACACGTTCGCGGCCGTCGTCACACAGCTGGGCGGGATCACAATGTACTTCCCGGACCCCATCTTCGACCGCTACTCGGGGCTCCGCGTCCTCACGCCCGGCTGCCACCACCTGAACGGCGTCCAGGCGCTCCAGGTCGTCCGTGCCCGGCACCTCCAGTACTGGGTGCCTGGTCTGCCGCAGACATACCCCTACACATGGCCCCAGGAGGCCGAGAGCGACCTGGCCAGGATCACCCGCGACCACGAGTTCTTGAAGGTGCTCGCGACCAAGGTCGCCCATCGCGGTCTCGGGAACCCGATCTCCGACGCGTCGCTCATCAATGCCCTGGCGCCGGACTTGACCGTCGACCGCGGTTTCAACGCGAGCGACATGGTGCACCTCGTCCTCGCGTTCCACTCGGTCAACGTGAACAAGGCGCCGACCATGACCCTCCCGGTCATCGTGGACACCTTCGGCACATACACCTACCAAGGAGGGCATTTCGGCGACGTGGAGTTCCCCTCCGCCAGCGCCGACCACACGACCATCGACACGTTCCTCGGCCTCGCGCCGAACGACAACACGATGACGGGCGCGCCCCTCCCACCTGCCAAGACAGTGACCGTCTCGGTCCTGAACGGCACCGGGGTGACAGGGCAGGCGACACAGACCGCGACCGCGCTGAAGGCCCTCGGCTTCGACACCGTGGGGGTCGGGAACACCACACCGGTCGGGCAGTACTCGGAGACCACCGTGAGCTATTCGCAGCGCACGCCGGCGGACATCGCGGCGGCGCAGCTCGTCGCGGACTCCATGTCCGGCGCGGTCATCTTGAAGTACGGACCGACTGCAGACGGTGCCCAGGTCACGGTCACGACCGGGAGCGACTTCAGCGTGAACCCGACGCTCCCGAGCGATGCCCCTCCGCCCTCCTCGCCTGCGACGACCGCGCCGCCGCCGAGCGCGTCGGCCACCGACGTCACATACGGCTCCAACGTCGCGTCCAGGGCGACCTCTGCCACAGGGGGGTTCACCGCGTCCTACCCGGCGATCACCCCGCTCACGAGCTACGACCCCCGGGCATGCCCGCCCGGGCAGGTGGGCAACCCGGGGAACTGGTAGACGCGCCCCCGGGCGCGCGTCTCGGTGCGCACCTCGCAGACGGTGTGTACAGTCGGGGCGCAAGCGCAGCGCCGCGCGGGAGCTGCGCCCACGGCGGCGGCTCTCTCCTGTGTACGGCCCGCACGGAGGGCAGCCCGAGCGGAGCGTTCACTGATGCGGGGTACGGGCCGGGGGAGGACCATGCTCAGCTCCGCTGGGTACGGCGGCAACCCACCGACGCTCGACGGCGGAGTGGTGGGCAGCGGCCGCGCACGCGCCTCGCCAGCGGCACCGCCGGCGCGTGCCCCGGGTCGCTGGCCCACGATCGCCGCGCCCCTCGAGCTCATCGGCCGGGGCGGCGAGCAGGCGGAGCTGGCCCGCGCGCTGGCCACCGGGCGCCCCGTCACGCTGACCGGGCTCGCCGGCACCGGCAAGACCCGCCTCGCGCTCGAGGCGGCCGCACGTCCTGGAGAGCTGGCCGACGGCGCGGTCGTGGTCGAGCTCGAAGGGATCGCCCATCCCTCCGTCGTGATCGCAGCCGTGGCGGAAGCGCTCGGTGAGCACGACCTGTTCACCTCCCTGCCGGACGTGGCGCGGACCCTTTCGGCGAGGGAGCTGCTCCTCGTGCTCGACGGCGCGGATGACGCGGCGCAGGCCGCTGCCACGCTGGTCGGGTCCGTCGCCGCGAGCTGCGCCGGCGTCCGGATCCTCGCGACCTGCCGCCGGGCGCTCCGGGTCCCCGGTGAGGAGGTGGTGGCGCTCGGCCCCCTCTCGGTGCCGCCGGCCTCAGCGCGTGCTCCCGAGCTGATCCGCGCGTACGAGGCGCCCCAGCTGCTCGCCCGGCGAGTCGAGCTCGCCGTCCCCGAGCTCGAGCTCGGGGCCCCCGAGTGGGTGGCGATCGCACGGATCTGCAGGGAGCTGGCCGGCATCCCCCTCGCCCTCGAGATCGCCGGATCGCTCGCTGCCTCGGGACCGCTCGTCGGCCTCGCCGACGAGCTCCACGCCCGCCTACGCGTGGCCGGCGGCCCAAGCCGGCTCCAGCCCATGCGGGCCCTCGACGCGCTCATCGCCTGGACCACGGACCTGCTCGATCCCGTCGAGCGCCAGCTGCTCGAGCGTCTCTCGGTCTTCGCCGGCGGGTCCGACGCCGCGACGCTCCGGCAGCACCTGGGCGCCGCCGGGGAGCCGCCGAGGCTCAGCGAGGTCGTGACCGGTCTCGCGGGCCTGGTCGATCGGTCGATCGCCGTGGTCCAAGAAGAGCGCGGCATCGGCCGCTACGCCGTGCGCGCCCTCGTGCGCCGCCAGGTGGTCCGCCAGCTCGGACAGGCCGGCCGGCTCGAACCCCTCACCCGCGCCCACCTCGAGTGGTGCCTCCACACGGTCCAGGGTGCAGAGGACGCCCTCGTCACCGGTGCCCACCAGGCGGAGTGGCTCGAGCGGCTGTCACGAGAGCAGCGCAACGTCCGGGCCGCGCTCGGCGCCGCCTGCAGGTCGCGCGACGGGACCGCGGCAGCGCGGCTCGCCAAGGAGCTGTGGCGCTATTGGGAGCTGCGGAACCAGCTCAGCGAGGGCCGCCGGTGGCTCGAGGAGGTCCTGGCCATCGCTCCTCGAGACGCGCCCGAGCGCGTCCACCTCCTCGACGGCCTCGGGATGCTCGCCTGGCGACAGGGGGACAGCGCGGCCGCCAACGAGTCGCTCCGCGCAGCACGGGTGCTCGCGGTCGAAGAGGGCCGGCGCGACCTCGCGGCCAGGGTGCTCACCCACCTCGGGCTGGTGGCGCTCTTCGCCGGGGACCTGGCTGCGGCGAAAGGGTGGTTCGCCCAGTCCCTCGACGAGCTCGCCGACCTCGACGCACCCGGTGAGTCCGCGCTGGTCACGGCGAACGTCGCGCTCGTGGCCGTCGAAGAGGGGCGCTACGACGAGGCCCGCCGAGCCCTCGACACGACCGCGACGTTGCAGCTCGCGCTGGGCGACCGTCACGGCCGCGCGATCAGCCTGCTCCATCGCGCCATCGCCTGGTGGTTCCTGGACGCGCGCGATCGGGGGCAGCAGGACGCGCTCGAGGCGGCGAGGACTCTCGAGGATCTCGGCGACGATCGGAGCCTGGCCTTCTCCCTTCTCGCACTGGCAGCCTGCCTGGCCGAGGGGCATCCTCTCCTCGCGCTCGAGGCGGCGGGGCTGGCCGACGGTCTCCGTGAGCGCCTCGGGGTCCAGCTGCCGGCGGGGTGGGACGGACCACTCGAGGCGGCGCTGGCCCCGGCGCACGAGAAAGCCGGCGCGCGCGCCGAGGAGCTCGCGCGCGAGGGTCGGCTTGCCTCCCCCCGCGAGCTGCTCACCCGGGTGGCCGGCGCGGTCGCGCCCGCCTCGGGCGCGCTCGAGGCGGGCAGATGGGCCTCGATCTCGGCTCTCGGGGGGTTCGAGGTCTGGCACGGTAGCCGCCGCGCCCACCTCGAGCCGCAGGTGGCCCGGCTCGTGCAGCTCCTCGTGGTGGAGCGGCCCGGGCTGCACGTCGAACAGGTGATCGAGGTGCTGTGGCCCGAGGTCGCCGTCGAGCGGGGCCGTCGGCGGTTGCGCAACGTGCTGAGCCGTCTCCACCGGGCAGCTGGCCCGCTCGTGGTGCGCCGGGGCGACCTGCTGGCGATCGGCGACGGCGTCGGGCTCGACGTCGGCCGGTTCGAGGCGGACGCGACCCAGGCGATCGCGGCGCTGCGCGAAAGTCCCGTCGAGCGCGCACGTCGCGAGGCTGTTGCAGCCGTGGCCGCCTACCGCGGCGACCTGCTCCCCGACGCCCTCTACGAGCCGTGGTCGGCGAGCGCGCGCGAGCGGCTTCGCCGCCTGCGCCTGAGCCTGCTCGACACCTGGGCGCAGCGGGAGCTCGCCGAAGGCAACGCGCACGAGGCCGAGCGCTGCCTGCAGGCGGCGATCAGCGCGGATCCGGTGGACGAGGACCGCTACCTGCGCCTCGCCGAGCTCCTGGCCGGCCAGGACCGGCCGGCAGCCGCGCTCGACGTGCTCACGCGGGCACGCGCAGTGGCAGCGGACCTGGGCGTGCCGGTGTCCGCCCGTCTCACCCACCTCGAGCAGCAGGTGCGCGGGTACCCCTGACGGATGCGCGGCGGATGCGCGTCCGTCGCAGCATGTCGGGGTGAGCACATCGGTCGCCGTGGTGCTGCACCTGGCGGAGCAGGCGCTCGACGAGGGACGACTTGCAGGAGAGGCCGAGATCGTCGAGACCGGCATCCGCCGGATCGTGCGCGACGGCGAGGAGCTGGTGAGCTTCGTCCAGGCCAACCGACCTTCGGGCTCGGTGAAGAGGACGGCATCGCCCCCCACGGCGATGTGAAGGCGAAGGTGGCGCCGGCGTAGGGAAGTGCGAACCGGAACCCGACCAAGGACCCGACCAAGGGCCCGACCAAGGAGCGACATCGAAGATGAGCCGAACTCCAACACGTAGGACGCGCCGGACGCAGCGCGTCCTCGCGCGCCTCGCAGGCGTCGGCGGCCTCGCCGCGCTCGGCCTGCCCGTCGTGACGCTCGCCGGCGTGGGCGGCGCCCTGGCGCTCGGCCAGGCTCCGGCGCAGGCGGCGGTGACGTGCGTCCAGGCCGGGACAACCGGGCTCAGCGCGGCCAAGGTCGTCAGCGCCTCCACAACGACGCTCACAGGGACAACGGTCACAGCCAAGGGCTGCGACGTGGGCATCTACGTGGCCCCTACAGCGAAGAACGTCACGATCAAGGGCGTGACCGTCACCGGGGCGAACGACCACGGGATCTTCGCCGAGGACACCTCCGGGCTCATGATCGAGACATCTACCGTGACGGGCAATGGGGTGCGACCCACGCCGGGGATCTTCGACAACAAGGCGATCGAGCTCGTCGGCGTGACGAAGGCCACGATCACGAAGAACACGGTCACCTACAACACGGCGGATGGCGGGATCGGCGTCCAGGACAACGGCCCGCTCGACTCCGGGGCACCGAAGCCCGGACCGACCACGCCGGTGGCCACGAACGACATCACCGTGAGCGACAACAACGTGTCCCACAACACCGGAGGATGCGGGATCGTCGTCGCAGCGCACAACCCTGGGGGAGGCGTGAGCAACGTGACCCTGGACGGCAACACCATCGCCTCCACGCCCTTCAAGATGACCCCGACCGGTCCCGAGATCGGCGGCATCGTCGTCGATGCCCCCATCCCTCACACCAGCATCAACGACGTTTCGGTCACGGACAACACCATCACGGGATCGCTCATTGCCGGCATTGCCGTCTACGCTGGCGGCGGCCCTGCAGCGAGCGTCTCCTCGGTCAGGCTCACCGCCAACACGCTGAGCGCTGACGGCTGGGGCGAGCAGGCAGCCGGGCGCCCGCGCCCCGAGGCGATCATGGTCGCCGCCTACCCCTCGCCACCGGGAACGCCACCGGCCACCGTGACCGGCACCGTGATCACCGGCAACGCCATCACGAACGAGTACTACGGGCTCTGGCTCGCCTACACCACGGGCACCACCTCCTCGCCCAACTCCATCACCACGGTGTCGGGAGGCATCCCTGTGTACGACGTGCCGCTTCCCGGCACCGGATACTGGCTTGCCGCCAGGGACGGAGGGGTGTTCACCGAGGGCAGCGCCGGCTTCTACGGCTCGATGGCCGGCACGTCGCTCAGCGCGCCGATCGTAGGGATGTACCCGACCATCGACCAGGCCGGCTACTGGCTCGTCGGCGCGGACGGCGGGGTGTTCACGTTCGGCGACGCGAACTTCTTCGGCTCGATGGCCGGCAAGCACCTGAACGCGCCGGTGGTGGGAATGGCACGCACGCCGTTCTACGCACCGGCCCCCGGCGAGACGCCCAGTCCCGGCGCTGAGGGCTACTGGCTCGTCGGCGCAGACGGCGGGGTGTTCAGCTTCGGGGACGCGGCCTACTACGGCTCGCTGCCAGGGATCGGGGTCCACGTCTCCGACATCGTCGGCATCGCCCCCACCCCAGACGGGCACGGCTACTGGCTCGTGGGCAGGGACGGCGGGGTCTTCGGCTTCGGCGACGCCCGGTTCTTCGGCTCGCTGCCTGCAATGGGCGTCCACGTCTCCGACATCGTCGGCATCGCCCCCACCCCAGACGGGCACGGCTACTGGCTCGTGGGCAGGGACGGCGGGGTCTTCGGCTTCGGCGACGCCGCCTACTACGGCTCGCTGCCTGCAATGGGCGTCCACGTCTCCGACATCGTCGGCATCGCCCCCACCCCAGACGGGCACGGCTACTGGCTCGTCGGCGCAGACGGCGGGGTGTTCAGCTTCGGGGACGCCCGGTTCTTCGGCTCGATGGGCGGCACGCACCTCGACGCTCCGGTCGTCGGCGGCGCCGCGGTCGGGGTGATCGGAGCCGGGTGACCGGGAGGGCACACGAGATGACGGACCTCACTGTCCGACCGCCCGGCACGCCGCCGGTGCAGACGGCTCCTTCTGCCGGTGCGCACGCCCGGCAGGGGGAGCAGGCCTCCTCGTCGGTCGTCGCGGTTCGGGGGCTGCCGATCGTCGCAGTGGTCATCGCCGGCCTCGTGGCGGCGATCACCACGAACGGCCTGTGGGCGCTCGACTTCTTCCACGTCGTGGGCGGGGCGATGTGGACGGCGCTCGACCTGTTCCTCGGGTTCGTGCTCGGGCCCATCCTCGGGCGGCTCTCGATCCCCGCCAGGATCGAGCTCACCAGGCGCCTCATGCCCAAGATGGTGCTCCTCATGCCGACGCTCGTGACCTGCACGCTCGCCGGCGGCTGGCAGCTCGCGCGGCACCTCGGCTACCTCGACGCCGGCTACGCGGACCACCCCTGGGTCGTGGCGTCGTTCATCGTGGTGGCCGTCATGGCCGTCGTCGCGCTCGGCCTGCTCGAGCCGGCGAACATCGCGGTGCTCTTCGAGCTGCGCAAGCCCGAGCCGAACGGCGCGGTCATCGAGCGCCTCATGCGTCGCTTCATCTTCACGGCGGGCATCACGGGCGCGATGCAGATCGCGACGCTCGTCATCATGACTCGCCTGGCAACCGGGCCATGACCGGGCCGATCCCGACCGGGGCGATCCCCGACGGCGAGGAGCACGCCGGCGGCGGCGAGCACGCCGGCGGCGAGTCGCAGGCCGTCACAGTGCTCACCCGGCGGTTGCCGCCGGTCGCCGAGCTGGTGGTCGCCTCGCTGGCGCTCATGCTCGCCGGCGGCGTCTACCTCGCAGCG
>JAJZVL010000097.1 GCA_021845725.1 Actinomycetes bacterium | reverse complement strand
TCTGAGGTAGCGGGCGGCGGCGAGGTGGTTGTCGAGGAAGCCGGTGGCGATGGGATCGAGGTCGGCTTCGTCCAGGCTGGCGATGATGGTGCGGGCGGTGCTCTGCCGCTGTTCGAGCAGCGCGATCGAGGCATCCACGCTGGAGCGACCGGAGCTGGGGAGGGCATTGGCCTCGGCGACCCGGCAGTGGAGACTGTGCTCTCGCCCGCGTCGTGGGGTCGTCTCGACCGGGAGCCCGAAGGCACAGCACGGAAGGCGACACAGCAGCTGGCCGCGCAGCGCGGGGACCTGCATGAGCCGGTCCCACTCCCGCGCCGATAGGGATCGGCCGAGCTGGGGGACGTAGAGCCGGCCGCCGAGAAGCCGGGGCTGGTGCTCGGTTCCGTTGCGAGGCTCGTGGTTCTTGATCTTCGTTCCGTAGGCGAACGACTCTCCCTCGCCGAGCCCGGCATCCGCCCCGGCGATGCCGGCGGCTCGGAGCAGTGGTGCGAGCCCGGCGAGCCGTCCGGCGATCACGCTGAAGCCTTGCTGGGTGGCATGTCGCATGAGCATGAGCGCGTCGATGATCTTCGACGGCGAGTCATAAAGCGGGTTCACGGGGCTGAGTTGGAGATAGACGCCGTCGATCCAATGCGGCAGGTCGTCGACCAGTTGGTGCGCAGCTTCCATCGAAGCGGTGTGGGCCCCGAGGAAGGCGACGCAGGGGCGGGCGTCGGGTAGCGCGGCCTGGGCGGTCTCCAGCAGGGTGAGCGTCAAGGCGTGGACGTCATCGCGCTGGTTGGCTGGGATGACACCCGGGAGGAGGTAGGCGGAGGCGCCGAGGGTGGCCTGAGCTTGGAGGTCGGCCTCGACGAAGCGGTTCAGTGCCGAGCGGTCGCTCGCGCCGAGCGGGCCGGCCGGGGCGTAGGGGGTCCTCGCGAACTTCTCCACGAGGAACGTCCGGGGGTCGTGGTAGCGCCACGCCTGGGTGTCGACCAGGAACGAGACCCCGCGGTCTCGGCACAGCTCGATCGTTGGACCGCCGTGCTGAAGCGCCCAGGGACCTTCGAGGATCGCCCACGGCAGGTCGAGACCGACGCTGAACAGCCCCGGGCCGTCTCGCGGGAGGCACCGTTCGACGGCCTTATAGTTCCGGGCGTCGATTCGAGGTAGGAATCCGTGACCGAGGTCCATCGGCCGCTCCGATACTGTTCGCTAGACGTTCGAGCGACATTATACTGGACATCGACCTGTTGAGTTACACGACTGTAAGGAGAGCGATGGCGGTACTGGGCGGCGTCCTCGATGAGCTGATCGACACCCACGTCGTCGACGCGGGGGATCTGGCTCAGATCACGGGTACCACTTCGCGCAGCGTGAGCCGCTGGACGACGGCCAAGGCGATGCCCCGACGTGAGGCAGAGGACCGGCTCTTGGAGCTCAAGGCCGTGGTCGACCAGCTCCGATCCGTGCTTCGTGACGAGCCGGCGCGGCTGTGGCTGCGCAGCCCGAACCCCGACCTCGACTGGCGAAAGCCCCTGGAGTTGATCGCCGAGGGCGAGTACCGCAGGGTGATCGCAGCGGTGCTGGCCATGGCCGAGGGCGTGACGGCATAAGCGGGTGGTCGTCGACGCCGGCCGCCTGTCCACCGCGCCACTCACGCCGTTCAGGGGTCAAGGCTTTCGGCACCTCGGGCCGCGCTATGACCCATTGAGCGGCGAGGGGGCGCGTCTTCACGGCGGTCGGTTCAACCCGCCGGGAAGCTTCCCCGTGCTCTACCTCTGCCAGAGCCGCCCGTGCGCGGTCGCGGAGCTCATGAGGCTCGGCGAACGCCAAGCGATCGGGGTGGAAGGACTGCTCCCGAGGGTCCTCTACCGCTACGAGATCGAGCTTGACCGCGTCCTCGACCTCACCGACGGCGAGGTCCGCTCCCAGGTCGGCCTCCGCACGGACGTTCTCACCGGTCCCGACTGGACCGCCTGCCAGGAACTGGGCGTCGTCGCGCATGCCCTCGGCGCTAGCGGCATCAACTCGCCCTCGGCCACCGGTGTGGGGGAGGTCCTCGCCGTCTTCGTCCAGCACATCGGCCTTGGCCGCCTGGAGCCGCACCTCGTCGAGGAATGGCGCTCGCTCGACCAGCTCGATGGCTGAGTCCCACCCCCTCGACGCATCTCGACCTTCGAGTTACCGACCTGAAGGTCTGACGTCGAACGGTCAGCTGGGCTGAGCGAGCGTGAAGGCGGGCGTCGCCTCCCCCGGCGCTCGGTTCGGCACGGCCTCAAGGTTCTCGGGGTGCCGGAGGTTCACGTGGACGACGGAGAAGGGCGAGCCGCCGTGGAGCTGGCGGAGTAGGTCCCCGACGACGAGGCAGGCGGCGACCGAGCCGACGAAGGCGGCGCCAATGGTTACTCCGGCGATGTCCAAGAGGCCGCAACGGACGGCGGTCTCGTCCATGCCCTTGGCCATGCGATCGGCGACCTCGGATTCGTAGGCGTCCGGCAGCGCTTGGGACCGAGGACGGGGCTCGGGGAAGGCCATGGTCACACCCTCGGGTGCGGGGAAGGTGTTGATCACGATGTCGAGGTAGTCGACCGGGCCCCGGCCGAGTCCTCCGTCGACCACCCAGGTGAAACGATCATCGCCGAGCAGAAATCGGGGATCTCGGCTGTCAAAGCCCGCCAGCGCCACCGTCGGCTCGGATCGATTCGGATCAGCGTGCGGCGTCGGCCGGAAGTTGTCGTCGAAGGCACGGTCGACGATCGCGGTGTCGAGACCGAGACCTTCGAGGGCATCGGCGACAACCCGGGTCTTGCGCCGGTCGACGTCGGCGTCGGTGACGAGGAGCTGGGTCGCGGTGTTCCCGGCGACCACCCGGTCATAGTCGACCAGTCCGACCCGGACATCGGCTGGTGTGGCGTAGGGCAGCATCCCAACCACCCAGGCGTAGGCCTGGCCCAGGTGCCCAAGACCAAGCAACCAGAAGGCGGCAGGAAGGAACTGCAGGTCAGGGCCGATCGCCTCAGCGGACCGCCAGTCCAGGTCGGGACGCCAAAGCGACACACCGACATCACGACGGCCCGGGACTGGGTCGCCCAGCTCCCTCTGGAACACCTCGGAGATGCCGAGCGCTGCGGCCACGATCCCTGCCGGCGCGATCCCGCCACCGGCACGATGAGAGCCGGGACTCTGCACGATTCCTCCGACCCAGCCGTGGTGGGTGACGTGGAGCACATAGCTGCCCACGGGCTCTACCGGAGCGCCGATGGCGAGCGTCGGCAGAGCCGGATCGAGCCGGTCCACGACGACACCGCCGAACCGCTGCACTGCCGCACCCGCGGTGACGCCAGCAGCCCACGGGACATCGAGATCGGGGCCATCGTCGACGACGACGTGCACCCCGCCCAGGAAGGCCCGCCCTCCCGCATTCACGGCGGTCAGGAGGGCCGCCTGCGCCGCGAGATCGCGACCGATGTCGGCCCCGACGGCGACCTGCAGGACCATCGACTCCAGGCACGCTCGCGCCTCCGCGAGCGTGCGCGCCTTGCCGGATTCGAAGAGCAACTTGGCCGTTCGGTGAACGGTGTCCCGGGTGACGTCGGCAGTCATACGAACCGCCGAACGAACAGTCGCGCCGCCGCCTCCGTGCCGGTCCAGCTTGTCCACCCCCGCCCGTCGTAGAGATGGACGCTGACATCGGAGGGGTCGGTGGGCCGCTGGGCAAAGTGGGGGACGATCACAGCCACATGGCCCTGCTGGGCGACCATGGGGCTGCCCCGGTCGATGTCGCTCTGCTCAACCCACCCAGCGGGGTGAGTGTGAACGTCGCCGACCACCTTGAGGCCGTCGGTCCGACAGAGAGCCCAGAGCTTGTCGTAGGCGAGGCCGTGGAAGTGGATGCCCCCGACCAGGCAGTCGGGGTCGAGGTCGTCGTAATAGATCACTCGAGTCACCCGGGTGAGGTCTCCGTCCTTGCTGGCTAACAGGAAGGCGCCCGACTCGATCGTGCCGTGACCGCGACGGCCCAACTCGGCGAGCATGGCCCGCCAGTCCCTGCGCTTCATTCGCAGGAGGGCGCCGCGGCCCCTAGATCCCCGGATACGCATCGGCGTGGAAGATCCTGTGCAGCTCGTTCAGGATGAAGGTCAGGGTGCGACCCGGATGCCACGCCAGGTGCGGTGCATCGGTGAGCCAGCGTTCGTGGCCCGGAAGGGCAAGCCGGTCCCACGGGGCGTACATGGCGTTGGGAGCCGCGGCCCACCGATCGACGCGGAACAGGATGCCGACCTCGGCGCCCTTGGGTCGGAGCCCCGCCGCCAACGGCTCGTTCCGCTCGATGTCCCAGATGCACCCCGTGGGGGCGGTGGTCGGGTACCCGGTCAACTCGAACCGGATGGCGTACCCAGGCGGGGCGCCCTCACGTGGTGCGGCCGAGACCATGATCGTGACGTGAGGCCACGCAAGCTCGAGGACCGACCAGCGGCCCGCCGCGACCCCGGCCAGGAAGGCACCGGAGTCGAGGTGGGAACGCACGGCGCGCTCATCGGGAGCGATCACGATGTCGGTCACCCGGCGAAGCTGTCCCGCGGCAGCAGGTTGAGAGTGACCTCGCAGGGCCCACCGGCCACCAGCAGCGAGCCGATGTGAACGCCGTCGGCAAGGAAGTGGTCGGCGCCAGGCACGGCGAGCGCGTACTTGGCCCGCTGCTCCGAGGACAGGTTGGCGGCCCTGTCCCCCGAGGCCCAGTGGTAGACCGTCTTGATCGTGGTGCCGGGCCCGTACTCGTGGGTGAAGTCATCGGCGTTGAACCGGATCACGACCTTGACCCGGCGGCACCGGCCACGGTGGACATGGTGGTGATGGTGGATGCCGGCGGCCTCGAAGGTCAGGTCGAGGTCGATCTCCTCGTCCACCTCCTCGATCCAGACGCCGTGATCGGGGTTGGTGGGCAGGAGGAGGGTGCGGACGACGGCCGTCGCCTCGACGACGACGATTTCGGGGTCCTCACCCCCCTCGGTGTGCTGGAACAGTTCCATCAAGAGCCTCCTTCGGCCCGGCATCCCAGCGGCCCCTGGCTGGGGCCTGTACGATGGTGATGCACCTTGTAAGTATACCATCAGATCTTTACCTCAGAGGTAAACGACATGCTCCCACACGCCGATGGACGTCAGGTTCAGCAGCGCTGCGCTCGCCGCCTTGTGTAACTCGGAGCGTCGACTCGCGGACCGCTGGGGGGATGAGGCCGGGCGCACGGTCGGGCGACGGCTCGTGGAGCTCTGTGCCGCCGACGCCGACACGGTGCTCCGGCTTCCTGGCGCGTCGGTCCACCAGAGCCAGACGGGCGAGACAGTCATCGACTTCGGCACCGTGACCATCCGGGGCCAGATCAGCGCCGACGGAGCGAGCGGAGATCGCATCGTGATCAGCAGCGTCGAAGTGCAGGGGGGTGCGCACCGATGACCACCGTCGACCACCACGCGTTCCGACCGGACTACGCCATCCCGCCGGGCGAGACCTTGCGCGACCGCCTCGCCGAGCTGAACCTCTCCCAAGCCGAGCTGGCAGCACGGGCCGGTCTTTCGACCAAGCACGTAAACCAGATCATGCAAGGCATCGCTCCGATCACCCTGGAGACGGCCATCGCCCTAGATCGCATCACCGGGGTCCCGGCTAGCATTTGGAACCGACGCGAGGCCGACTACCGCGAAGCCTTGCTGCGATCCAAGCCCCGCGTGCTCTCAGCCGAGGACAAGGAGTGGATCGATGCCCTCCCGATCAAGGAGCTGAAGAAACGCGGCTGCCTTCCGGACGAGAAGGACCCCAGCCGCCTGTTCGACGCCGTGCTGTCATTCTTCGGCGTCGCCGACCGTGCCGCGTTCGAGCGGGTCTGGAAGGTGCCAGTCGCCTCGTTCCGGCGGTCCAGCGCCTATAAGAGTTCGCCCGGCGCGGTCATATCGTGGCTGCGGATCGCGCAGCTCGAAGCCCAGCAACGCAAGGTCGAGCCGTACTCGGCAGCCACCTTTCGCAAAGTGCTTCGTGACATCCGGGCACTCACGGCGTCCGGTGATCCCAACGATTTGGTGGACCTGTGCGCCGCGGCCGGTGTCGTCGTCGTGTTCGTCTCCGGAGTCACGGGATGCAGGATCAGCGGTGCTGCGTGGTGGACCAGTCCTAGCCGAGCAGTGATTGCCCTGACTGACAGGTACAAGAAGGACGACTTCTTCTGGTTCACCTTCTTTCATGAGGCCGCTCACCTCCTCTTGCACTCCAAGAAGCAAACCTTTGTCGACGATGGCACCGATAACGACGTCATCGAAAATGAGGCCAACGCTTTCGCAGCGGACTTTCTCATCCCGCCGGAACACCAAGAACGCCTGCATCGATTGTCCACGGAAGTTGAGGTCAAGGAGTTTGCCGATGACCTAGGGATCGCGCCGGGGATTGTCGTCGGACGCCTACAGCACGACGAGAAGTGGGGCTGGAACAAGGGTCACGGCCTGAAACGAACCGTACGCATCGTCGACGGAGACTGAACGTCGTCCTGCACGCCAACGCCGGGCGGCGCTGCGGCTTGCCAGCCGATGCTGTGTGGCTGAAGGTCTTGAGAACCTCTCGTGGAGTGATTCCGAGTGCATCGCCAGAAGTGAGCCATGAACCTGAAGGTTGCAGACCGAGTGGACGGGTCATGGTTTCTCGGGACTGCTACGGCTGACCGGCAGCATTGAGTAGTGCAGCGACGAGGCGGTTGCATATGCGCGGGCCAACTGCCAGCATGTTCGCAGTCGTTGAGGTCACTCGAGGTCACGAACCGACAGAACCCCCGCCACCAAGACCGCTGGTTCAGCGCGCACCTCGTGCAGGGGTGCAGGCGCCTGACCAGCGGTTTCTCGTTCTGAGGCCCGTCGGAGATGCGGGTTTCTCGGGTGTTTTTCTCGGGGCTTGCTCAGCGTGCCCTGTGCAGGCCTACGCACGGCCTACGCAGGGTGTGCGCTTCGCGATCTGGCCGATGAGCTGCGGCTTCGTGCCGGATGGCGGCTCGCCGGCGCCTACCGAGGTGGTCTTGCGCGTGCATGCACAGGGCATGCGTATGCACTGCCTTGATCAAGGAGAGATCTCGACGGGACCGCGCGCGAAGAACTTCGTGGGTGCCCAGCCTCGCGTCGGGCGTCCTGGGTCCTCGTGTCACGCGGTGCCCCCGGCGCCGTGCTGTAGGACGTCAAAACACCTCGTGCCGGCCAGGCGGACAGAGATCGCGGGCCGGGCCTTCTGCCGTACCGCGCGCGAGCCGCGTACGGTGGGTCTCGGTCTCGATGACTGGACACTCGTTCGCCAAGTCCGATCGGCATCGACGGTGACGGTCAACCGTGGGTGCCGAAAACTCGACTCTGGTGCTGAGCTGGCCAGACGTGACGGCAAGCGGTCAACTTCGTACCTGCGGTAGTCGTGCCGGGATGCCGGTACGACGGCAGGTAGTAACGCGAGGGTCGCCCCAGCCTTGGACGACCTGCTGCCAGCCAGCTGCGTAGGGGTAGGCCAAAAGCGGATCTTCTGACGTATCCGTGGGTGCTGCGACCTGCTGAGACGCGAGCAACGCCGCCTCCCGCCTAGCGTTTCGGACTGTTCAACGGTCTCGAAGAGCTGGGAGGAGAACGGCGTGCTCGGTGCGAG
>JAJZVL010000096.1 GCA_021845725.1 Actinomycetes bacterium | reverse complement strand
TCTGCGGTCGGCCCCGGGCACAAGGCCGGGGGTCCCAACTACGTGGCGAGCCTCGGTCGCTGGTCCAGGCGGCTGCCGTCGGACCCGCCGCTGGGCGTGGCGTCGGGCCTGGCGGCCGACCTCGCCGCCGAGCGGGAGCGGGCGAAGGCCGAGGCGCAGCGCCTCCTCCCGGGCGTCGACGAGGCCGGGCTGCGCTCGGAGCGCAACGTCTTCCGGCTCCGCCCACTGCGACGGGCGGTGCTCCGCATCGCCGGGCCGGTGGACCCCTCCGCCCTCGCCCTCTCGCTCGGCATCGCAGGCGACCTCGGCGTCGCAGTCGAGGTCTCGGTCGACCCCGGGCACGCAGATGAGCTGACCGCCGCGCTCGAGGAGGCGGCCGGCCGTGCGCAGGTCCGGGTCGAGACCCGGATGGAGCGCATCGAGGCCCTCCTGGCACGCCTCGAGGCCGAGCCGGCGGAGCGCGTCCGGCTCCTCGGCGCCGACCCTGCCGAGCGCCTGGCGCTCCTCGACGCGGGCGCAGAGGTCGACGTCGAGCCCCTCGTCGGGCTCGGGACGTACGAGCTGCTGCGCTGGACGCGCGAGCAGGCGGTGAGCACCACGGCCCACCGCCACGGCAACGTGATCGGAGGGCGGCGGCGCGGCGCGTGACCCGGGGGGCGTGGCGCGTGACCCGGCGGTGCCCGGTTGGCGGAGGGCGACGCTCAGCTCGTGTCCTCGAGCCCCTCGAGACGGGGGGAACACCCCCGAAGCGCCGGAGCTGTGCGATCCGGGGAAATCGCCTGCGGTCAGGAAAGGGAGCGGAGCCTCGTCGGGGCAGAGCGGCAACCACCTTCAGATCGCTCTGGCCAGGAAAAGTAAAACCCGACGCCGCGAAGCGCCGGGTGGGTTGTTGTCACTATAGCACGGTACTGCGCCGTGTCAATCACCAGCCCGTGGGCTTCGCGAACACGCCAGCCGGGTCCGGAAGTTGGTTGCTCGAGTAGTCCGTATCCGTGAGCTTGTACCACCAGTGACCTCCCACACCGGCTGTAGCTGAGTCCTTCAGTGCTCCGGCCAGGTATCGGCTTCCGGGATTGACGAGGCCCACCGGAACGTTCTTCCGTGCGAGCCTCAGGGGCAGAGCCAAGTCACTGTCGTTGGATATGACAACGGCCGCGTCGACCCGCGCTGTGAGGACGTCGGAGAGCAAGTGCGAAGCCACGTTCACATCGCTGCCCTTCTCTTCCAGGTCGAGGTAGCTCACCATGAAGTGCGCATCCGGAACATCTGAATGAGCGCCGTCGCGGACCATGATCGGCCAGTTCGAGGTCACGAGCTTCGGCGCGTGGGTCTTTGGGTTCTCGGTGGCCAGAAGCGCCTTCTTCACCGTGGCCGAGTAGTAGCCGTACTCGATCAGGTCGACGCTTGTGTTGGCCAGAAGCGCCTTCAGGTACTTGTCCTGGTCGATGGGCTTGGATGGGCTGTGGACGCCACTCACCCTGGCCGTGCAGTAGACGATTCGCTCGACAGTGGCGCCAGCGTTGGCCCAGGCCAGAGTTCGGGTGGCGAGCGCTGAGCACAGCGCACGGATGTCGAGCCACCGCCACCCTGGCGTTCCGCGGCCGTTGACCAGTCGTCCTGCAAAGTAGAGGTTGAATCCGTCGACGTAGAACCCCACCCTCACCGCCGACCATGTTAGACCAGCATGGCGCATGGCAGACCGACGCGACGGTCTCTGTTCGTTCTCGGTGTATGCGCAAGAGATGGCGAGCCGCGATGAGCGACGGCCGAGGTGTCGGGTAGCGGGAAGGTCGAGCGCTGGCTTCACGCCTTTGCCGCCCTCCCTCGCCCCCGAGGCAACCTTGGAGGCGTCCCAGGCGTCTGAAGAGGTGTGGGTGAGGGAGCGCTCGTCGCCATCACGGTGCGCGCCAGCGCGGTCGCGTCCGTGACCGACCGTCGCGACCGCGCGGTCGCTGCGCTCTTCGACGCGCACTACGCCGGGATGTGCCGGCTCGCGACCCTGCTGCTCGACGACCCTGGGCAGGCGGAGGAGGCGGTCCAGGAAGCCTTCCTGCGCACGTTCGTCGGGTGGCGCCGCCTCCGGCACCCCGAGCACGCGGGCGCCTACCTGCGAGCTGCCGTCGTCAACCAGTGCCGCTCCCGCGGGCGTCGGCGCGTGAGCGAGCAGCGCGGCAACCGGACGCTGTGGGCCGGGACCCAGGACGAGGCACGCAGCTCGGACATCGAGCGTGCCGGGGACGTGCTGGCGGTGCTCGCCGCTGTGCGCTCCCTCCCCGCCCGCCAGCGTGAGGCGGTCGTCCTGCGCTACTACGCCGACCTGTCGGAGGCCGACGTCGCCCAGGCCCTCGGCTGCTCGCTCGGGACGGTCAAGTCCCAGCTCTCCAAGGCACGCGCGAGCCTTGCGCGCCTGCTCTCGGGGGAGGACGAGGAGATCACGGAGGCGGGCGTCGATGGCTGAGCACCCCACACTCGAGACGCGGCTCCGGACGGCGTTCGGCGCGGGCTCCGGTGGCCTGCGCACCGACCCCGACTCCGCACGGGCGCGCGTCGTCGCGGGGATCCGCCGGCGTCGCGCCCGCCGGCTCCGGGCCGCCGGCGGTGCCGTGGCGGCCATCGCGGCGCTCGGCATCGCGCTGCCCCTCGTGCTCGACAGCGGCGGTGCGTCGCCGGGATCGCAGGCGTCCAGGAGCGCCGCTGCACTCGGGCGGTCGCCGACGTCGACCCCGCCGCGATTCGGCCTCCTGGCGCCGGCCGCGGTCCCCGGCGCCCACACCCGCTCGACGCCTGCATCGACGGGGAGGTGCCTCGTCGCCACGGCGTCCGTCACCCCGTGCGGCGACCTCGTGGCAGCCCCAGGCGCAGGCCAGCGCAGCGCCACGAAGAGCACGGCCGAATTCGGGGCTGCGGCCGCGCCCGCCCCTGCGCCGGCGACCCTCCACGTGCGCCTGGGCGGGCTCTTCGAGGTCACACTGCCGCGACTCACAGGGCGCAGGACGTGGAGCACCCCAAGGCTCGCCGGGACCTTCCACGGGACGGGCACACCGCTCGAGGTGCGCCGCTCCCCGCGGACACGGGTGCCGCGCGCCGGCTGGCAGGGCTTCGTGGTCCGGGCGACCGCGGCCGGGACCTTCGAGCTCGACGCGCACGCACCGGCACCCGCGCCGACGCAGGGACTGCCATCCGGTGCCCGATCGCGTGCCACGTGGACGCTCGGGGTGGAGGTGACCGGGAAGTGACCGACGAAACGCACGACGAAGGACCCGAGAGCGGCGAGAGTGCGCAGCCGCCGCCCCCACGCGGGCGCTCGGCCGTGGCCCGCTCGCGGCTCGTGCTGAGCGCCGCTGCGCTCGCAGTCGTCGTCGGAGCCGCCGCCGCCGGCGCGGCGCTCGCAGCCGGCAACGGACGCCCGGGGCCCGCATCGAGCCGCTCGACACCGGCAGCCCCCGTGAGCTGCGGTGCCGGGACGCCCGAGGTCAGGGTCACCGGCACCGGGACCGTCTCGGTCACCCCGGACCTGCTCGTGCTGCGGCTCTCGGTGCACACCACAGGGCGCCAGGCGACCACAGCGCTCGGCGCCAACGACACCACGACCGCCGCCGTCCTCCACGTGCTGCGCGCCGGCGGGATCGCCGCCAGGGACCTCCAGACGACCGACTTCTCGATCTCGCCGGACTACGCCGCTACAGGGTCGACGCTCACCGGCTACTCCGTCGACGACACAATCGTCGCCAGGGTGCACGCCATCGCCTCCGCCGGGACGCTCATCGACGCCGCGGTCGCAGCAGGCGGCAACGCCGTGCGCATCGACTCGGTGTCCTTCTCGGTCACACGCCCGCTGCACGCGCAGGGCCTCGCCCGCACCATGGCGGTCCACCAGGCGATCGCCCACGCCAAGGCCATCGCGGTCGCTGCGGGCCGCAGGCTCGGAGGCATCTGCTCCCTACGGGACGACACCACCTCGACAACCACACCGGGGGTTCCCTCCTTCGGCGCCTTCGGCGCCGCCAGTGGGGCGCTCGCGCCGCGCACGCCGGCCGTCCTCGAGTCGGGATCCCAGACGGTGAGCGACGACGTCACCATCGTCTTCGCGCTCTCGTAGGGCCGGGAGCGTCGGGAGCGTCGGGAGCGTCGGCAGCGTCGGGAGCGCCGGGTCTGCGCGCGGTACCTGCGAGATGGGCGTAGTGGGCCAGTACTCAACCACGAGCGAGACGGACGTCGACGTACTGGCGTGCCTAGGATGAAGCTCGATGCCCGAGCCTGCAAGCGGCTTCCCCGGCCCGAACGGGACGGTGACCTACGAGCGCGCGCTCGAACGGGCCGTCCCCGCGCGCGCCTGGCGGGCAATCCTGTCCGATGATGACCCGGTCACCTTGGACACCTCGCCCGTCCAGCTCGTCCGGGCGATTCGGGACTCCGCTGGCGATTGAGCAATCTGGTCGTCCTGGACGCCTCCGCTGGCGTCGAAATCGTACTCCGCACGACCCGTGGAGAAGCACTCTTGGCCCGGCTCGAGTCTTTCGACGCCGTGGTCATCGCTCCGTCGCACTGAGCATCGACGAACGGATGCTGCGTGCTCCCGGCCTCGACGACATCCGCGTCCTTCACTCCTGACCCGCTGAGCCGAGGGCCCTACGCTGAGCCGCGCGTTGCACGCTCCGCTTGGAGTCGCCGCCGATCGACGTCGCATCGCACGTCTCGACGTCGTGCGCCAGCTGCCGCTGGTGGTGACCGTCGGGGCCGCGCTCGTGATCGGCGTCGTCGAGCGGGTGTGGTACCTGCAGCACGACCCGATCAACTCGGACGAGGCCCTCGTGGGCATCCTCGCCCGGCATCTGCTCGCCGGGCACGCCAACGCCTTCCTGCTCGGCCAGCCCTACGGCGGCGTCGAGCCCTACGTGGTGGCAGCGACGTTCGGCATTTTCGGCTCGTCGGCGCTCACGCTCCAGCTGCCCGTCGTCGTGCTCGATGCCGCCGCCTGCGTGCTCGTGTGGAGAGTGGGGAGACGGCTCGTCCGCCGGCCCGGGATCGCGCTGGTCGCCGCCCGAGATCGTCTACTTCGCAGTGCCCACGCTCCTGTGGCTGCTCAGCTGGGCATGGCGCGCTCGGCGAGCACCGGCCACCTACTGGCGCGTCGGAGCCGTGGTCGCCGCAGCGGGGGTGGGTTGCCTGCCGTGGCTCTGGGACGACGTCACCGCGGGCTTCCCGTCGCTCGCGGTGTCACGCTACGACACCCCCGCGTATCCGCTGCCGTACCTCGCACGCGTGGGCACCTTCGTGCACGACGCCTTCCCGATGATCCTCGACCTTCGGATCCCGAGGTCGGGCGCGTTCGACGTCCCGGCTCCGCTCGCGGTGGCCATCACGGCACTGGCCGGCGCCGCGCTCGTCGGCTCGGCGCTCTGGTGCTTCCTCGACCGCACAGAGGGGGCCGCCCTCGGGGTGGCGGTCTTGGTCTATCCCTTCATCCTCGCGGCCGCTCCCGCCGGGGAGAACTGGCAGCTGGCCCGCTACACAGACTTCTTCGTCCCGCTCGCCCTCCTGCTCGTCGCCATACCCGTGGACGAGCTCGCCAGCCCTGCGCGCCGGTCGCGCCGCACGCGCCGCCTCCGACGGGACCAGCTCGGCTGGGGCGCCTCGTTCGGGCTCGCGGGTGCGCTCGGAGCGGTGCTCGCGCTGAGCGTCGTCGCCTTCGGGATGTGGGGCTCGCTCGACGACCTCCGCCGTCTCGGCGTCCCGAGCCGTGTCCTTCACCTCGCCGGTGCCACCGTCGTGGTCTGCGCACGCAGCGTGCCGCTCTCCGCAGTCGGGCTCTGATCCGAGGCCGGGGGCGGCGGTGGACATGCCCGTGCGTGGTGGACGTGCTCATGCGCGGTGGACTAAGAGGGGCACCATGCGCGTGCTCGTCGTGGGTGCCGGTGGAGTGGGAACGGCGGTCGCGCGGACCGCGGCCAAGTGGGGCCTGTTCGAACGGATGGTGGTGGCCGACGCCGCGATCGAGCGCGCCCAGCGCGCGGTCGCCGACGCGGGCGACCGGTTCGTGGCAACGCGCATCGACGCGTCCGACGAACGGCAGCTCGCCGAGCTCATGGGCGCCGAGCGGATCGACGCCGTGCTGAACGCGGTCGACCCCCGCTTCGTGATGCCGATCTTCCGGGCCGCGCTGGGCGCAGGCGTCACCTACATGGACATGGCCATGTCGCTCTCCCATCCGCACCCGACCGACCCCTACCACCTCCCCGGCGTGAAGCTCGGCGACGAGCAGTTCGCCATGGCCGCGCAGTGGGAGGAGCAGGGACGCCTGGCGCTCTGCGGCATGGGGGTCGAGCCGGGGCTGTCGGACGTGTTCGCCCGCTACGCGTCGGACAGCCTCTTCTCGTCCATCGACGAGATCGGCGTGCGGGACGGCGCCAACCTCGTGGTCGAAGGGTGCGCCTTCTGCCCGACCTTCTCCATCTGGACGACCATCGAGGAATGCCTGAACCCTCCCGTCGTCTGGGAGCGCGGACGGGAGTGGTTCACGACCGAGCCGTTCAGCGAGCCCGAGACCTTCGTCTTCCCGGCGGGGATCGGGCCGATCGAGTGCGTGAACGTCGAGCACGAGGAGGTGCTCCTCGTCCCGCGGTGGCTAGAAGCCGATCGGGTCACGTTCAAGTACGGGCTCGGTGACGAGTTCATCGGGGTGTTGAAGACGCTGCACCAGCTGGGCCTGGACTCGACCGCGCCCGTGAAGGTCGGCGGTGTCGAGGTCTCACCCCGCGACGTCGTCGCCGCGTGCCTGCCCGACCCCGCGGAGATCGGCGATCGCATCACCGGGCTCACCTGCGCGGGCACGTGGGTCCGCGGGACCGGCAAGGACGGGTCAGCTCGCGAGGTCTACCTGCACCACGTGGCCGACAACGAGTGGTGCATGAAGGAGTACGGCTCCCAGGCGGTCGTCTGGCAGACGGCGATGAACCCGGTGGTCGCCCTCGAGCTGCTCGAGTCCGGGACCTGGCCGGGGACCGGCGTCCTCGGGCCCGAAGCCCTGCCCGCGCAGCCGTTCCTGGACCTGCTCGAGGGGCATGGCGTCGAGTGGCACTGCGAGGAGCGCACCCCCCCGAGCGCCTGAGCAGCGCGCCTCACGGCACGCGCGATCCCTACCGCCATCCCGCTTCGCGGTCGATGCGGTCACGCTCGGAGTCGGTGAGCGGACCTCCGCTGGCCAAGAGCAGCTCTTCGAGGAGGGAGTCGAGGTCGTCGAGCCCGAACTTCTCTTCGAGTGCGCGGGCGACGTACGCGGAGACGTTGGGCGCACGGCCTCCGGCCACGGCAGCCCGAGCGGCGTCGGCGAAGGGTGGGGGCACGCTGGCGGCAATTCTGGCCTTCTTCGTCATACCGATCATCATCTCCCTGCCTGCATCCGAACAGGCCCTGTGGAGCGCCCCTCTTCCTGCACCCCGTGTCCTGCGCCTCGTGTCGCCGGCCAGGCCGAGCTAGTCGTCGTGTCCGCCGGCCTGTCCGCCGGCCTGTCCGCCGGCAGCCCCCGAGGGGAGCTCGTGGGTGAGCGAGAGCCGGAGCCCCGGTCCGTCGTCGGTCTCGACCGAATCGAGGTGGAGCCGGCTGGCGTCGAGGCCGTTGAGCCCGAGCTTTCCCGCGAGCTCGGCGAGCTGGTCGTACGCGGCGGCGAAGTCCTCGGGCCGCCGGCCGGCCACGACGACCTCCGCCGACCAGCGGTGGCCGACTCGGAAGCCTCCCCGCCCGGCCCCCTTCGCCCTGG
>JAJZVL010000095.1 GCA_021845725.1 Actinomycetes bacterium | reverse complement strand
CCGATCTTTGCGAGAAGCTCTGGCTCGCAGACATGAGGCGCTCGGTCGCCGTCTTGATCGCTTCGATGTCGGTGCCCGAGAGCGCGTCCTTCACGCCCTGTAAGGCGTTGGACACGTCCTCCTTCTCGGAGCCCTGGAACTTGTCTCCCTGGTCCCGAAGCAGCTTCTCGGTCTGGTACACGAGGGTGTCGGCGGTGTTGCGCACCTCGGCTTCCTCGCGCCGGCGGCGGTCGTCCTCGGCGTGCGCCTCGGCGTCACGGACCATCCGCTCGATGTCGTCCTTGGCAAGGGCCGACTGGCCCGTGATCGTCATCGACTGCGCCTTGCCCGTCGCGCGGTCCTGGGCGGACACGTGGACGATCCCGTTCGCGTCGATGTCGAAGGTGACCTCGATCTGCGGGATGCCGCGAGGGGCCGGCGGGAGATCGACGAGCTGGAACTTGCCGAGCGTCTTGTTGTACATGGCCATCTCGCGCTCACCCTGGAGCACGTGGATCTCGACCGACGGCTGGTTGTCCTCGGCCGTGGTGAACACCTCGGAGCGCTTGGTCGGGATCGTGGTGTTCCGCTCGATGAGCCGGTGCATGACCCCGCCCTTGGTCTCGATGCCCAAGCTGAGCGGCGTCACGTCGAGAAGGAGCACGTCCTTCACCTCGCCCTTCAGCACTCCAGCCTGCACTGCGGCACCGACTGCGACGACCTCGTCGGGGTTCACGCCCTTGTGCGGCTCCTTGCCGGTCAGGCTCTGGACCAGCTCCTGGACCGCCGGGATACGGGTCGACCCGCCGACGAGGACCACGTGGTCGATGTCGGAGGTCTGCAGGCCGGCGTCCTTGATCGCGGCCTCGAACGGCCCACGGCACTGCTCCACGAGGTCGTGGGTCAGCTCGTTGAACTTGGCCCTCGTGAGCTTCAGGTCGAGGTGCTTGGGCCCCTCGGACGTCGCGGTGATGAACGGCAGGTTGATCTGGGTCTCCTGCACCGAGGACAGCTCGATCTTCGCCTTCTCGGCGGCCTCCTTCAGGCGCTGCAGGGCCATCTTGTCGTTGGAGAGGTCGACCCCCTCGGTGTCCTTGAAGCTCTTGACGAGCCAGTCGATGACCTTCTGGTCCCAGTCGTCGCCGCCGAGGTGCGTGTTGCCCGAGGTGGACTTCACCTCGAAGACGCCCTCGCCGATCTCGAGGATCGACACGTCGAAGGTGCCGCCCCCGAGGTCGAACACGAGGACCGTCTGGTCCTTCTCCTCCTTGTCGAGCCCGTACGCGAGGGCGGCCGCGGTCGGCTCGTTGATGATGCGCAGCACCTCGAGGCCGGCGATCTGCCCGGCCTCCTTGGTCGCGGTGCGCTGCGCGTCGTCGAAGTACGCGGGGACGGTGATGACCGCCTGGTTCACCGTGTCACCCAGGTAGGCCTCGGCGTCACGCTTCAGCTTGCCCAAGATCCGGGCGGAGATCTCCTGGGCGGTGTACGCCTTGCCGTCGATTGTGATCGTCCACTTCGTGCCCATGTGGCGCTTCACCGACCGGATGGTGCGATCGGGGTTGGTGATCGCCTGGCGCTTGGCGACCTCCCCGACCAGCACCTCGCCGCTCTTCGAGAAGCCCACGACCGACGGGGTCGTCCTCGACCCCTCCGCATTCGGGATCACGACGGGCTCGCCCGCCTCCAGCACGCTCACCACGGAGTTCGTGGTGCCGAGGTCGATTCCGACCGCCTTGGCCATCGCACTACCTACCTCTCTCGCGCTCGAGGCGCGCCGACGTTCTCGACTGCCAGCTCACGACTGGCAGCTCTTCCTCACTTCCAGACTGCCCGATGCCTTACAGGAGAGAGTATAGCTAAGTTGAGTCTCAGTGCGGCAAGATTTTTGAATTGCGTGACCGAAGCATCGGTCGGCTTCCGCCCGCGGCCTGCCCTGGGTACGATCACTGCGTGCTCGACCTGGTCCTGCTCCGGCACGGAGAGTCCGAGTGGAACGCGCAGAACCTGTTCACCGGCTGGACCGACGTCGACCTCACCCCTTCGGGGGAGCAGGAGGCCCTCCGCGCCGGCGAGCTGCTCGCCGCCGAGGGGTCACTCGACCTGCGCATCGTCCACACCTCGGTGCTCACCAGAGCCATCCGCACCGCCAACCTCACCTTGGACGCCGCGGGGCGACCGTGGCTCCCCGTCCGCCGCCACTGGCGGCTGAACGAGCGCCACTACGGCGACCTCCAGGGCCTCGACAAGAAGGAGACGGCCAGCCGGTTCGGGCTCGACCAGGTGACGCTGTGGCGCCGCAGCTACGACGTGCCTCCACCGCCGCTCCCGCCCGGCGACCCCCGCCACCCTGCGGGCGACCCCCGCTACCGTGACATCCCCTCCCACGTGCTGCCGGCCACCGAGTGCCTCGCGGACGTGGTCGTGCGCGTCCTGCCCTACTGGGACGACGTGATCGTGCCCGATCTCTTCGCCGCCGGCGCCAGGGGTGGAGCGGTGCTCGTGGTGGCCCACGGCAACAGCATCCGCGCGCTGCGCAAGCACCTCGACGCCATCTCCGACGCCGACATCCCCGGTCTCGAGATCCCCACCGGGATCCCCTTCCGGTACCGTTTCGACGACGACCTCGCGGTGCACGACGCCGGGTACCTGGGCGACCCCGACGCAGCGCGCCGGGCAGCCGAGGCGGTCGCCAGGCAGGCGGGCTGAGCGCTCAGCCGCTGCCGCCGGTCGCCCCCTCGCCGTCGGCGCGAGGGGCAGCTCGGGCGTTCGCCGCCGCACCGACGATGGCGTCGACCACCTCGGCCAGCTGCTCCTCGGAGAGCCGCTGGACGGCAGCCAGTCCCCGCTGGTGGTCCACCTGCTCGTCGTGGAGGGCGAAGTCCCCCACCTCGAGCAGCTCGTCGCGCTCGCGCAGGCCCCGACAGACGAGCCGCACCGCAGCGAGGAGGAGCGCGGTCATCGCCGCGGTGAAGCAGACGACCCAGACGGCCGCGACGAGCTGCTCCCACTCCTGGTGCCACGAGCCCGTGTAGAGCAGCCCGCCGACCCCGACGGCCCCCTTGCCGGCGTAGTGCGCGCCGGTCACCCCGTACTCGATCATCGCTGGGTTGGCCAGGATGCCCACGAGGAGCCCGCCGCACAGGCCGGCGATGCCGTGCGTGTACACGACGCCGAGCGCGTCGTCGACCGTCGAGAACGGCCGCACCTTCGGCAGCACGGCCATGGCCACCCACACCAGCGACGAGCACAGGACCCCGATCGCAAGCGCGCCGTACCCGTCGACCCACCCCGCTGCCGGCGTGATGCCGACGAGCCCGCAGATCATCCCGTTCACCGCTCCTGCGAAGGTCGGCTTGCGCTTCTTGCCCACGGTCATGTCGGCGGCCATCCAGGTGAGCAGCGCCGCGGCGGTGGCAACGTTCGTGTTCAGCACCGCAGACGCGGCATCGACCCCGGCGTAGAACGGATCGCCACCGTTGAAGCCGTTCCATCCGAGCCACAGGATCCCCGCGCCCACAGCCACGAGCAGCATGTTGTGGGGGCTCGTCGAGCCGCGATCTCCCCGGGCCCTCGGTCCGACCATCGCGGCGGCGACGAACCCAGCGACCCCCGCCGAGAGGTGGATCACGTAGCCCCCCGAGTAGTCGACGGCCCCCCTCTGCTCGAAGAACCCACCACCCCACAGGAGCGCCGCGTTCACCGTGTAGACGAAGGTGGTCCACAGCGGGACGAAGAGGAGCCACGCCTTGAACTTCATCCGGCCGAGCACGCTGCCGAGGAACAGGAGCGGCGTGATGGCGGCGAACACGAACTGGAAGTAGGCAAGCGTCGACGTCGGGAAGTGGAACGGGATGAGCGTGTTCGCACCCGACCTCGCCTGGGACTGCTCGGCGAAGCTCCCGAGGATCGACCCGGGCCTGCCCACCAGGTCGCCCAGGAACGAACCCGCGGGGCCCAGGTGCGCGAACGTCCCGAAGCTCATCTCGTAGGCCCACAGCACCCAGACCACGAGGACGACGCTGAAGCCGGCGAACGCCATCAGCATGGTGTTCACCACCCACTTGCGCTGCACGAGACCGCCGTAGAGCACGGCGAGCCCCGGCAGGCTCATGAGGCCCACGAGGGTCGCAGCGACCAGCTGCCACGTGTTGTCCCCGGGGTTCAGCCAGTGCGGATAGGGCAGGCTGACGGCGTCCATCAGAGACGTCACGAAGACAGCATGAACAAGCGCCGTTTCGTGGCTGCTACGCAGGTGTTTCACGGATGTGAACTCAGCGGGAGCCCGGCTACCGCTCGGTACGAGCTCGGCTACCGCTCGGCTACCGCTCGGCTACCGTGTCGCCATGCCTCTCGTCCCAGGCCCGCGCTGACCTCCCCGACGATGCAGCTGCAAGAAGCTCTCGATTTCGCCGGGTCCCGCCATCAGGGCGTGCTGGTCACCCGCCGCGCAGACGGGCGGCCGCAGCTCTCCAACATCCTCTACCACCTGAGCGACGCGACCGGTGACGAGGGCGGGGAGGGCGCCGGCGGTCGTGGTGGTAGCGGCGGTGCGGGTGGCCCGGTCGTGCGGATCTCGGTCACCGACAGCCGGGCGAAGACGAGGAACATGCGGCGCGACCCCGCCGTGTCCCTCTATGTCCCCGGCGAGTCGTTCTGGGCCTACGTCGTCCTCGACGGCACGGCGCAGCTCTCCCCCGTCGCCTCGGCGCCTGACGACGAGACCGTCGAAGAGCTCGTGGAGCTCTACCGCTCCATCAGCGGACGAGACCACCCCGACTGGGCGGAGTACCGGGAGTCCATGGTCACCGAACAGCGCCTCGTCGCCCGGCTGCACCCGACGCATGCCTACGGCCTGTTGGCACGCTGAGCTGCGGACACGAACGGCAGCCTTCGGGCTGCGGGGTCAGCCTTCGGGCTGCGGGGTCAGCCTTCGGGCTGCGGGGCGTTCCCCGCTTCGGTCCCCGGACCAGGTCCGGGGAGCCCAGCCGGCTCGGGCACGCGCATCGACTCCTCGACGAGCTGGGCGATGTCGAGGACTCGCACGTCGTCTTCCTTCCCGTTCGCCCGCACGGCGTCGTCGAGCATGATCATGCAGTAAGGGCACGCGGTCGACACGACGTCGGCACCGGTTCCGAGCGCCTCGAGGGTGCGGTCCACATTGACACGCGTGCCGATGCTCTCCTCCATCCACATGCGCGCCCCGCCGGCGCCGCAGCAGAAGCCCCGCTCCCTGCAGCGGCGCATCTCGACGTTGTGCGCTCCGGGAATCGCGTCGATCACGGTCCTCGGCTCGTCGAACACCCGGTTATGGCGACCGAGATAGCACGGGTCGTGGTAGGTGACGGTGCCCGAATAGCCGGTACCCGGGACGATCTTGCCCTCCCGCACCAGGTGGTCGAGCAGCTCTGCGTGGTGCACGACCTCGAAGTTCCCGCCCAAGGCCGGGTACTCGTTCTTCAGCGTGTTGAAGCAGTGCGGGCACGTCGCCACGATCTTGCGCACGCTCGCTGACTCGAGCGTCGCGATATTGGCCTTCGCCTGCTCCTGGAAGAGGTACTCGTTCCCGATGCGGCGGGCCGGATCTCCGGTGCAGGACTCCTTCGGGCCGAGGATGGCGAAGCGCACACCAGCCTCGTGCAAGAGCCGGGCCGTCGCCTGCACCTGGCGGCGGGCGCGCTCGTCCAGCGCGCCCGCGCAGCCGACCCAGTAGAGGTACTCGACGTCGTCGGGGATCACGTCGCTCACCACCGGCACCTCGAAGTCCAGCACCTGGGTCCACTCGGTGCGCTTCGAGACGCCCAGCCCCCACGGGTCGCCCTGGTTCTCGATGTTGCGCAGCATGAGCTCGGCCTCGTGCGGGAAGCTCGACTCCATGAGCACCTGGTAGCGACGCATGTCCACGATCGCGTCGATATGCTCGATGTCGACTGGGCACTGCTCCACGCAGGACCCGCACGTGGTGCACGACCAGAGCACGTCGGGCTCGATGACGCCCGGGACGAGCGGCTCCGGACCGGACGAAGCAACCCCGGACCGGTCGCCGGCGTCGACGGGGAGGGCAGGTGCGCCTTCCCCACCACTCCCAGCCTCCTTCGGCGCCATCAGGTGCGCTGCCTGCGAGAACATGTTGTCCCGTAGGCCCATGATCACGAGCTTCGGGGAGAGGGGCTTGCCGGTCGTCCACGCCGGGCAGACCGACTGGCACCGGCCGCACTCGGTGCACGTCACGAAGTCGAGCATCTGCTTCCACGTGAAGTTCTCGATGAACCCGGCACCGAAGACCGTGTCCTCGGTGACGTTCTCCATGTCCATGTCAGGGGTCTTGTCGAGCCCCCCGAGGGCCCGCGGCCGGCGAGAGAAGGCCACGTTGAAGGGGGCGACGAAGATGTGCAGATGCTTCGAGTAGGAGACGAAGACCAAGAACGCACTGATGACCGACACGTTGAGCAGGAGGAACGTCGTCGCCAGCGCTCCGTTCACGCCGTGGCCGAGACCGGCGAGGCCGGCACCGATGACGTGCGAGGCGAAGGCCCAGTCCCCGTAGGGGAACTGCCGGGGACTGGTGTCGACCTGTGCTCCCCGGTAGAGGAGAAGCGTCGCGATCACCCCGAAGATGAACAGGAGCGTCATCCAGGCCGCGCGGGTGTGCGACCCGTAGAACCGGGACGCTCGCTGCTTGCGCGACGGCGAGCTCTTGATGCGGATCACCGTGAACACCACGAGCGCCACGAGCACGGCGGTCGCGAAGAAGTCCTCGAGGAACCCGAGCGCGGCCGACGTCCCGATCCCCGGGATGTGGAACGTCGGGTCGAAGAGGTCCCCGTAGGCCTCGATGATGGTGAACAGCAGGATCGTGAAGCCCCACATCGTGAAGAAGTGGGCGACCCCCGGAACGGTCCACTCGAGCAGCTTGCGCTGGCCGGCGACCTCCGTGATCTCCGCTTCGGCCCTGCGCGCGACGTCCGCCCGGTCCGCGCGCAACCGTCCTGGTGCAGGCTGGCCGGCGCGCACCAGCCGGGAGATCCAGTGGAAGCGGCGTCCGGCCACCGCGAAGCAGATCACGGTCACCGCAAGGCCGATGGCGATCCTTACGGGCAAGGCGCCTCCCTGCCCGTGCCTTTCCCCTGGCCCGTCGGCTCAGCCGACGGCGGCGGGGTCGTCGGCTCGACGGACGACGGCGAAGCAACGTCAAGAGGACCCATGGCGTGGCAGAGGATAGTGTGGCCACCGCTCGCGGGCGTAGTTCAGCGGCAGAACATCAGCTTCCCAAGCTGAGAACGCGGGTTCGATTCCCGTCGCCCGCTCTCCTGGTAGATGGCCTGGCCATGACGGCCATCGTTCGCCGGATCTTTCCGTTGTCTGCATCGTCGTGCTCCCACGGTGCTCCGCGACGTTCTCCCGCCAGCCGAAGAACTGCAGCAGGTCGTCGAGGGACCTCTTCTTCCCGGGCATCGCCGCCGGGTGCTTCCTCGAGGAGCCGCGTCGGCTGGACTGGCCTGGGGGGCAACTCTGACCCCGTCACACACGGCTTGAAACGGTCCAGACTTACCCCCTGACCTGTTTTCCCTGGTGAGCGGGGACATGGGGACCAGGTGGTGCGACATTTCACGCCACTGACATCGAAAGTTGCAGATTCTGTCAGCAGAGGTTTCCTGGTCTGCCGACGGATGGCTCACTCTGCTGACATCGGTTCCGTCGTCAGCTCTCGAGCCATCTCGACCCCCGGAGTCGCATAGGCGGCAAGGAGCACCAGGCACTTGACCAGGTCGCAGGGCGAGAGCTGGGCGGCTGATTGCATGGTAGGACATACCTGGTACAATATCCAGTGTAGTGAAC
>JAJZVL010000094.1 GCA_021845725.1 Actinomycetes bacterium | reverse complement strand
GCCTTGGGCGTCCGGTCGCGCCGGGCCCGGTTGGTGAGGCCTCGGTGGGCCAGCTCTTGCGCCAGGCGCTGGAGGGTCCACTCCCCCGTCGCGTAGTGGCTGAAGGCGAGCGAGATGAGCGGAGCGCGTTCTGCGTCGGGGACGATGCGGGCCACCTGGCGTCCGGCGATCACCTCGCGCAGGTTCACGTAGCCGAGCGGGGCGCCGTGGGGGAACCCGCCCTGCTTGGCCTTCTCGCTGAGGCCCTTTTTGATCTCGGCGGCGAGGTTGGCCGAGTAGAACTCGGCCATGAGGGCGTGGATCCCTTCGACCAGGCGTCCCGACGCGGTCTCCTCCACGTTCTCGGTCACCGACACGAGCGCCACGCCGCGCCGTCGCAACAGCGCACGGATCGCCACGTGGTCCTCCATGTTCATGTTCCGAGCGAGCCGGTCGATCTTGTGCACGACCACGGCGTCGACGTCGCGCTCTTCGGCGATGCGCGCCAGCATCTCCTTCAACGCCGGTCGGTCGGCCGAACGGGCCGACTCGCCCCGGTCGACGTACTCGTCGACGAGGCTCCAGCCGGCGTCTCGGATGTGGCGGGTGCAGGCCTCCCGCTGGGCCGGGATGGAGAATCCTTCCTCCCCCTCGCCCTTCTCGGCCTGCTCGCGGGTCGAAACCCGCAGATCGAGCACACAGCGCATCGCCGCCTCCTTCTTCACCGATCCCCCCATGAGGACTCGTTCTCGGCCTCCGTGCAAGTCCATCGTCGTCAACTCGCCTCCTCGGTGGTCTCCTGGTCCCGGCAGCGGGTGCCCTGGGCCAGGCGGGCGAGGGACTCGGCCGGCCGTGGCCAAGTGGCCAGCTCGCCCAGACGCACCCGCGCCCCGTCGGCGCCCTCCGGCGCCCAGACGGCCGCCTCCGGCCGGCAGTCGAGAGAAGCGGTCGTCGTGGCGACCGCCAGCCCCCCGGCCGACAGGCCGCCAACCACGCCGCGCTCGCGCCGAGGACCGGGCACGACGGCGAGCACCCAGAAGGCCACCCCCCAGGCGGCCTCGAGCCGGGCGTAGTCGGCGGCCTTCTTTGCGAGGCGCCCGAGCTGCTCGCTGCCCCGGTCGTGCTCCAGGCAGAAGACGACGGTGGCGTCGCCCTCGCGCCACACCCCGAGCCCGTCGGGGCGGACCACCTCGCCGAGCCGGTCCGTGCAGTAGCGCTCGCCCCACCACGTCGACAGCTCGGCGTCCGGACGGTCACGGGCCGCGGCGACGAGGCGGACGAAGACGTCGTTGGCCCCGACGGTGTGGGCGAGGCGCTGGCTGGCGGCGATCGACATCGCCCAGTCGGTGCGCCAGCGCATCTTGACCTCCCGGTCGGGATCACAGTTCGCCATGGCCGCCACCACGTAGGCGCCGAGCACGTCGAGCACGTAGTGGTACTCGCCATCGCGCCCGTCGCGCACGGGTCGGAAGCGTTCCACAAGACGCAGCTCGTGCAGGCGGGTCATCCGGTGCTGAGCGGTGTTGCGGTCGGAGAAGAACATCTGGTGGACCTGGCTCGTGGTGAGCACCCGATGCCAACGAAGGAGACGGAGGATCTCTCGATCACGATCGGTCAACGACGACTCCACGTCCATGACCAACCGGTCCGTGATCCGCCGCCGCCGGGGAGAAGTCGAAGCAGTCATGCACAATCACCAATACAGTCGGGGTTCTCCACTGGCGACCCTCCAGCGGCCTCTACGTGCGAGGACGCGACCTCAGACCCCGTCCGCTCAGGAGTGCGGGAGGAACGAGCCCTGAGACGCCGGGCGCACGGACGGGGTGACGGAGCCCCCTGGTTCCCATCCGCAAGGTGGTCACCTGCGCCGGGCAGGTGGCACGGCGCACTTCACCTCGCTCGGCATGGACCTCCGCTGCCACCGACAGGAGCGCCCGGGCGGGCGGACGCAGCGCACCCGGCGGTGGCACGCCAGGCTCACGACGCACGCCGCAACGCTGCGTGTCCGCCGGCTGGCCATCGTGCGCGCAGCACGCGTCGTCCCCACGTTGCCGGCGACACCCGCACCCGCGTTCACCCGGCTCCGGGGCGGCCGGCTGCCGGGCTTGCCGATGGTGGGGGTCGGCCGTTGCCGGCCCGGGAGCGCGGGCCTCGACGTCGAGGGTCTCGGCTTGCGGATGGTGGGGGTCGCACCGACGCTGGTCTTGCGGGTGGTGATGGAGCGCTTGGCGACGTCCTGACGTAGTCCGGGCTCTCGTCATCGGCCCACCTCAGCGAGGCCGGCCAGGACGTCGACCAGACGGTGGTCAGCCTCATCCGCAGCTCTGCGCCACACCGCTTCGGAGGCGAGAGCTGCGGGACGGCTGGCGACGAGTCCGACTGCTACGCGCTGGACCGCCGTCATCATCGCCAACTGGTCGGCGTTGAGGATGGTGGGGGAGTCTCCCGCACCTCGAGCGGCGGCGAGGATGGCGGCGCGCTGCCGCATTGATCGGGTCAGCACCAACGCCATGTGGGGTTCGCTCACCGGAAACGCAGCGAGGTAATCAGCCCAGCGGCCGACCACCGACGCCAGCTGTGCCGCCGGGATGTGATCGACCCTGGCGAAGAGCACCACCGCGATCTGTCTATCGGCGCCGACGTGCGCCGTGAGCTCGGCGTCGGACAAGAGCCGCCGCTCCTCTCTGGTGCACAGGTCTGCATACGTGACACTGGCGCGCAAGCGGCGCCAGTTGGTCACGACCAGCCCGACGCCGGGACCGTGGTCTCGGAGGCCGAGCCAGAGGTCGCTCAGCGCCGCCATCGGCTGCAGTCCGGCCACGTCCTCGCTCCAGGGCCGAGGCGGCTCGGTGCCGATCGCTGCGGCCCCGAAGGGGGTCAGCCAGACGTGATAGGGGGAGGTGCCGATGGCCGATTGAGGGCGGTGCCGGTTGACCAGCCCGGCTTGGTAGAGAACACCGAGGCGGTGCTGGACCGTGCGCTCGGGCATCCCGGTGAGCCGGACGAGTTGGCCGCTCGTGAGCAACTCGTGCTCGCCGAGCAGCGCGAGTAGGCGCCGGTCCGGCGCCCGGAGCGGGCTGGACCGTACTGCGCCTGGACTGCCCGGGACCGAGACAAGCGGGGGTTCGACACAGATCTGGCGCGACGGCGCGCGCGACCGATCGGTCGTTGACGTGGGGTTTCTGAACATGATGCCGTGCCCTGCCGGCCGAGCAAGCGCCTCGAACGACGAAGGAGACCTCGATCGGGCCGCGAAGTCAAGGCCTTCAGCGCAAATTTCTCCGAAGCTTCTTCACGCCAGGCTTTGGGCGGGCGCAGACGCCGGACGCCAGTAGGTCGATTGTGGTTGCGCCCAGTTGTGAATGCGCCAGGCCTGGCTTGACCAACACGCAGAGTCAGTCCCGTACATGAATCCACCGACCGCGGGCAAGCGGCAACTCGGCTGGTCAACGGCGCGCCGTGTCCGGTCGAGCATCAACGTGTTTGCAGCTCTTGACACCTCTTCAACGCAGGCTTACCATCGCGTTCAGCAGGTGGATGGAAGGTGCGCGATGAATCGGGCGCAAGTTTCTGTTCGTAGACTTTGGCGCTCTGGCCCCCGTCTTGCAGTCACCCTCGTAGCTCTTGGGGCGATAATCGCGTGGGCTCCCGTCGCGGCGGGTCAGAGTGGACCAACAACACCGCCTCAAGGTGAACCGAATCCGACGATCTACTTTGGACCGGTCAGCAGTCCTTCTAATACGCCTCCGATCGTACCGACCGAGACCGTCAATAAGACGCCACAGTTCGGGCCGTCTGCGTCGGGATCGGCCAACCCGACAACTACTGCAAGCCCCGATGGGACGGATGAGAACCCGCAGTGCGCCTCCAATGCTGCGTTCGCGCTTGTCATCGGCGCGCTAGATACGTCGTGTCTGGAACCGGTACGTACACGCAATACATTTCGAGCTTAGGTTGGTTGGTAAACAACACCGGCTTCAGAGTGTGGTTCCACCAGAATACCAATGGATCAGGGTGGGCGGACTGCTTCGATCACGGCAATGCATTCGAACTGACGGGGCGAGATCAGAATCCTGGCAACATCCAGATCACTACCAACTCCACAGAGTGCTCGCCAAGCAGCGGCACCAAGTTGTGCTCAATTGATGCAGAGATGGCATTCACGACGAACTTCACAACCGACGGATGTTACTATTCCCCCGTTACCTATACCTCGATCCCGACGCCCTTCTACTACTTGACGAACGGCAGTGGATACCGCGTCTGGCTGCATGAGAATAAAAACAGCAGCGGGTGGGCAGATTGCTTCAGTAATAACAACGGATATCTCCTATACACAACTCGGGGCGAGATTCCTGGTAACTTGCAGGTCAATACGACCAGGACACCCTGCTAGAGCCCACGTGCCAAGCGATACGTGCTCTTTCTGTGGATCGTCACCCGCTGGAGGAATGGCGGGACGCTCGGCGACATCGACGTGGGTATATATATGCCCGAAATGCATCGCCCTAGGAGCCGAGGTCCTCAACGTGAAACACCCAGATCGTGGCAACGCCGATCGGGTTCAAACCGATGATCCTAGCAGAGGAGGATCATCAGATTTCGACCGTGATAATGTGCCGCCTACGTTGTTGTTCGGACCAGTCGGTACGGCAAGGTACACGAAACCTGTGTCATCCCATCAGACGGTTAACAGGACGCCTCGGTTTGTGGAATCCCGAATGCGCACATCAATGCCCGAGCGTTCCTGATGGACCTTGCATGACGGCCGGGGGGAAGACGAGACGGGGATTCGGAGGCAGGAGTCGGCATCCTCGGACGCCCGGCGGGGAACGCCCTGTGCCCGTTGTTGCGGGTTGCTCCAGCGCCTCGAAGGCGCCGACCGAGACGCCACCAGGAGCTGCCGACCACCTTGCACTCGGGATCGGGCCACAAGTTCCCATCATCTCCGCGAACGCGGCGCGGGAGTGACCCCCGTCCGCGGCAGCGTAGGGGGGAGTGCAGTGGGATTTCGCCCCGCACCGAGATGACCGAGTAGCTGGTTCAGTTGATCTCGCAGTTGCCCGGAGTTCGAATAGCGACAACTCAGCACCACCAGGTCGATGCCGACGGAGAGCTCTGTAGTGAGGGGCAGGCGGCGCGTGCCGACCTCGACCGCAGGCGCGGCCACGCGAAAGAAGGGAGAGGGGGGAGCACCCTCGGATCAGCGCTCGGCAAGGGAGCTCGGCAGCGGCGCCACGGGCTCCCACACCGCGAGCTCGTCGTTCCGGGGCGCCTCTTCCACCGAGATCGTCTGGCCGAAGACCATGGTGATGCGGTGCTCTCGGTCCCACGACGGCCACCGTCCCACGCGGGGGTTCGACGGATCGCCGGTCCGTGCGAAGGACAGCCACGACGCGCGCATCGCGTCGGACAGCGCATCCGCCGCAGCACTCGCTCCTGCAGGCTCACGGCTGCCTGTTCCTGCGCCGCGCTGCTCGGTCGCGCTCCCGGCACCGCCTGCCCCATCGCCGACCACGAAGCCCGAGATGCCCGGCTGGGAGTGCGTGCCGAAGACGAACGGGATCTCGAGGGCGTGCGTCGCCCCAAGGATCCCGCCGAATGCCGGAGACCCCCAGGTGAAGAGGTACACGTACGAGCGGGGGTCGTGCGCCCGGAGCGCAGCCGCGAGGCGCAGGGACGGCCATCGGAACACGAGATCGCTGCCGACGGCGACCCACAGCTCACGAGGTCCGGCCCGCTCGCCGCGCCGGGTGAGCACCCCGGCATAGTGATCGACGACCCGGTCGGCCGGGGCCCAGGGGGCCGATTGCGCGATGCGGGTGCGCAGGAGCGTGCCGTCCATCGAGTGTGCCAGGCGGTCCCTCAGCGCGAAGAACGTCATCTCGTCACGATTGGTCCCCACGATCGTGGCAACACCTGCAGCCGAACCTCGTGCGATCGCATCGAGGGGGTGTGCGGGCAGGATCGTGCCGTCGACGACGGGGAGAAGCGGCTGGGGGAGCTCGCCCGGGAGCGGTCCGTGACGAGCGAGTGCAGCCAGCGCCGACACGAGCTCTCCGGCGGGCACGGCTTCGAGCGCAGCGCGAGAGACCTCCTTCATACCGAGCTCGCGCACGAACGAGCTCGCCGCCTTCTCCGCCCGCACGGCGCTGTGCACGTAGGGCGGTCCGCTCTGGATCACCGCGCGGGAGAACAAGCCGTGCGCTGCAGGTGACGCGAGCAGCGCGGAGAGGCACATCGCGCCGGCGGACTCTCCGAACACCGTCACGTTCGAGGGATCGCCCCCGAACGACGCGATGTGGTCACGCACCCAGCGCAGGGCGGCGATCTGGTCGAGCAGCGCCCAGTTGCCGGCGATCCCCCCGTTGCCGACACCTGAGCCGGCGACCCCACCCCCCGAGGCGAGCCCCCGGTGGGCCAGGAACCCCAACGCACCAAGCCGGTAGTTGATGTTCACGACCACCACGTCGCCTTCCGCCGCGAGGCGCTGCCCCCGGTAGAGCACGCTTCCTGCGCTGCCCGACGTGAACCCGCCGCCGTGCACCCAGACCAGCACCGGGCGGCGCGCCGAGTCGGGGGCAGGCGTCCAGATGCTGAGGTGCAGACAATCCTCACTCTGCTCCAGCGGATCTCCCGGCAACGTCGCACCCGGTGCGGGAGGGACCTGGGGGGCGAGTGGTCCCGGCATCGTGGCGTCACGCACGCCCGACCACGGCTCGGGCCGTTCGGGCGGGCGCCACCGCAGGGGGCCCACAGGGGCTCGCGCATAGGGCACCCCGAGGAACTCCCAGATCCCGCCGTCTTCGCGGCCGCGCACCCAACCGCCGTCGACAGCAACCGTGCCGTCCACGGCCTCACGCTACCGTCGGCCTCGTGGCGCACCACGCGTCCTGGCCCAGCGACAGCTCCGGAGACCCACACGAACGACACCGCCGTGACCCAGCGGTCAGGGGTCAGCGAGCCAGCCCGCGCCCCCGTCCCGTGCGCCTCTCGAGCCGACGCGCCGCACGCCTGGCGAGGAACGGCAGGACGTAGCGCGCGGTCGCTTCGGGCACCGCAGCCACCAGGCCTGCCTCTCGCAGGTCGGCGAGGCAGGCTCGCGCACTGGCGCGGTCGCTCGCGAGGCCGTAGGCGAGCGCGAAGCGTAGGTGGTGCCACGCCATGACCGCCCTGCCGGCACCGCTCGGCGGCACGCCGAGCTCCCGACCGAGCATCGTCTGGCCGGTCCGGTACACGCGGTCGAGGGCCTTGCTGTAGCCCGTCGCGACGTCGCTGTAACGGACGAAGGGCCAATCCAGCTTCACCACGCTCCCCTCGCGTGACGCGCGCAGCCACATGTCCCAGTCCTCCACCCCGTCGAGCGAGGAGTCGAAGCCGCCCGCAGCCGTGAACGCGTCGCGTCGCAGCAGCACCGTCGACGTCTGGAAGCGGTTCAGGAGCAGGATCTTGGAGGTCGGCAGCATCGTCGTCGGGACGGTCTTCGGAGCCGGCCTGCGAACGGCGTCGCGGGACCAGTCGGTAGCCACGAGAACGATGTCGCCTTCGGCAAGGCGCACCTGGTGCTCCAGCTTCTCGGGGTGCCACTCGTCGTCGGCGTCGAGGAAGGCGAGCCACTCGCCCGCCGACGCGGCGACCCCTGCGTTGCGGGCCGCAGACGGACCACCCTGGGCCTGGGAGACGAGGCGCACCGGTCCTTCGATGCGCCGGACGACTGTGGCGGTGGCGTCGGTCGAGCCGTCGTCGACCACCACGATCTCGTCGGGCGGACGCGTCTGGCGGAGCGCAGAGCGGATCGCAGCCTCGACGCTCGCCTCGGCGTCGTGCGCGGGAACGACAACGCTCAGATGCATGCGGATCCCGGCGCGTCGGAGCGCGCGAGAAGGGACTCTCGCGCCACCTCGCGATCGTCGAGGGCGACGGTCTCGCTCCCGATGTGCTGGAACTGCTCGTGCCCCCGGCCGACGATCAGGACGACGTCG
>JAJZVL010000093.1 GCA_021845725.1 Actinomycetes bacterium | reverse complement strand
CGCCCGGGCTTCTTGACGCTGCCGGCGCCCCCCCCGCAGCCTGAGCGCGCCCGGGACCCAGAGGACCCAGACCGTCCAGACGGCCCGGAAGACCCAGACGACCCAGACAACCCAGAGGACCCAGAGGAAGGAACCCGACATGCCCAGCGTCTCCGACGGCCGGCGCTCGCGCCTCGTCGCACTCCAGCGTCTCGCCGTCGACATCGCGCGCCAGGACTTCGACACCCGGTACCCCGACCTCGCGCTCTCCCCCGTCGTCGCGCTGATCTGCGCGTACGAGGAGGAGGCGAACCTCGGCGCCGTGCTCGAGCGTGTCCCCGAGAAGGTCTGCGGCCTCGGGGTCACGCCGCTGGTCGTGGTGGACGGCGGCGAGGACACGACCGACCGCGTCGCCAAGGAGGCGGGCGCGGTCACCTTCGTGTTCCCGACCAACCTGGGGCATGGCGTGGCGCTGCGGGTGGGCTACGACCTGTGCGTGCAGGGAGGTTCGCGCTACGTCGTGACCCTCGATGCCGACGGGCAGAACGACCCGTCGGAGATGGAGACGTTGCTCCAGCCCCTCGTCGACGACGAGGCCGACTTCGTCGTCGCGTCGCGACGGCTCGGGGTCGACGAGACCGCGGACAGCTACCGCAAGCTCGGCGTGCGGTGGTTCTCGTGGCTCATGAACCTGCTCATGGGCTCGCACCTCACCGACACGTCGAACGGCTTCCGGGCGTTACGGGTGAGCATGCTCTCCGACGTCGCCCCGCGACTCGAGCAGGACCAGTACCAGACGGCCGAGCTCCTCATCACGGCCATGAGCCGCGGCTGGCGCGTCGCGGAGCGCCCGACCGTCTGGCACGAGCGGGCGTCGGGCGAGTCCAAGAAGGGCGCCAATTGGATCTACGGCTTCCGCTACGCCGCCGTGATCCTCAGGACCTGGCGGCGCGAGCAGGGCCTCCGGCTCAGCCGGCCGTCGCGCGCCGGGCCTCCTCGAAGCGCCGGGCCACGTCGGGCCAGTTGACCAGGTTCCACAGCGCCTCGACGAAGTCGGCCCGGACGTTGCGGTACTGCAGGTAGTAGGCGTGCTCCCAGACGTCGAAGACCAGCAGCGGCACCGAGGCCTGGGTCAGGTTGGCGTGGTGGTCGTAGATCTGCTCGACGATGAGCCGGGCGCCGAGCGGCTCGTAGGCGAGGGCGCCCCACCCTGACCCCTGCACCAGCACCGCCGCCTGGGACAGCTGGGCGCGCATGGCGTCGAACGAGCCGAAGTGCTCGTCGATGGCCGCAGCGAGCTCTCCCTCGGGCCGACCCCCACCGCCGGGCGTGAGGTTCTTCCAGAACATCGAGTGCAGCACGTGGCCCGAGACGTTGAACGCGAGCGTCTTCTCCAGGCCCACCAGGCCGGCGTAGTCGCCTGCCCCCCTCGCTTCGGCGAGCCGGTCCACGGTGGCGTTGGCACCGGCCACGTACGCAGCGTGGTGCTTGGAATGGTGGATCTCCAGGTTCTCCGCCTGGTAGTGCGGCTCGAGCGCGCTGTAGTCGTAGGGAAGCTCCGGCAGGGTGTAGGGCATGGCGACCTTCCTTATCGTGCTGCTCGCAGCTGGACGTTGACCTGTGGTATACACGTGCAGACGGCAGGTGAAGGTGAGGCAGATCCACCTCTGTCCTCTGCCTGCCGGGACGGGTGCAGGTTTCCTCTCCCTAAGCGGCCTGCACCCGTCCACCCTACTCAGTGTGGCGCCGGTCGGCTCGCGCGGCGGTCCGGCGGGCTCGCGCGCGCCTGAGATGTCGAGTGCGAGCGTGCCGGTCAGGCGCCCTCGAACTCGCGCCGGGCGTCGTCGTAGACGTCCTGGATCGCCTGGCGCAGCGCCTCGGTCGTGGCGTGGATGCTGCCGCGCGGCACTCGCCCGGCGGGCGACCGCGGCGGCGGGGCAAGCGGGGCGCCTGCGACGACCCTGATGCGCAGCGGCCTCGGGACGTGGCGACCCTTGGGCATCGACACGTCGGAGCCCCCGATGCCGATGGGCACGATCGGTGCGCCGGTCCGTGCGGCCAAGAACGCGGCCCCCTCGTGCAGCTCTCCGATCGTCGTGCCCGACCGGCGCGTGCCCTCGGGAAAGAGGACGAGGAGCTGCCCGCGGTCGAGCACCTCTTGGGCACGGCGCATGGCCTCGCGGTCGGCTCCGTCGCGACGCACCGGGAACACGCCCAGCGAGGAGAGCAGCCGTCCGAGCGCCCGGCTGGACCACAGCTCCTCCTTGGCCATGAAGAAGAGCTTCCGGCGGGTGAGGAAGGCCGAGAAGGCGAAGTCCGCGAACGAACGGTGCACGGGCGCCAGGATCGCCGGGCCCTGCTGGGGGATGTGGTCACGGCCCCGCACCACGGGGCGGAACCAGCTGCCGACGATCGCCCGGAAGATGATCCGAGCGACCACGTACCAGAAGGTGCGCCTCGTGTCGAGGACGAGCTCGGGCGGCGCCGCCTCCCTCATGGCACGGCGCTCAGCGCAACCACGAGAGGATCTCCGCGATCACCTCGTCGACGCTGCGGCACGTGGTGTCGACGAGCCTGGCGTCGGCGGCCTGGACCAACGGGGACGCCGTGCGCGTGCTGTCCAGCTGGTCGCGGCGCGCGACGCCCTCGGATGGCTCTTCGCGCCGGCGGCGGGCGCGCTCTTCGGGTGCCGCGGTGAGGAAGACCTTCAGGTCCGCGTGCGGGAAGACGACCGTCCCGATGTCCCGGCCCTCGACGACGCCCCCGCCGTGCGCGACAGCCCACGCACGCTGGCGCTCGACGAGCGCGGCGCGCACCGACGGGTTCGCCGCGACCGCGGAGACGGCGCGGTTGACCTCGGGCGTGCGGATGGCGCTGGTGACGACCACCCCGTCGATCACCACGTCGGGGGGCCCCGGGTCGATCACGGCTTCGTGCGCGAGCTCCGCGACCCCCGGCGCGTCCTCCGGGTCGATCCCGCGCTCGAGCGCGGCCCAGGCCACGGCCCGGTACATCGCCCCGGTGTCGAGCCGATCCAATCCCAGCCGCTCGGCGATGGCGCGAGAGACCGTGGACTTCCCCGAGCCCGCCGGGCCGTCGATGGCGACGAGCTGGACCCGAGCGTGCCCGCCCACGTGGCGGAGATGCGCGAGGAAGGCCGGGTAGCTCGTGGCGACACCCCCGAAGCCGTCGATGCGGCTCTCCCCCGGTCCAGCGGCGAGCGCCGCGACGGCCGCCGCCATCGCCATGCGGTGGTCGCCTTCGCTGTCGAAGCGAAAGTGGTGCAGGCCGCTCGCGCCCCCGACCCCTCCGGCACCCCCCGTACCCCCGGCGTCGCCGACGCCCTCGACGACGAGGTCCTCGCCCTCGATGCGCGCCACGGCCCCCACCGCGCTGACGAGGCGTGCGACCGCGCGCAGGCGGTCGCTCTCCTTGACCCGGAGCTCGCCCATGCCGACGAAGCGCGTCGTCCCCTCGGCGCACGCGGCGGCGACCGCCAGGACCGGCACCTCGTCGAGCGAGGGGATCTCCGACGCGTCGACCACCGTCGCGCTGAGCGGTCCCCACTGCGCGGTGACGTCCGCCACCGCCCCCACGCTCGAGCCCGCCGCGACAGCCCCTCTCCCGTTCGCAGCCGCGCCTGCGGGGCCCGGCGCTCCCCCGTCGAGCCCGACCCTCGCCCCCATGCGCCGGAGCACCGAGAGGAAGCCGGTGCGGGTCTCGCCGGCGTAGACGCCCCGGACGCGCAGCGCGCTCTTCGGCACCACGCAGGCCGCGACGACCCAGAACGCCGCCTGCGAGGGGTCGCCGGGCACCACGACGTCGAAGGGCCGGAGCGACGACGCCCGCACGCGTACCGTGCGCCCGGCACCCTCGTCGGTCACCTCGATGTCGGCGCCGGCCAGCGCGAGGAGCTCCTCGGTGTGGGGCCGGGTCCGCACGCGCTCGCGCACGGCGGTCTCCCCCGCGGCGAAGAGCCCCGCGAGCAGCACCGCGGACTTGACCTGCGCGCTCGCCACCTCCGGCGTCCAGGTGATCCCCTCGAGGCTGCCGCCCGTCACGGCGAGCGGCGGGAGGCACCGCGGCCCGTTCCCTGTCACCGTGGCGCCCATGGCGCGCAGGGGCGCGGCGACCCGGTCCATCGGGCGGGCCGAGAGCGAGGCGTCGCCGGCGAGGACGGTCACGCCGGCGAGCCCCGCCGCGACCCCCGCGAGGAGCCGCATGCTCGTCCCGGAGTTCCCGCAGTCGAGGGGCCCGAGCGGCGCGTGCAGAAGGCTGCGGCCGCCGGTGACCGTGACCACCTCGCCGTCGTCGTGCACCTCGGCGCCGAGCGCCGCGACGGCGTCGCGCGTCCTGCGCACGTCGTCGCCGTCCGAGAGGCCCCGGAGCAGCGACGTCCCCTCCCCGAGGGCGCCCACGATGAGCGCCCGGTGCGAGATCGACTTGTCACCTGGCACCCGCAGCTCGCCGCCGAGCGGCATGCCGCCTGCGACCAGGACCGTCTCGGGCAGGACCGGCCGGCCGTGCCCGCTCGTCACGAGATCGCCTGCGCGGTCGCGTGGAAGCCGCGCGCCACCACCCCCTCGCGCAGCTTGGCCGCGTCCTCGGCGTCCACGACGAGGAGCAGCACCCCGCGTGGGCCTTCGGGGGAGTGCGCGATCTCGATGTCGTAGATGTTGATGCCGAGGTCGCCCGCGACGGTCGTGAGCTCCGCGAGCACGCCCTCTCTGTCGGGGACCGGCACGCGCACCTCCGCGAGCCGCTCGGGCCGCGCCCCGCGTGCCGGGAGCCGACGCCGCGCGCGGCTCGCGCGCTCCAAGACGTCGAAGATCTCCTGGCGGTTCCCCGCGCCGATCCGGTCGCGCATGGCGCGCAGCTCCTCGATCACCGTGTCGAGCGCCGCCGTGATCGCCTCCGCGTTGCTCGCGCACACGTCGGGCCAGATCCCCGGATGCCCCGCAGCGACCCGGGTCATGTCACGGAACCCCCCTGCTGCGAGCCTGAGGAGCACGGAGTCGTGCGCGGCGCTCTCGGCCGCAACGTTCATGAGCGTCGCCGCGACGAGGTGGGGCACGTGGGAGACCACCGCGACGAGCCGGTCGTGGTCCGACGGGCTCAGCGCGACCACGTCGGCCCCCAGCGAGGCCACGGCGCCGCGCACCTCCGAGAACGCGTCGAGGTCCGTCTCCGCCGTGGGGGTGAGCACCCAGAGCGCGCCCACGAACAGGTCCGCGTCGGCGCCGTCGAGGCCGAGCTGCTCGGACCCCGCCATCGGGTGCCCCCCGACGAAGCGCGGGTGGTCGATCGCACCGGCCACGGCCGCCTTCACCCCGCTCACGTCCGTGACGACGAGGTCTGGGCGCCGCCGAGGGTCCTCGAGCATCGCCCGGGCGATCCCGGGGACCGACGACGCCGGCGTGGCCACGAAGGCCAGCACGGCGTCGAGGTCGTCGCCTGCGTCATCGAGCGCCCCCCGCTCGAGCGCCGCCTTGGTCCGCGCCTCGTCGGCGTCGTAGCCGCGCACCTCCCATCCCCGGGCCCGCAGCGCCAGGCCCAGCGAGCCCCCGATCAGGCCGGTCCCGACTACGAGGGCGCGCCGGGGCGGATCCCGCCGGGGCGGAACCTCGGGGGGCGGCTCAGGCTGGTGCGGCTCAGACAGGGAGGTCATCGCGAAGCACCTGGGCGCCATGGAGGTAGACGTGCCGGAGGTCGCCGGGCGCCCGGTCGCTGGTGACGTGCAGCAGGACCCGGATGCACAGGGGCATCGCGCCGGGGACCGGGATCTCCGACGCGCACAGCAGCGGCACGCTCCCGAAGCCGATGCCCCGTGCAGCGGCGGCAGGGAACATGGAGACGACGTCCGCGGTGGTGGTGAAGATGGCGCTGATGACGTCGTCGATCGCCAGGCCGTTACGGGCCATGATCTCGGTGAGGAGCTCTTGGACCCGCTCGGTGACCTGCGCCTCGGTGTCTTCGCTGACGGTGGTCGCGCCACGGAGCGCGCGCACGGACCCTGGCATGAGGGCGAATGCTACCGGCTGGCCTGTCCGCCCTCGGGAGCCCTCCGGGGGGCCGCCGCGCGGGGGTGGGGTCGAGCGGCTCGGCCCTCGTTCGAGGAGCTCTGCGCGTAGAGCGCGCGGACCTCGTCGGTGCGCAGGGGCCGCCACCGCCCAGGGCGCAGCGCCGGGTCGGCGATCGGGCCGATCCGGGTGCGCACCAGGCGGCGCGCAGGGTGGCCGACGGCCTCGAGCATGCGTCGGACCTGGCGGTTGCGCCCCTCGTGGATCACGATGCGCAAGGCGTGCGGAGCCACCTGCCCGACCACCGCCGGCGCGCTGGGCCCGTCGTCGAGCTCGACGCCCTCGCGCAGGCGCCGCAGCGACGCGGGCCCGGGGGTGCCGTCGACCTCGGCCAGGTACTCCTTCGCGACGCCGTGGGACGGATGGGCGAGGCGATGGGCGAGCGCGCCGTCGTTCGTGAGGATGATGAGACCCTCGGTGTCGAAGTCGAGCCGCCCCACCGGGAAGACCCGGGGGCTGGCCGGCACGAGGCCCAGCACCGTCGGACGTCCTTGCGGGTCCGAGGCGGTGGTGACGACCCCCGAGGGCTTGTTCACGAGGTAGTACACGAGGTCCGGCGCCACGGGGACCGGGACCCCGTCGACGGCCACCTCGTCGGCGCTGAGGTCCACGCGCCGCCCGAGCTCGGCCGTGACGCCGTTCACCGTCACGCGTCCCGCCGCGACCAGCTCGTCGCACACCCGCCGGCTGCCCACGCCGGCGCGGGCGAGGACCTTCTGGATCCGCTCGCCCCCGGTCTGCTCGCCCCCGGTCTGCTCGCCTCGGGGCTCAGTCCCCCGTGGCATCGCCGCTCGCCCCGCCCCCGGCGCCGGCGGACGGCCGGAGGCCCTCTTCGAGCTCGCCCGCGACGTCCGCGCCCGGCAGGAAGTCCTCGACCGGCGGGAGCTGGGAGACGCTGTCGAGGCCGAGGCGCTCCAAGAAGAGGTCCGTGGTGCCGTAGAGGACGGGTTGGCCGGGCCCCGCGGCGCGGCCGACCGCAACGATGTAGCCGCGTTGCTCGAGCAGGCGGACGACGCCGTCGGCGTTCACCCCGCGCAGCGCCGCGATCTGGGCGCGCGACACCGGCTGGCGGTAGGCGACGATCGCCAGGGTCTCGAGGGCCGCCGTGGACAGCCGGTGCGACACGTCACGGTTGGCGAAGCGCTCCACGTAGGCGGCCAGGTCGGGGTGGCTCTGGTAGCGGTACCCGCCGGCGACGCGTGCGAGGACGAAGCCTCGCCGCTCGTGGCCGTAGGAGGCGGCCAGTCGCTCGCAGGCAGCCTCGACCCGCTCCGCAGGCTCTTCGAGCAGCTCCGCGAGGAGCCCCGGGGGGACCGGCTCGACTGCCACGAGCACGACGGCCTCGATCGCCCGAGCGAGGTCCTCGTCGTTCATCGGACCCGCGCCGAGCCTGCGCCCATCCCCATCCGTTCAGCCCCCTCAGCCCTCGTACTCCTCGGCCCCGACCAGCGCCTCGACGAGCGGGTGGTCCTCCCCCACCCATTCGACCTCGAGATCCCCGAAACGCTCGGCCTGGGAGACGACGACCTTGCCCAGCTTGCACAGCTCCAGCACGGCGAGGAAGTGGACGATGACCTCGATCCGGCTGGCGAGACGAGCGGTGAGCTCACGGAACGACACCCTGGCGCGGCCCGGAAGCCACGAGGCCAGCGCCTGGACGGTCTCGGAGACCGTCACGGTGTCGACCGTCACATGGGAGAGGTCGACGCGTGGCACCGGACGCTCGGCGGTCGCACGGAGGTAGGCCTGGGCGAGGCGGTCAGGGGTGACGCCCTCGAGCAGGTCCGGGGCGTGGACGACGAAGCCGTCGTCGAGACCCGCCTCCCGGGCGACCGAGCGGGCGGCGCGCTCGGAGAGCACCACGAATGCGTCGGCCGCGGCCGAGTACGCGCGGCACTCGAGAAGACGCGAGATGAGCAGGTCGCGATCTTCCCAGCCGCCGAGCTCCTCCTCGTCGTCGACGGCGTCGGGTCCGGGCAGGAGCCGCTGCGACTTGATCTCGACGAGGATC
>JAJZVL010000092.1 GCA_021845725.1 Actinomycetes bacterium | reverse complement strand
GACAAGAACCTCGCACCCTTGATCGAACGCGCCCACACGGCTCCACAACAGGCGAGAGGTTCGTCGGCTCGATGCTCAGCACGGAACTACGCTCGAGCCTCCGTCCCACTCTCCGTCTCTGGACTCGGTACTCGCGGATCTAGGTCTGACCGAAGAGGGAGCGACCCAGACGGTGTTCGTGTAGGAGCCCCGGTGGGCGAGCTTTCGATGCGAGCGGTCGATCTCGCCCCATGCGTGGTAGAGGTCGATGATCGCCTGGATCTCGTCGTCCAAGAGGCCGTGCATCGGGCTGCCCCCGGGAGAGCGGTCGTCGAGCTCGCCGGTCGCCCGACGCTCCCTCCACCGATACGCCCGCACCTCTCCGAGCTCGAGCTGGCGGCAGGCGCCCGCAAAGCTCCATCCCGAGGCGGTGGCGTCGTCGATGAGCCCGAGGAGAGCAGTCTTGGTGGCCGCGTCCACCCGGCGTGGGACCCGGCCACTCAGCCCCAGCGCCCTTTTCCCTCGACCAGCATCAGCTGGACCGCCATCTCCTTCAGGGCGTCGCCGAGCCGGGCGGCATCGGCTCGGGCCGCCAAGAGCTCCATGTCGCGCTCCTTCTCCCGCCGCCCGGGTCGCGACTTCGACAAGGCCTCCAGCGCCCCCTCCTTGGCCACCGTGCGGATGCGCATGATGACGCCGCGATCGACCTGCCAATGGTCGGCGGCCTCGATCACCGTCACCTCCTGGCGCACCAGTTGGAGGAAGATCTCGTACTTCTGCAGCGGGGTCAGGAAGCGCTTCGCACGGCGTCCAGCCCGGTCGGTTCCACGGGTCTCCTCGGTCATCGGAACATGGTCCTCCACTCGTCGTGGAGACCCGCGGATGCTGCTTGATTCTGCGGCCGATCCCTATCGCGAAGTCAGGCGCAAAGCAGCGCTGCGACCCGGTGTCCGAGACCGAGCAGCTCACCTCGGATGCGCTGGTACCCCCAAGTCGGATTGTCCGACGCCATCGCCACGATCAGCGTCACGAGCTCCTCTCCGATGGGCGGTCGCCCAGGCAGGCGTGAGGGTACGTCCAGTGCCCGGTGACCAGGCGTCGGTGCCAGCGAAGGAGGGTCTCGGGTCGAACGATAAACGCCGACCAGCGCTCCTTTCCCAGGAGTCGGCTCAGCGCACAGAGCCACGCCCGATCGACTGGGTCGAGGGGTGGCCGCGGCTGGTTGCGCCGCAGGATCTCGAGCTCGTGGCGCAGCACCAGGATCTCGATCTCCTTGGACCCGCTCGTTCGGAAGACGAGCAGGGCGAGCGAGAGGACCCGCCGGACGGCGAGGTAGGCGAACGACCAGAGCCCGTGACGGGGACGATCGGGTGTTCCCATGGTGAAGGCGGGCGGTGGCCGGACCGGCCATCCACGCGAAAGTCCTGGTCAACAGTGTGATCGAGTTTTCGGACCCTACGGGAACGCGGGCGGGCGGGCTGAGCCCTCAACTGGTGCGGGTGAGGTGCCTCACGAGCGGCACCTCATCAAGGGACCAGCGTGTCACCGCGTTGCGCCGCAGCCCTGTCGCGGCGGGTGGTGCCGCCGCGCAGCATTTCTTCCTGCCCGAGACGGTCCCCGGTCGTGTCGCGCCCCGCTGGTACCGTCGGCGTAACCGTTTCGAGGAGGAGAGCCCCAGGTGATCAAGTACATCGGCTCCAAGCGCCGCCTGGTCCCGGTCCTGGGCGAGCTGTTCGGGCTGTCCGGCGCAGAGACCGCATTGGACCTCTTCACCGGCACGACCAGGGTGGCCCAGGAGTTCAAACGGCGCGGAGCTTTCGTCACCGCGGTCGACACCGCGCGCTACTCCGAGGTGTTCGCCAAGTGCCACATCGAGACCGACGCTGCCGATGTGGACAAGGACGATCTCCGAGAGGCGCTGCAGTACCTCTCCTCGTTGCCCGGTCGGCACGGCTACTTCACCGAGACGTTCTGCGTCCGCTCTCGCTACTTCCAGCCGTTCAACGGGATGCGCGTCGATGCGATCCGTGACGCTATCGAGGCAGAGTTCAAGGGGAGCCCCCTCTACCCCGTGCTCCTCACGAGCTTGATCTACGCGGCTGACCGAGTCGACTCGACCACCGGAGTCCAGATGGCCTACGTGAAGCAGTGGGCTCCCCGGTCGTTCAACGCGTTGGAGCTGCGGATCCCTGAGCTGTACACGGGTCGCGGACAGGCTGTGAGAGCCGACGCCTGCAAGGTCGTGCACACCCTGGAAGAGGTCGACCTCGCCTACCTCGACCCGCCTTACAACCAGCACCGCTACTTCACCAACTACCACATCTGGGAGACGCTCGTCGCCTGGGACGCGCCCGAGCACTACGGGATCGCCTGCAAGCGGATCGACAGCCGGGACCCGACGACCAAGAGCGTCTTCAATGCGACCCGAGAGATGCCGGGCGCGCTACGCCAAGTCATCGCTGACGTCCGAGCGGAGGTCTTGGTCCTTTCCTACAACAACGAGTCGTGGGTGACGCTTGAAGATCTGGTCGCGGCGTGCTCCGTGCGCGGCCACGTGGGTGTCCTCGCCTTCGACTCAAAGCGCTACGTCGGTGCTCAGATCGGGATCTACAACCCGAGCGGAGAGAAGGTCGGGCAGGTGTCGCATCTGCGCAACGTCGAGTACGTGCTCGTCGCCGGTCCTAAGGACATCGTCGTCTCCATGACTGCCCCCTACCAGGGCTGTGCGACGCCGAGTCGGCAAGCTTCCCTCTTCTAGCTGCGTTCTCGTACCCGCCGGTAGTCGACGGGAGGAAGGCTTCCGTCGAGAAGGAAGTAGGCGAAGCAGTCAAACAGCGCGATGTAATCCGAGCGACACGCCGCGAACCGGAACTGCACCTGCCGAAACGTGTCGTTCAGCCGGATGGCCTGCTGGTTGAAGGCTGGATGGTACTTGTTCCGGTACTCCGAGAAGGCCTGAGCCGCGATCACGTTGAGAGAGCACGAGGGGTAGCGCAGGGCGATCTCGACGTACTGCAGAACCTGGAACGCGAGCCGTTCGTGCGCGTTGCCGTCGATCGAGTCGTTGTTACTGCTCTTCGCGTACTTGTACTCGAAGAGCAGCTTCTCCTTGAGCACCCCGCTGTCCACAAGCGCGCCGCTGAAGTCGAAGTTGGTCGTCCGCCCTGCGAACAGCGCAGGGTAAGCCTCGCCGTGGAAGCGGGCAGAGTCCTGCTCGGTGGGCGGAGCGAACGGGTAGGGCCCTGCGTCCAGCTGCGCCTCTAGCAGGTCGGCGACCAGGAACCTGCGCTCGAGCCACGCGGGTGGTACGTCCTCGGTCACCTCGCCTTCCGCCAGGGCGGCGATGTCCGACGAGTAGTCCCAGTAAATGGCCCGCGGCCCACTCCGGCTCTCGATCTTCACGACGCGGCGCTGACCACTCCGCTGAGGGTTCACCACCCAGATCGTTCCCACGGTCCTGCGGACCTCGCGAGCGAAGGTCGTCCACGCATCCCTGACTGCCGCCTCGAACTCGCCGCCTTCGGCCCTGCCACCGGCGGGCACACCAGCGAGCGTCGGCCCACCCGAGTAGGTGGCGATGACATCGCCGAGGTGCGTGAAGTCCCAGCGGGGCACCGTGGAAGCGTAAACGAGAGCGAGGTCGTCCGGACGGATCCGAGAGCCGAACTACCGGAGACCGTTCAGGGGTTCGCCTCTCCAACCTCTCTTCGCCGGGCGGGGCGGCCACCATGTCGCCGCGTCCTGTGCGCCTCAACCGAAATCCGGGTGACGAAGCGGGCGCCGGAGGAGTCGGTCTCGGGGTCGACCTCGAGCTGGCCGGTGCGGGAGAGCAGGGCAGCGGTGCTGAGGGCGACCTTGAGCTGGCGAGCGGCGGCGGCGAGCTTCATCGAGCGGCGATGCAGGGCCTGGACACGCTCATGCTCGGCTCGTAGGGCATCGGCGGACTCCGCAGTCAGGTGGTATTGGCGGCTGGTGGGGTGCTGCTCCACGGTGAGCCCGAGCCGGCGGAGGGCGTGGTGGGCCTCGTGGTAGGCGATGCCGAGCTCTTCTGCGAGGTCGGTGAGGAGGATCCGCCCGGCGAGGCGGTCGCGGTGGGCCCAGACGTCGGAGAGCCGGGCGTAGCGACGGGAGACGCCGGTGGCGTCGGGCAGGGTGACGGTGGGGAGGGTGCCGTCGGTCATCCACCCCCGGGCGGTGGTCGGGTAGATGTCGAGCTCTCGGGCGACCCGGTGGGCGTCGCAGAGTGGGTCGTCGTCGCTGCCGGGGTCGACGAGCCAGCCGGCGGCCGCCAGGGTTGCATCGATGTGGTCGGCGCGTGCTGCGAGGGGGTTGGCGCTCGCCCACTGGGCGTGGCGGATGGTCGGGACCATGAGGGTACCGATCGACATGGCGATGTTGTGGTCGAGGATCTCGGCGACCTTATGGAGTGGGGCGACGTCGGGGTGGTCGAGGGTGTAGATGCGCCCGTAGACATCGTCGCCGGCCCGGTGCCCCATGAACCGGCGGCGTACGGCGTCTTCGATGCCGGACGTCCACGCCAGGTCGGTGGCGCAGGACTTCCGTAGCAGGTGGGTGGAGACGGAGAAGCCGAGGTGGTCGGCTGAGAGCTGTTCGGCGATGGCGGCTTCGGTGAAGGCGTGGCGGTAGGCGTGCTGGTCGGAGCGGTCAGGGCTCTGCAGGCCTGGGACGAGGCGTGCCCCGGTGTCGACGGTGCCGGTGTCGGGGTCGGTGTGGAAGGCGTCGACGGCGACGCGGATGAGCGCCATGAGCTTCTCGGGGACGACGAGGACCCGGCAACCCGCCGCGCTCTTGGTGGTCTGCTTGTACGGGACGGCGACCACCTGGCCGTGGTCGTCGCGGACGCTGAAGCTGCGTCCGCCTTGGCCTTGGACGGCGAGCAGCCCGGTGCCGCCGAGGTCGACGACGTCGGAGACCCGGACGCCGAAAGCTTCGGAGATGCGCAGGCCCATGATCCGCTGGAGCCAGAAGGCGAGCTGATGGACCGGGTGGAGGTGGGAGGCGAGCCGGGCGCACTCGGGGAGCGTGAGCGGCCGGGGCCTGCCCATAGGGTCCGAATACTCGGCCGGGCTGGTCACGCGGCGTGGTACTCGTTGATGAGGGCGCCCAGGATCTCGCGGCGGCGGATGCTCGCGAGCGCGGCACGCGTCGACGGGATCCTCGCTGTGAGCGGATCTGGCGGACGCAACTTTAGGGCGCGGTGCGGGCGGTGCCCGTCATAGTGGCGGACGTAGCGGACGAGCACTCGGCCGAGGTGCCGCTCGTTCAAGATGAGAAGGCGGTCGGTGCACTCCGATCGCACGGTGCGCACCCCAGCGTTCGGCGATGGCGTTCGCGTTGGGTGCCCGAACGGGGCTGCACACAATGCTCGCACCCTCGCCTTGCCACACCGCGTCGAAGCCCGGAGCGAACTTGTCGTCGCGATCACGGAGCAGGTGCTTGACAGCGATGCCGGCGTCACGAAGCTCGGCGTTCACGTTGCGGGCCACTTGGGTAACCCAGTCCCTGGTGGGGTTGGTCGTGATGCCGGCGAGGAAGACCCGGCGCGACCCGTGATGGGTGAAAGAGGACGTAGAGCCGGCGCAGCGAGATCGTGTCGACCGAGAAGAAGTCGCAGGCCACGATGCCCGCCGCCTGCTGGCGGAGGAACCGGCGCCAGGTGGGAGAGCTGCGCCGTGGTGCGGGCTCGAGGCCGTGGGCCTCGAGCACCTTGGCGATCGTGCTCGCCGCCACCCGATGCCCGAGAGAAAGCAGCTCACCTCGGATGCGCTGGTACCCCCAAGTCGGATTGTCCGACGCCATCGCCACGATCAGCGCGGCGAGCTCGTCGGCGATCGGCGGTCGCCCAGGCAGGCGGTGAGGATACGTCCAGTGTCGGGCGACGAGGCGACGGTGCCAGCGAAGGAGGGTTTCGGGTCGTACGCCGAACGCCGACCAGCGCTCGCGCGTCAAGAGCCGGCTCAGCGTTGAGAGCCAGGCCCGGTCGGCCGGTTGGAGGCAGGGCCGCGGCTAGTTGCGACCCAGGATCTCGAGCTCGTGGCGCAGCACCAGGATCTCGCTCTCCTTGGACCCGCTCGTTCGCAGGGCGAGCAGCACGAGCGAGAGGACCCGCCGAACGGCAAGGTAGGCGAACGACGAGAGCTCGCGACGGGGACGACCGGGCTTTCCCATGGTGAAGGCGGACGGTAGCCGGACCAGCCATCCACGCGAACGTCCTGGTCAGCGGTGTGATCGAGTTTTCGGACCCTACGGGCCGACTGCCGGTTCATCTGGAGCGATGGCGACCGGGCAACCACGAGCTGACCCCGCTCGAGCTGTCGAGCAGCTGCCATCGGGAGGCCAAGCACCTCGAAGAACGACGGGTGAGCGACATCGGGGGCGACGGAGCGCACAACATCCTCATCGACACCACCCTCTCGAGCGAGGAGGTGGGTCGGACCTGGGTGAGACGTCTTCGAAAGCTGGGCTACGACCACGTCGTGTGCATGCTCCCCGAGGTCCCTCGCCCCGAGGCCTACCAGCGCTGCCTCAAGCGCTGGGAACGCGGTGTCCGCCGCTACTTCGAGGGCACCGGGCTCGGGGGGCGCTACATCCCCGCGTCGAACTTCGACGGCTACTTCCCTGCCGGCGCACTGAACGCGACCTGCGTCGAGGCGTACGAGCGTCTTCGTGACCTCGGCCCCCCAGACGGCTTCGACGCAGCGTGCCGTTACCGATCCTTCGCAAGAAACGGAGTTCCCAGATTCCGGCCGGTCCAATAACCGCGCAGAGAACCTGGTCGAGCGTCTCGATGTCCGAGCCGCTCGGCACCGGGCACCCACGGGTTCGGGCCTCACGGTCAGTCACGCTCGTGCCGAGCGGTGGTACGAGTCCTCCCTCCCCGCCGGTCGACCTTCGGCTCACAGCACAATCCGACCGCACGCCGAGAATGGCGGCTCGGTGAAGCTTGGCTTTCGGTCTCGAGGACCACCGTGCAGTGACCCCACGAGCACCCACGGCCGCTGACTGACCCTGGCGGATGCGGCCAGCAGGAGATCTCCACCGACTCGACCGACGTCAGCGGTGAGACGCAGGAGCCGGGCGCGTGCTCACCGATGCGCTTCCCTCTCCTTCGGGCACGGAGGGCTCACCCTCTCGGACGTGCGCCTTCTCGGCGATGTGGTCGATGCCGTTTTCGAGCTCGACCGTCTCGAGTCGAACGAAGCCGCCGATATCCACCAGTTCCTCCTTCTTTCCGGGCTCAGGATCTCGCACTCGTAGCGATAGGCGAGCTCGGCCTTCTCGTCGTCTGGGACTGTGCCGAAGACGACAGCCGGCTGGACGTGCTCGGCCCGCCATCCCTCCTCGTGGATCGCGACGCGTCCCCACCCGCGCACGAGCGCCACCACCCCCGCACTTTGGGGCCACCGCACCTTCGAGAGGGCGAGGTCGAGGTCGAGCGTCGCGTAGATCCCGCAGTCGCACCCCGGATCCGGCGCGCGGTGGCGACGGAGCCGGCAGGTGGCCGTCTCGACCGGGGTGTGCCAGGGGGTCCCACGGTACGGAGAGGTGAGCAGCGCTCGTGCGCGCACGGGGGTCGTGAGATCGAAGGCCCTCCACCCGAGGAGGGCGCCGTCACGGTCGCAGCGCAGCTCCCTGCCGGCCAGGTCCGGAAAGCCTCCGAGCCGCTGTAGTGCAGAGACGACGAAGGGGGCCGTGAGCGCGCTGGAGCCGGGCCCGTCCATCGCCACGAGCGAAGTCTTCTCGTTCCCCCAGGGCACGCGCCCGATCCACACCGGGGGTGTCCCGCCGACCGTCGGGCGAACCGATCCTTCTTCGACCACGACGACGACGTCGGCGACGCCCACGACGCTGCCGGCACGAGACGCCCTGGAGGCGAGCACAACGAGGGGCGCGCCGAGCAACCGGGCGGTCTCGCGTAGGCGCAGCAGGTCCTCTTCGACGGACTCGTAGGCGTCGAACCGGTCGATCACGACCAGGCCGAAGATCGGTCGGGTGCGGCACCGGGCCTGCTCGGCGGCACACCTCCAGATGGTGGCAAGGCTCTGGTAGGGGTCGTCGACGATGCGGATCCTCTCGCCGATCGACGTCGGCACCTCTCCCGGCACCTCTATCGGTGCGGGGCCGTTGGCAACGTGGAGCGACCCGGCTGCGAGGCCCACGAGCTGTCGACCGAGGGCGCCGGGCGCCGTCCCGGGCGAGGCGACGAGCACCGGGAGCCCTCGGCGGGCCACCTGCAGGCACAAGGTGAGCGCCAGGGCACGGCACTCCTCGTAGGAGCTGCCCAGGATCGCAACGACGTCCTTCGGCTGGACGTGGCT